>NZ_JBEOSZ010000028.1:6333-98192 GCF_040303285.1 Streptomyces sp. NPDC096046 | reverse complement strand
AGCCCTCGTACTGGGTGTACTGGGCTTGCGCCCGGTGCGGCGAGAGTGCGTGCCGGGCGTCGCGACGGGGCGAACGTTGCCTGCTGCGGCACTAGACCGCCTCGTACGCCAGCCCTTCGAACGACGCCCCGCCGCCGTACGCCACCGCGCCGCCTCCGCACGACGCCGACAGGTCACGGGATTTCGCGCACCGGTCCAGTTCGCACCAGATGCGCTTGCCGGTGGTCTCGACGCTCCAGCCCCAGCGGTCGGCGAGGCCGTCGACGAGAGCCAGGCCCCGGCCGCCCGTCGCCTCGTCACCGGCGCACCGGGGCACGGGGGCCCGGCCGCTGCGGTCCGCCACCTCCAGGCGGACCGTGGCCTCCTCCGTCACCACGGGCGGCAGGGAAAGGCGCAGGACGGCGGGGCGGCCGGTGTGCACCACGGCGTTGGTGACGAGCTCGGAGACGAGCAGGATCAGTGTCTCGGCGAGGGGCTCGTCGGCCTGTATGCCGGACCCGGCCAGGCGGGAGCGGGCCCACCGCCGGGCTCGCCCCACTTCTGCGGGGTCGGGCCGGATCTCCAGCTGCACTTGAAGCACCTGCACCGCTCACACCATCCGAACCGGCGGACACTTAGGCTCGCGCCTCACGAAGGCCACGATCGTAGCCATTTTCTGCATGGCCAGAACAACGGCCGGGACAGGGATCACAGAACGTGAATCCCTTGTGGGACAGCATGGTTGACGTACGGTCACGCCAACAAGCGCTTCGGGCATATTCCAGCGCGAAGGAGTACCCGTGCGGCATACTGTGCGACGCTCGCCGCGGGCAGTCGAACAGGCCGCGCCACTGGGTCGCACTGCGCTCGGAGCCACTCGCATTTGACACAAGGTACCGGAGCGGGCAACGGACTCCGGGCCGCAACGAGTCACGCCGAGGACACAAGCCGATATCAACGCTCCGTGATTCCGGTATGCCACGATCCTTGACATCTCCGGGAGCGCGCACGTCGATGCCGCAGCCAGACGACCCGTCAGGCCGCTCCGGGAGCCAGCGCGGCCGCGAGCAACTCCTCACTCTCCGTGACACCGCCCGCACGCTGGGTTCGAACCCATGCGCGTTTCAGATGCAGATGGACCTCGGACTCCCAGGTGAAGCCCATGCCGCCGTGCACCTGGAGACAGTCCCGGGCGCCGCGCACGGCGGCCTCGTCGGCGAGGAGCCGGGCCGCGGCGATGTCGGCCGGGTCGGCGGTGACGGCGGCCGCGTACACGGCGGCGCGGGCCGTCTCCGTCCGGACCAAGATCCCCGCGCACAGGTGCGCCACCGCCTGGAAGGCCCCGATCGGCCGGCCGAACTGTTCGCGGGCCCGGGCGTGTTGCGCCGCCAGTTCGCAGACGCGGCCGGCCGTGCCGAGTTGCTCGGCGGCGGTGAGCAGGACCGCGACGGGGTCGGGGGCGGATCGCCGCGCGGGCAGGCGGTGCAGGGGGGTGAGCGGGTCGAGGGAGCGCAGCGGCACGGCTCCGGTGGTGTCCCCGCGGACGACGTCCGCCTGCGCCAGCCACTCCACCAGCTCTCCGTCCACGGCCGCCACCACCGTCTCCCCGGTGGCCGCACCGGGTACGGCACCGGCCGCGAGGTGGGTGGCGACGAGCGGACCGGGCAGCAGCGCCCGCCCCGCCTCCTCGAACGCCAACGCCGCCTCCGGCAGACCGAGTCCGACCCCACCGTCGGCCTCCGGCACCCGCAGCGCGAAGAACCCGAGGTCACCGAGGGTCCGCCACACCTCCCGGTCGAGGGGCGGCGCCCCGGTGGCGGCACCCTCGCCGGCGCCCTCCAGCGCGGCCCGCAGCGCCTCCCCGCCGAAGCGCCGTGCGAGCACCCCGCGCACCCCGTTCCGCAGGGCGTGCTGGTCGTCCGTGAGACGGAACCGCACGGCGCCTCACCGGCCCTTCGGCAGGCCGAGGACGCGCTCGGCGATGATGCTGTGCTGCACCTGCGAGGTGCCGGCCGCGATGGTGTACGACAGGGCGGACAGCCGGTCGAGGGTCCACGGCCGGTCCAGGTCGAGGCAGTCGGGGCCCAGCACCTCGGCGGCGGCGTCGTACAACTCCTGGCGGGCGTGCGAGTAGCGGAGTTTGAAGACCGAGCCGCCGGCGCCCGGTACCCCGCCCGACGCCTCCGCCGCACTCACGTTCCACTGCGTGAGCCGCCACAGCGCCCGGAACTCGGCGTTGAGCCTGCCCAGTCGGCGTCTGAGGGCCGGGTCGTCCCAGCGGCCGTTCGTACGGGCCTCGACGGCCAGTTCGCCCAGCACCCGGCGGCAGGCGACGACCTCGCCGGCGAAGGCCGTACCCCGTTCGAAGGAGAGCGTCACCATGGTCACGCGCCAGCCGTCGTTCTCGTCGCCGACCCGGTTCGCGACCGGCACCCGCACCTCGTCGAGGAACACCTCGGCGAACTCGGCCGACCCGGCGAGCGTGCGCAGCGGCCGTACGGTGACGCCGGGCGCGTCCATGGGCAGGGCGAGCCAGGTGATGCCCCGGTGTCTGGGCGCCTCGGGGTCGGTGCGGACCAACAGCTCGCACCAGTCGGCGACTTCCGCGTGGGAGGTCCAGATCTTGGAGCCGGTCACCACGTAGGCGTCGCCGTCGCGCCGCGCGCGGGTGCGCAGGGCCGCGAGGTCGGAGCCCGCCTCCGGTTCGCTGAAGCCCTGGCACCAGACCTCCTCGCCGCGCAGGATCGGCGGCAGCCACCGCTCCCGCTGCTCCGGCGTGCCCTCCGCGGCGATGGTCGGTCCGGCGTGCAGGAGACCCACGAAGTTGGCGCCCACATAGGGAGCGCCGGCCTTCTCGGTCTCCTCCAGGAAGATCAGGCGGACGCTCGGTGTGGCGCCCCAGTGGACGTCGGCGTATCCGGCGTCGTGGAGCGTGCGCTGCCAGCCGAGGTCGTAGGCCCGCCGCCCCGGCCAGTCGCCGGGCGACGGTCTGGGCGGGAGACCCGGGACCGTCTTCGCGAGCCAGCCCCGCAGCCGGGCCCGGAAGTCCTCCTCCTCGGGCGTGTACGACAGGTCCATCAGCGATCGAGGTCCAGGTCCAGCATCCGGATGGCGTTGCCCCGCATCAGCTTGTAGACCGTCTCGTCGTCGAGGCCCCGTACATGGTCGAGGGCGACTTCCCTGGTGTGCGGGAAGGTCGAGTCGACGTGCGGGTAGTCGGTCTCGAAGGTGGCGTTGTCCCGGCCTACGACGTCGATCGAGGCGACCCCGTGCTTGTCGCGGAAGAAGCAGCAGAACATCTGCCGGTAGTAGTACGTCGACGGCGGCTCGGGGACGGTGTCGCGCACGCCGCCCCAGGCCCGGTGCTCCTCCCACACGTCGTCGGCGCGCTCCAGGGCGTACGGGATCCAGCCCATCTGGCCCTCGGAGTAGGCGAGTTTCAGGCGCGGGAACCGCACCAGCACCCCGCTGAAGAGGAAGTCCATCATCGAGGCCATCGCGTTGTTGAAGCTGAGCGAGGCCTGGACGGCGGGCGGGGCGTCCGGGGAGGCCGCCGGCATCTGCGAGGACGATCCGATGTGCATGTTGACGACCGTCCCGGTCTCCTCGCAGACGGCGAAGAACGGGTCCCAGTAGCCGGAGTGGATGGACGGGAGCCCGAGGTGGGTGGGGATCTCGGAGAAGGTCACCGCACGCACCCCGCGCGCGGCGTTGCGGCGGATCTCCGCGACCGCCAGGCCGACGTCCCACAGCGGGATCAGGCACAGCGGGATGAGCCGCCCGCCGCTGTCGCCGCACCACTCCTCGACCATCCAGTCGTTGTAGGCGCGCACGCAGGCGAGGGCGACCTCCTTGTCGTGCGCCTCGGCGAAGGTCTGCCCGCAGAACCGGGGGAAGCTGGGGAAGCACAGGCTCGCCTCGACGTGGTTGAGGTCCATGTCCTTCAGGCGTTCCTTCGGGTCCCAGCAGCCGGGCCGCATCTGCGCGCGGGTGATGCCCTCCAGGGTCATCTCGTCCCGGTCGAAGCCGACGGCGGCGATGTTGCGCTTGTACGGGAACTTCAGGTCCTCGTAGACCCACCAGTCGGTGGGCGGGCCGTCCGGGTCCATGGTGATGCGGTACGTGCCGCCGATGTAGGCGAGTTCACCGATCCCGGCGGTCAGCGCCCTGGGTCCGCGCTCGCGGTACCTGGCCGGCAGCCAGGTGTCGAAGAGGTGGGCGGGCTCGATCACGTGGTCGTCGACGCTGATGATGCGGGGCAGTTCGGTCGCCATGGGTCCCCTCCGCCGGACGGTACGTATCTGATGCAGCGTCAGTTAGCATCCCACCTGACGGTCCGTCAGCCAAGGAGCAGGGGGACACCCGTGAACGAGACCGCGCACGCCCTGAGTTCGTCCGGCACCCTGTGGGAGCTGGTCACCCGCCGCGCCGCCCTCACCCCGGGCCGGCCGCTCTTCCTCCAGGACGACCGCACGCTCACCTTCGAGGCCCTGCGGGCGCGTGCCGAGCGGGTCGCGGCCGGGCTGTACGGCATGGGTGTGCGCCCCGGGACGGTGGTCGCCTGGCAGCTGCCCACCCGCATCGAGACGGCCGTGCTGTCCTTCGCCCTGGCCCGTCTGGGCGCCGTGCAGACCCCGGTGATCCCCTTCTACCGCGACCGGGAGGTCGGCTTCGCGCTGCGCGCGTCCGAGGCGGAGTTCTTCGCGGTGCCGGGCGTCTGGCGCGGCTTCGACCACGGGGAGATGGCCCGCCGACTGGGCGCGAAGGGCGTCTTCGAGGCCTACGAGACCCTGCCCGACGGCGATCCGTCGCTCCTGCCTCCCCCGCCCTCCGACGGCACCGCCGTCCGCTGGATCTACTGGACGTCCGGCACGACCTCGGACCCCAAGGGCGTGCTGCACACGGACCGTTCGCTGCTCGCGGGCGGCTCCTGCCTGGCCCACGCGCTGCGGCCCGCGGCGAACGACGTGGGTTCGATCGCCTTCCCGTACGCCCATATCGGCGGCCCCGACTACACGGTGATGCTGCTGCTGTACGGCTTCCCGGCGGTGCTGTTCGAGCAGTTCGCGCTGCCGGACGCGCTGGCGGCGTACCGCGCGCACGGGGTGACGATGGCGGGCGGGTCGACGGCGTTCTACTCGATGTTCCTGGCCGAGCAGCGCAAGCGGCCGGGGACGCCCGTGGTGCCCACCCTTCGGCTGCTGGCGGGCGGCGGGGCGCCCAAGCCACCGGAGCTGTACCACGCCGTGGTGCGGGAGATGGGCGTGCAGCTCACCCACGGATACGGCATGACCGAGGTGCCGATGATCACCATGGGGGCACCGGACGACGACCCCGGACTGCTGGCGGCGACCGAGGGACGGCCGCCGGAGGGCATGGAGATCCGGATCGTGGACGGGGAGGTGCGGCTGCGCGGGGAGGCCGTGTGCCGCGGGTATCTGGACCCCGAGCAGACGGCGGAGGCCTTCGACGAGGACGGGTTCCTGCGCACCGGCGATCTCGGGCACCTCACGCGGACCGGGCACCTGGTGCTCACCGGCCGCCTGAAGGACGTGATCATCCGAAAGGGCGAGAACATCTCGGCCCGGGAGATCGAGGACCTGCTGCTCCGGCATCCGGCGATCGGCGACGCGGCGGTGATCGGCCTGCCCGACGCCGAACGCGGGGAGCTGGTGTGCGCGGTGGTGGAACAGCCGCCGGGAGCCGCTTCCCTGACGCTCGCGGGCGTGACCGCGTTCCTGCGCACCGAGGGACTGTCGGTGCGCAAGCTGCCCGAGCGGCTTGAGGTGGTGGACGCCCTTCCGCGCGGCGAGACGCTGCGGAAGGTGCTGAAGTACAAGCTGCGCGAGCGCTATGCGGACAGGTGAGGCCGCCTGGGCACGCGCCCCCGGGTCGGGCTATTCGGGCACGGTGAAGTAGCGGGCGAAGGCCGGGACGACCTCGGCCTCGCCGACCTTGCCGTCACCGTCCCCGTCGAGCGCGGCGGCGGCCGGCCGGGTGGCGTCCTCGGGGACGCCGAGACACTTCAGGACGCGTGCGGCCTGCTCGACCGTCGCGGCACCGTCACCGTCGGCGTCGGCGACGTCCAGGGCCGCGTGCAGGAACGGGCGGGCGATCTCGGCGAACCGGTCGGGGTTGTCGCGCAGGCGCTTGACCGCGCCGTTGACGAACTCCTCGCGCGTGATGCGCTGGTCGCCGTCACGGTCCGCCATCCCGGCCATGCCCTGCCAGAAGGCCTCGGCGCCGCCGTACAGGGCCTGCCCCTTGTCGGACCGGGCCGCCACGCCGAACTCCGTGAGCAGCGCCTTGACCGCGCCGTAGAAGTCCTCGCGGTCGATGTAGCCGTTGCCGTCCTGGTCGAAGGTGGCGAACCGGGCGGCGATCTTGCGCTCGTTCTCGCTGCTGACCATGTCTCTTTCGGGCCGCCTTACGTCGGATGGGGTGGGTCTCGGTCGGAGCGTACGACGGAGCAGCCGTTCGGGTGCGGGAAAACGTCACTTCCGCCGAGACGGGGGGTACCGGGAAACCGGTGGGGCGAAACAGCGGCACTCGGTCCCCCGCGCGTCCTCGTCCCGTCACGCGGACAGGGGTTCGCCCTCGTCGCCGAGGGCCGCGTCCACATCGCCGTACACGTCGAACAGCCTGCGCACGCCCAGCGCTCCGAGGACACGGTTGACGTGCGATCCGTCGGCCGCGCCCCGGGCGGGCAGCACCAGGCGCAGCCGGCCCTGGCAGGAGCGGATCAGGCGGCGGGCCGCGATGAGCACGCCGACGCCGCTGGAATCGCAGAAGAACACCTCGGACAGGTCCAGCACGAGGCAGTGATTCCCCTCGGCCACCACGTCGTGCACACGCTGACGCAGCACCGGTGAGGTCACCAGATCCAGCTCGCCCGACACGTGGAGCACAGCCCATCCGCCCTGCTCGCCACCGGTCACATTGAAGGTCACCACCACGCCCCTCGATCGCCAGAACGGAAGCAGTCCCTACGCTTCCTTGCAGCGCGGCTGCCCAGCGGCCGTTCCCTGAAACGCGACCCGAGAAACGGTTCCCCGGCGCAAGAGGCTTGTTTTAGTCGACTTCGATCCTGTTCGATCCTCTTCAGTCAGGTCTGATCGGGAGGTTCGTGGGTAGGCGCGAGCCCAAAGGCTCCCGGTGCGAGCGCCGGTGGTCCTCTACCACCTACGGCCGGTCAGGGGGCGCACATTGTCACAAAGGGGCGTGCGCTACCGGACGTGCCGACTACATTCGAGGAGACGTCTGGCCCAGGCTGGACCGGACACGCGCGCGGGAACACGAGCAGGGGGTGAGGGGGCCGCATGGCGAAAAAGGACGTACCGCCTCGCTGGGACCGCACGATGCAGCAGCGGCTCGCCCGCGGGGAAGCTGCCGCCCTCGGTGAGCTCTACGACCGGTTCGCCTCCCTCGTGCACGGCCTCGCCCACCGCGTGCTCGGCGACGAGCGCGCCGCCGACGGCATCACCCGCGAGGTCTTCGTCCACGTCTGGGAGCATCCCGACTCCTACGACCCCAGGCAGGGTCCGCTGCGCACCTGGGTCGCCGCACTGACCCACCGGCTGGCGGTGCAGCGGCTGCGCGCCACGGAGACCGCCGCCCTCGCCCGCGAAGGCTCCGGCACCACGGAGGAACTGGAGCACCGGGTGCGCCGTGCCTCGGTCGCCGCCCGCGCCGACTACATCGTCCAGTCCATGCCGGTCCCCCTGCGCTCGGCCCTGGAACGGGCCTACTTCCAGCGCCGCGACTACCGCCAGACCGCCGCCGACCTCGGCATCACCGAGGACGAGGCCCGCCGCCGCCTGCGTCTGGGCCTGCAACTGCTGTCCACCGCCCACGACGCCGGGGCACCGGGCCCACCGCCCGGACACGGGGGTGCGGTGTGAACGGACCGGAGCGGTACGAGGCGTACGACGGAGATGAGGGCGAGGACGGCCGCGAGGAGCAGGGCAACGGCCGGGACGAGAGCGGCACTCGGGATCAGAGCGGCGAAGGCGGGCGGAGTCTCGGCGGTCCCTCCCGATCGGCCGGCTCGACCGGCCGAGGCGCACCGGAAGGGCCGGAGACGTCCGGGCGCGGCGACGGCCCGGGACCCGGACACCCACCGCGCATACCCGTGCCCCGGGTCTCCGTCGAGGACGGCGGACTGCCGCTGCCCGAGCCGGCGGCGTTCGGCGACCCGGCACCGCCGCCCGCCCCGCCCGTCTTCGAGCACGCCGTGCTGAAGTCCCTGCTCGGTGCCTGGGCGCTGGCCGCGTGCTCGGCCGAGGAGGCCACGGCCGTCGAGGAGCACCTCGGCGACTGCGGCTTCTGCGCCGACGAGGCCCGGCGGCTGCGCGAGGCGGTCGGGCTGCTGCAACGCCCCGAGAGCCTCGACCTGGACCCGGGCCTGCGCACCCGTGTCCTTCAGACCTGCCTGGAGCGGCGCCCGCCGCGCGTCCCGGTACCGGACTGGGCCGCCGCGTACGACGCCGAGACCGCGCGCCTGGACGCGCTGCTCCAGGACTTCGGCGACGCCGAGTGGCACGCGCCGGTGCGGCTGCGCTGGTTCCGCTCCGACGAGTCGACGAGCCGCCGCACCACCGTCGCCGGGGTCATCGCGCATCTGCTCAGCGTCGACGGCCTGGTGGCGGTCGCGCTCGGCCTGGACGACCCGCTGGGCGACGTCCCGTCCCGGCACCCGACACCGGCGGCCCGCACCGAGGCGTTCTGGCGCGCCTCGCGCTTCCCGCCCACCCGGTTCCTGCGCGCGCCCTGGCGGGAGCAGAGCCACAACCTCGTCCGCACGGTGTCCCTCACGGGCGGCGGCGCCGGGAAGACGGCGGTGTCGTACGGCGACTTCGAGCTGCCCCTGCACGACGCGATGCTCGACCGCGCCTTCGAGTGCTGGGTGCACGCGGAGGACATCGCCGACGCGGTCGACTACCCCTACGACCCGCCCTCGCCGCGCCATCTGCACCGCATGATCGACCTGGCGGCCCGGATGCTGCCGACGGCCCTGGCCCACCGCCGCCGGGCCGGACTGGCCTCCCCCGCCCGCCACCGTCACCTGGTCGCGGCGGGCGAGCCGGGCCGCAGCCTCCGTCTGGAGATCGAGGGCTCGGGCGGCGGCGAGTGGCTGATCCCCCTCGACTCCCCCGCGGCGAGGGGCTCCGCCGAGCACGAGGTGGCTCACGTGGCCCTGGACGGCGTCGAGTTCTGCCGCCTGGCGGCCGGTCACGTACCTCCGCAGGAGGCAGCGGCGGGCCAGGTGGGAGACAAGGAGGCGATCAGGGACGTCCTGTTCGCGGCGGCGTCACTGAGCCGGATGTAGCACCCGGCCTCAGGAACGTGCCCCCAGGGGCGCGGGGAACCGCGCGGACCACCACATCCGGCCCGCATCCGCCCCCAGGCAGGCCGATCCGGGCGCCTTAGGGGTCCTTTCACTATGAGCGTCCGATCAGGGCACGTGGTCTGGTGCCGTGCATCGCAAGGCGCCGGGAAGCCCTCGTAGCGGAGCTACTAGGGCGTTTCGGCAACGCGGCGAGGTGCGGCACCAGGCCGCGCGACCCGGACGGGCATAGTGAAAGGACCCCTTAGGCGAAAATCACCGTCCGCCGCCCGTTGAGCAGAATCCTCCGCTCGGCATGCCACTTCACACCCCGGGCCAGCGCCTGGCACTCCACGTCGCGCCCGATGGCGACGAGTCCTTCCGGCGTCACGTCGTGCCCGACCCGCTCGACCTCCTGCTCGATGATCGGCCCCTCGTCGAGGTCGGCCGTCACGTAGTGAGCCGTCGCGCCGATCAGCTTCACACCCCGGGCGTGCGCCTGGTGATACGGCTTCGCGCCCTTGAAGCTCGGCAGGAAGGAGTGGTGGATGTTGATGATCCGCCCGGACAGCGCCTTGCACAGGTCGTCCGAGAGGACCTGCATGTAGCGGGCGAGCACGACCAGCTCCACGTTCTCCTCCCGCACGATGTCGAGCAGCCGCCCCTCCGCCTCGGCCTTCGTGTCCTTCGTCACCGGAATGTGGTGGAAGGGAATGTTGTACGAGCCCACCAGCTCGGCGAAGTCCGTGTGGTTCGACACCACTCCGGCGATCTCCACCGGCAGCGCCCCGGTCCGCGCCCGGAACAGCAGGTCGTTCAGGCAGTGCCCGAACTTGCTGACCATCAGCAGGATGCGCATCTTCTGGTCGGCCCGGTTGATCTGCCAGTCCATCTGGAACGAGTCGCCGATCGCGGCGAAGCTGGCCCGCAGCTTCTCCACGGTCACCGGCGCATCCGCCGAGAAGTGGACCCGCATGAAGAACAGTCCCGTGTCGTGGTCGCCGAACTGCTGGCTGTCCTCGATGTTGCACCCGGTCATGAACAGATAGCTCGACACGGCGTGCACGATGCCCTTCCGGTCAGGGCAGGACAGGGTGAGGACGTACTGGTCGGCCGGGACCGCGGCGCTGGTGGACTGCTCGTTCATGCGGGACAGGTTCCCACAAGGGACGACACCACCGGCAATCGTCCCGCAGGACGGACCACCGCGACAACGCCGCAGACATGCGTGCCGGGGCCCGCGACGCCGAGACGATCCGAAACGGCAGGGCCTAGGCGGACCTGGTCACGATCCGCAGCACCTCCAGGCTGGACGGCGGCGCGTCCGGCTCCTCGCCGTCGCTCGCCGCGAGCCGCACGTGCGCGTCCCGGGCCGCCCGGACCGCCTCCGGCCACGCCTCGTGTTCGAGGTACGCGGCAACCGGCGCGTCCGGCCCGACCTGGTGCATGATCCGCAGCACGCGCAGCACCGCGCTGTCGACGAGGACCGCCTCCTCGGAGTCGCGGAAGATCGTGCCGACGTACTTCTCGGCGGACCAGTGGTCCAGCCAGGTGTCCTCGACCAGCCGGTACACCGCGTCGGTCACGTCGCCGTAGCCGTCCACGCCGGCCAGCCAGACGTCCCGCTGGAAGACGGGATCGGAGAGCATGTGCAGCGCCGAGCGCACGTTGCTGCGCCAGCGCCACCACGGCATGTCGTTGACAGGCATGCCGCCCATGGTGGATGAGCGACGGCCACGTCGGGAAGAGTTCTCCGAAGCTTGCACGGTCATCGATCGTACGTTCCCCTCCACATCGGTCACACCGGCCCCCGCAATTCACCGGCGTGTCACCCATTGTTGACCGGAGATCACTCATGGGTTAGCCGTGTGGCGGAATCGTGCAGAACCATGACCGGCAGGCGACGCACCCGCAGCACATTCCTCCCCGGCCTCCTCACCCGTCACGCCGGACACGGCATCCTCTCCGCGCTCACGGCGGTCGCGTGCGCGTCGCTGCTCGCCGGATGCGGGGTCGTCCCCGGCACCACGGAGGATGCCGGGGGCGACACCATCACCGTCATGACCTGGGCCCCGCAGAACACCGAGGCCACCAACAAACCCGGCATGCCCGCCTTGGCCCGTGCCTACGCCCGCTGGATCAACGCGGGCGGCGGGATCAACGGCCGCAAGCTCAACGTGCTGACCTGCAACGACCACAACGACAGCGTGGCCGCCGCGAAGTGCGCCCGGCGGGCCGCCAAGGAGAACGTGGTCGCGGTCGTCGGATCCTACAGTCAGTACGCGGGCTCCTTCTTCCCCTCGCTCGAGGGCGCGGGCATCCCCTACATCGGCGGCTACGGCATCACCAATGACGAGTTCACCAGCCCCCTGTCCTACCCCGTCAACGGCGGCCAGCCCGCGCTGCTCGCCGGCCTCGGCAGCGCGCTCTCCGACTGCGGTCCCGTCGCGCTGATCCGTCCCGACACCCTCGCGGGCGACCAGCTGCCCCCGCTGCTCGACTCCGGTCTGAAGGCGGGCGGGCACCGGGCCTCGAACGACCAGCGGGCGGCCGAGGACGCCACCGCGTACGACGACCAGGCCGAGCGGGCCCTGCGCACGACCACCGGGGGAACCGGCCAGGGATGCGTGGTGCCCGCGCTCGGGGACCGCAGCGGCACCTTCATGGACTCCTTCCGGCGGGCCCGCGGGGACTACCCGGACGTGCGGACGGCCACCGTGCTCGGCAGCGTCGACCAGACCGTGATCGACGCGACCGGCGGAGCCTCGGGGCCCTACGAGGGCTCCTACATCACCGGCTGGTACCCGGTGGCGAGCGATCCGCGCTGGGACGAGATGAAGCGGGTGATCCGGCAGGAGGCCTTCGGCGACAACCGCATCGACCCCGCGGACGCCGGAGTGCAGACCACGTGGATCGCCTACACGGTGTTCCGGCAGGTCGCCGAGTCGATCGGCGACGGCGAGGTGACCGCCGACACGGTCACGCAGGCCCTGGACGACGGCCTGAAGGTGAGCACGGGCGGGCTGACGCCGACGCTCCGGTGGCAGTTCCAGGACAAGCTCGCCGCCGTGGGCTTCCCGCGCCTGGTCAACGCGAACGTGACCGTACAGGTGGTGCGGGAGGGGAGGCTGGTGTCGGCGCGCAAGGGCTTCGTCGACACCACGAAGACGCTCCAGGACGCCGACGTGGACTACTGAGCGTCCCCGCCCGGCACCTCACGCGTGGACGCCGCGGGGGGCCGGGCGTGCGGCCCCGGCACGCCCGTGAGCTCCGGGGCGCCCCACCGGACCGTCTCCGTCACAGCTGGGTCGGCTGACGCTCGGTCAGGCCGTACTTCCTCGCGATCCCGTTCCACAGCCCGGCCGCCTTGGCCTTCTGGGCGCTGGCGACGCCGCTGGCCCGGTTCCCGGCCAGGGTCTGGTCGGTGGTGCGGGCCTGGCCCTTCTTGCAGCCCTTCCTGCCCGCGGTCTGGTCGGCCCAGGCCGCGTAGTGGTTGTCGGCCGACGCGGAGGCCTGCCAGGCCTTGGTGAGGGCGGTGGTCAGCGCGGCGTGGTCGGGCAGCCGGTCGACCTCGACGGCGGAGAGCCGGGTGACCAGACCGCTGCGCTGCTTGGCCGCCTCGCGCAGGTCTTTCGCGGCCCGCGAGAGGTTGTCGCAGCCCCGCACGTCGGCGACCGCGTTGATCACGGTGGTGCGGCTGTCGCCGCTGTCGGCGAGCAGCTTGTCCAGCTCGACGGCCTGGGCCCGGGCCGGGTCGGCCGACGGCGAGGCGGAGCCGTCCGTCGCGGGAGCGGAGGCCGCCACCGTCTTCTTGTCACCGCCGTCGTCGTCCCCACCGCCCGAGCCACCGGCGAGCAGCGCGCCCGCGCCGACGCCGAGGACGGCGATGCCGATGCCGACGGCCGCGATCACGGGGACGCGCGAACCGCTGCGGCCACCGCGTGAGCGGCCTCCGGCGGGCGGGGCGTGGGACGGCCCGGGAGCGCCGTACGAGGGCTGGGGCTGCGGCCGGGGCTGCTCGATGCGGGGCATGTGCTGGGTGGCCCCGGCCGGGCTCTCGACGCCCCGCTCGCTGCGGAAGAGGTTGTCGAACTCGGCGGGCGGCTGCTTGTCCCCGCCCGGCACCGGCGCGATGTACTGCGTGGCCTCGGCGTCCGGATGCGAGGCGGTGGGCAGCGGCCCGGCTCCCGTCCCGGCCCGGGGGCCGGTCCCCAGGAACCGCGTCGTTTCGGGGTCCTGGCCGGACGGCGTCTCGGGCGGCAGCGCTCCGGGCGTCACGGGGGGTATGTACTGGGTCGCCCCCTCGTCGGCGGCCGGCGGGACCGGCGGCAGATACTGCGTGGCCGCGGCGGCGTCCCCCGCGACGGGCGGTATGTACTGGGTCGCGCCCTCGTCCGGGGGTGAGGGCAGGGGTGCGCCCCCGCCGCTCCCGTACCCGGTTCCCGCCTGCGGCTGCGGCGCTCCGCCGGCAGGCTGCCCGTACCCGTCGGAGGCCGGCGGCAGGCCGCCCCCGTACGGGTCGGCGCCCTGCGGCAGACCGGTCCCCTGCGGATACCCGTACCCGGAAGCTCCCTGCGGCTGCTGCCCCCCGCCGGCTCCGTGCGCGGAGCCGTACCCGGGCCCGCCCGAGCCCTCCGGGGGCAGCGGGGCCCGTCCGCCGGAGGTGCCGTACGGGTCGTAGCCGGTGTGGCCCGCGGACGGCTGGGCCGAGCCGTACGGGTCGGGGTGCGCCGGGGTGCCGGCGTACGGGTTCGGGGGATGGGTGCCCTCCGGGGGGAGCGCGCCCGGGACCTGGGCGTCCCAGGCGGGCGGTTCCGGCGTGCCCCACTGCTGGGGCTGGGACTGCCAGGTCTGGTCCGGCGAGGGCGCGCTCTGCTGCTGGTCCGGGCCCCACGGTCCGCCCCAGGTCTGGCCCTCCGCGGGGGCCGAGGCCTGCGGCCCGCCCGTCGACGGCGGGGCGGGTCTGCGGCCGGGGGCGTCGTCCGGTCCGCCCGTCATGCCCGGCAGCAGGGGCTCGCCACCGTCGGAGGGCAGCACGATGCCTTCGCGCGCGGGGCGCGCCGAGGGCTCCTCGCCCTGTCCACTCTGCGTCACCGGGACTCCTACTAATGGGGGACCTTGTGAATCGTCGGGTCACGCTACCGGGTCCCCAGAGCCCCGTGCCACGCAGCACAGGGCCCGGCCTCCTGCCCTGTGAGCGCGGTAACACCGCCGGACCACGGCCCCCCGTTCACGTCACCTCACGCGCCCGGGCGGCCGTTTCCCGCACGTTCACACATCCGCAGGCCCTGTGTTCACGCGGCGGCCTGCAGGTCGAGCCGTGCCCCGAACTCCCTGACCACCGCCTCGTCCCGGTACGGCTCCAGCCGCTGCTGGAAGTCCTCCAGGTACTCGGTGCCCCGGTCGGACCGCAGCCCCTCCAGCAGTTCCACGGCCTTCATGCCGGTGCCGCACGCCTCTTCGATCTCGCGCTGCTGCACCTGCGCCGTGGCCAACAGCACATATCCGATGGCCCTGCGGCGCGCCCGCGACTCGGGATGCCCGGCCAGCGACTCCTGCGCGCACCGGGCAGCCGCCTCGGCCTGCCCGAGGTCCCGGTGGCAGTGCGCCAACTCGTCGGCGAGATAGGCCTCGTCGAAGTGCGCGATCCACACCGGGTCGTCCCCGGCGGCCGGGTCGGCCGCCTCCAGGGCGCTCACCGCGCGCCCGGCCGAGGACTGGGCGGCGCGCACGTCGCCCATGAGGGCGTGCCCGCGCGCCTCCGCCGCGTGGAACATCGACTCCGCACGCGGTGACACGCGCCCCCGCGCCCCCTCCTGCGCCGCCCGCGCCAACTGCGCGATCTCCCGCGGGTTTCCGAGCTGCGCGGCGAGATGGCTCATGGAGGCGGCGAGGACGTAACCGCCGTAGCCACGGTCCCCGGCCGCCTGCGCGAGCCGTAGCGCCTGGATGTAGTAGCGCTGGGCCAGGCCCGGTTGCCCCGTGTCGACGGCCATGTACCCGGCGAGCTCCGTCAGCCGGGCCACCGCGGCGAACAGGTCCCGCCCGACCGCCTCCCGGTACGAGCCCGCCAGCAGCCCCGAGACGACGCTGTTGAGGTAGTGCACGACGACCGGCCGCACATGCCCGCTGCCGTACTGGTGGTCGAGATCCACCAGCGCCTGCGTCATGGCCCGCACCGCCTGGACGTCGGACTGCCCCACCCGTGGCCCCGCCGAGCGCGACACCTGGGCGTCGGGCGCGGAGATCAGCCAGTCGCGGCTGGGCTCGACCAGCGCGGACGCGGCGACGGAGGAGCCGGACAGGAAGTCCCGCCGCCCCACGTCACTGCGCCACAGCTCGCAGACCTGCTCGATGGCCCCCAGCACCGTCGGCGAGAACTGCAGGCCCACGCCCGAGGCGAGGTTCTTGCCGTTGGCCATGCCGATCTCGTCGATCGTGACCGTACGGCCGAGTTTGCGGCCCAGGGCCTCGGCGATGATCGCCGGGGCCCGGCCCCGTGGTTGCTGCCCGCGCAGCCAGCGCGCCACCGACGTCTTGTCGTAGCGCAGGTCGAGTCCGTGCTCGGCACCGCACATGTTGACCCGGCGGGCCAGGCCGGCGTTGGAGCATCCGGCTTCCTGGATGAGCGCCTGGAGCCGTTCGTTCGGCTGCCTGGCGACGAGCGGCCTTGCGGCCATGGGCGTACCCCCTGCTGTCTGGCGGTGCGTCTACGGGGCGCCGAGCCTGCCCGTGCACCGAGTTGACGTGTCTTCCGCGGCCGAGCCCCTCACCTCCCAGCGAAAAGATCCGGCCGTGAAGATCAATGCCCCGCCGACCAGGCGAAAATGCGAGGCATGTGAGGAATGCCGGGGTAACGGCTGATGCCGGCCCCACTCGTGGTTACCCCGCCCCGACGACGGTTCCTCCTGCGCGCCCCCGCACATGCACCCATGCGCCCCGGACACCGGGGCGATGCTCCTCCCCGCGCACGCGGGTGGGCGTAACCCCTGGTGACGACCAGAGTTGTGTTCATCGTGGAAGAGACGATCGCCGGCACCGAAGCCGCTCAGATCCCGAAGCAGCGCGGGGAATCGCTGCTGGAGACCGCTGTTCGCTACGCCGAGGAGCGCCACTGGGACGTGTTCCCCGGCACCTGGCTGGAAGCCGTCGACGGGAGTCAGCGCTGCTCCTGCGGTGACGCGGCGTGCCCGGCGCCCGGGTCGCACCCGGCGCGTCCGGACTGGGCGACGCAGGCGACGGGCAGTGCGACGGTCGCGCGGCGGATGTGGCAGAAGCAGCCGACCGCGTCGATCCTGCTGCCGACGGGGCGGACCTTCGACGCGATCTCCGTGGCGGAGACGGCGGGGTTCCTCGCGCTGGCGCGGATGGAGCGGATGGAGCTGACGCTCGGGCCGGTGACCCTCACGCCGGATCGGCGGATGGAGTTCTTCGTGCTGCCGGGGGCGGCGGCGAAGGTGCCCGACCTGGTGCGGAAGCTGGGGTGGTCGGTGTCGTCGCTGGATCTGACCGTGCTGGGTGAGGGGGCCTATGTGGCCGCGCCGCCCACACGGTTCGGGTCGCGGGGGGCCGTGCAGTGGGCCTGCCGGCCGACGCCTGCGAATCGGTGGCTGCCGGACGCGGAGGAGTTGATCTCTCCGTTGGCCTATGCGTGCGGGCGGGATCGATAGGCGCGCCTCTTCGTCTGCCTGGTCGCTGTCGTGCGGCGGCTGACGGTCGTCCGTGGTCGATCGCGCCCACCCGGCGGAGCCGCGAATTGGCACAGTCCCGCGCCCCTTGGGCATCACCGAAACCGTAGGGTGCAGGGTGACGGAGGGAGACGCGGTGGGATCAAGCGCTGTGCGGGTGCGGGGGCTGTGGAAGCGGTTCGGGCAGCAGGTCGCTGTGGCCGGGATCGATCTGGAGCTGCCCGCGGGCAAGTTCATCGGGCTCGTCGGGCCGAACGGGGCCGGGAAGACCACCACCTTGTCGATGGTGACGGGGCTGCTCAGGCCCGACCACGGGACGGTCGAGGTGGTCGGGCACGACGTGTGGCGGGACCCCGTCGAGGTGAAGGCGCGGATCGGGGTGCTGCCGGAGGGGCTACGGCTGTTCGAGCGGCTCTCGGGGCGCGAACTGCTGGCGTACAGCGGGCGGTTGCGCGGGCTGCCCGGCGCCGAGGTCGACAAGCGGGCCACCCAGCTCCTCGACGTCCTCGATCTCGCCGGCGCCCAGCACAAGCTGGTCGTCGACTACTCGACCGGCATGCGCAAGAAGATCGGGCTCGCCGCCGCTCTTCTCCACAACCCCGAAGTGCTGTTCCTCGACGAGCCGTTCGAGGGCGTCGACCCCGTCTCCGCCCAGACCATCCGGGGCGTCCTGGAGCGGTACACGGCCTCCGGCGCCACGGTCGTGTTCTCTTCCCACGTCATGGAGCTCGTCGAGTCGCTGTGCGACTGGGTCGCGGTGATGGCCGCCGGGCGGATCCGCGCCACCGGCACCCTCGCCGAGGTGCGCGGGGACGCGCCCTCGCTGCAGCGGGCGTTCCTGGAACTCGTCGGCGCGCAGAGCCGGGACGCCGGGTCCGACCTGGACTGGCTGGGCGGTGGGTCGCGGTGAGCACCCCCGCGATCACTCCCGTCCTCGTCCGGCTGAAGCTGTCGCTGCTGCGCAACGGGCTGCGGCAGTCCGGCGGGCGCAAGGCCGCCTACATCACCTCCGCGGTCTGCGCGTTGCTGTTCGCCGCGCTCCAGCTGATCGGCCTGATCGCGCTGCGCGGCCACGCGCACGCCGAGTCGGTGGCCGTGCTGGCGGTGGCGGTGCTGGGGCTCGGCTGGGCGGTGATGCCGCTGTTCTTCCCCAGCGGTGACGAGACCCTCGACCCGACCCGGCTGGTGATGCTTCCGCTGCGGCCCCGGCCGCTGGTGCGGGCGCTGCTCGCGGCCTCGCTGGTGGGCATCGGGCCGGTGTTCACGCTGTGCCTGCTGGTCGGTTCCGTGGTCGCGGTGGCGCGGGGCGGGGCGGCGTTCGCCGTCGGTGCCGTCGCCGTCGTCCTCGCGCTGCTGGTGTGCGTGGCCTTCGCACGGGCCGTGGCCGTCGCCAACGTACGGCTGCTGACCAGCCGCAAGGGGCGGGACCTCGCGGTGCTCAGCGGGCTCGTCATCGCGATCGGGGCACAGATCGTCAACTTCGGCGCGCAGCGGCTCGGGACGTCGGGGCTGGGCGAACTCGACCCGGCGGCCGAGGTGCTCGGGTGGGTGCCGCCCGCGTCGGCGATCGGGGCCGTGCACGCGGTGAGCGAGGGGTCCTACGGTCTCGCCCTGGCCCGACTGGCACTGACCGCGGGTGCGCTGGTGGCGCTGCTCGCGTTCTGGTCGCGGCATCTGACCCGGCTGATGACCGCGCCCGACGGATCCACCCTGCCGAGCGCCGAGTCGGCCGCCCGGGAGCGCTCCTCGACCGGGCTGGGGAGGCTGCTCCCCGCAGGGCGTGCGGGCACGGTCATGGAGCGCAGCCTGCGATACGTGTGGCGCGATCCGAAGACCAAGGCCGCCTGGGTGACGTCGCTGGCCATCGGGCTGATCGTGCCGGTGTTCAACGCCTGGCAGGGCACCGGGTCGGTGTACTTCGCGTGCTTCGCCGCCGGGATGCTCGGCATCCTGATGTACAACCAGTTCGGGCAGGACACCTCGGCGTTCTGGATGGTCGCCATGACGATCTCCTCGACGCGTGACGCCTACGTCGAGCTGCGCGCCCGGGCGTACGCCCTGCTGCTGATCACCCTGCCGTACGCCACGCTCGTGACGGTCCTGACCACGGCCATGCTCGGCGACTGGCGGCGGCTGCCCGAGGCGCTGGGTCTGTCCTTCGCGCTGCTCGGCGCGATGCTCGCGACCGGGGCGTGGACCTCCGCCCGCTTCCCGTACTCCATCCCGCAGGAGGGGTACAAGAACGTCGCTCCCGGGCAGACCGGGCTCGCCTGGATCTCCATCTTCGGCGGCATGATGGCGGCCGCCCTGCTGTGCGCGCCGGTCATCGCGCTCACGATCTGGCTGAACGTGAGCGCCGACGGCGACGACTGGAGGTCGCTGCTGCTGCCGGCCGGCACGGCGTACGGGGCGGCGCTCGCGGCGGCGGGGCTGAAACTGGCGGCTCCGCGGACGGCCCGGCGGCTGCCGGAGATCCTGGCGGCGGTCAGCAAGGGGTGACGCGTCCCGCGGAGGCCGGTGTCAGTGACCGCCCAGCGAGTCGAGGAACGGCTCGATGGCGGCGCGCCAGGCCTCCGGCTGGTCGTAGTGCACCAGGTGACCGGCGTCGGCGACCTCCGCGTACTGGCCGCGGGGCAGCACGCGGACCATCTCCTGGGCCTCGGCGCGGCCCAGTTCGCCGTCCAGGCCGCGTACGACCAGGGTGGGGCAGCGGACCTGGGCCAGCTCCTCCCAGTGCGCGTCGTACACCCACGTCTCGCGGGAGCGGAGCATCTGCTCCGGCTCGAAGACCGGCCGCCAGCCGTCCGGGGACTCGGCCATCACCTCGGCGTAGAACTCGCCACGGGCCGGGTTGGGCCGCTCCACCCAGGGGTCGTCCTCGCCGAACCACTTGCGGACGTCGGCGAGCGTGGCGAAGGGAAGCGGCCAGGTCTCGAACCACTGGCCCCACTCGCGCTGGGAGGCACCGCCGAGCGCGGAGGCCCGCATGTCGCAGATGATCAGCCCGCGGACCAGGTCGGGGCGTTTGGCGGCGAGCTGCCAGGCGGTCAGGGCGCCCATGGCGTGGCCGATGAGGACGACCGGGGCGAGGCCGAGCTGCTCGAGAGCGGTCTCCACGTCGTCCACGTAGGCGTCTCGGGTGAAGGAGCCCTGCGGCGGTTTGTCACTGCGGCCGTGGCCGCGCTGATCGAGGGCGATCGCGCGGTACCGCGCGGAGAGCCAGCGGGCGGTGGACGCCCAGTGCGAGGCGCGGCCCATGAGACCGTGCAGTAACAGCACTCCGGGCGAGCCCTCCGGCGCGGTGTGCCCGTCGTGCGCCCCCTGCGCCCCCTGCGCCGGGTCGGTTTTGGGCGGGTCGCCGAATTCCCAGGCCGCCAGGCGTACGCCGCCCGTCCCGGTCACGTCGATGCGTCGCGCCATGTCCTGGCACCCCCCAAGCTTCGCGCGGACCGAGGCTCCCGGGGAGCCGGCCGGTCCTGTGAACCGTGTTCCCGCCTGCTGTTCCTTCTGCCCTGCTTGTCGCCGTACCTGTCCCCACGTGCGCCGTGCGCCGCCCGCAGACTATCGAATGCACATTCGAGAATGGGGTTTCCGCGGACAACACCCCTCGTTCGAGTGACCACCCCCGGGGATTGATCGCCGCCGTCGAGGGGAGATCTTCAGCGGGGGGCGGACCGCTCGGGGAAACCGGTCCGCTGGGAATGACCCTGAGAGCTCGGGGCTCCGGGTCAGCACAGGGGAGGACAGGCCCCGGCGCCACACGGCGCCGGGGCTCTCCATCGCTCCACGGCACATCCTCCAGCCCCCCTCCCCGGCCGGGTGACATCGCTGTCGAGCCACGGCCCAGAGCCTCTCAGGTCATATGCCTCACGCGACAGCGTCGCACGGGAAACGCACGAGCGCTGCCATTCGGCGGACGGGACCCCCGATGCGGGCCGGATCACGCCAACGCCACAAGAACCCCGCGCGCGACGGCAGTTGACGACGCCCGGCAGGTCGCCCGCCCCGGCGGCGCGGCGGGTCAGGGCTTGGCGACGAACACGTGGGAGGCGACGTCCGACTCCAGCTCGGCCGCCTCGCCGCCGCTGCCGACCAGCACACCGCCCGGCGACTCGGTCACACTCACCACCGAGCCGGGCTGCACGCCCGCCCGCCGCAGCGTGTACATGAGCTGTGCGTCCGTCTGGATCGGCTCGCCGATCCGGCGCACCACGACCGTCTTGCCCTCGGCGCCCGGGTCGAGGCTGGCCAGCGACACCATGCCCTCGTCCAGGAACGGGTCGGCGCCGTCCTTCTCGCCGAGCTCCTCCAGCCCCGGGATCGGGTTGCCGTACGGCGACTCCGTCGGGTGCCGCAGCAGCTCCAGGACGCGGCGCTCCACGGCCTCGCTCATCACGTGCTCCCAGCGGCACGCCTCGGCGTGGACCTGCTCCCACTCCAGACCGATCACGTCGACGAGCAGACACTCGGCCAGGCGGTGCTTGCGCATCACCCGTGTGGCCAGCCGGCGGCCCTCGTCGGTCAGCTCCAGGTGCCGGTCGCTGGCGACGGACACCAGTCCGTCGCGCTCCATCCGCGCCACGGTCTGGCTGACGGTGGGACCGCTCTGGTCCAGCCGCTCGGCGATACGGGCGCGCATGGGGACCACACCCTCTTCCTCCAGCTCGAGGATGGTGCGGAGATACATCTCCGTGGTGTCGATCAGTCCGGACATACGTGCCCCTCGAATGAGATCTGCCGGAGGCTGGACGGCTCACCGGCGTGTGCGCTGGCCCTGCAACCAATTCTGCCGGATACCACCGACAACCGTGCCGCCGGAGGGAAAGCCGGGGATTACGCGACCGTGCGCAAGGGTACGGACTTCCCTTTCGGCGCACGCACGGCACTCGGCGCGCGGAGCCCGCGGCCGTGTTGACACCGCACTGGTCCAGACCGCACCGTGATGCGCGACACAAGCGCCGAGGCCAGCCCGAAGGGATCCCGAATGAGCGACCGCGCGCCGGCCGGACAGTTCCTCGACGCCGCGATCGGCCTGCTGCGGCGGATCCGCGACGAGGAGGCCGACGGCATCGCCGCGGCCGGGACGCTCCTCGCCGACACCGTCGCGAGCGGGGGCCGGCTCTTCGCCTTCGGCGCGGGGCACTCCTCCCTCGCCGCGCAGGACCTCGTCTACCGCGCCGGGGGCCTCGCGCTGATGAACCTGCTCGCCGTGCCGGGAGTCGTCGGCGTCGACGTCATGCCCGCGCCGCTCGGCTCCGCCCTGGAACGCGTCGACGGCCTCGCGAGCGCCGTCCTCGACAGCTCCCCGCTCCGCGAGGGCGACGCCCTGCTGATCATCTCCCTGTCGGGGCGCAACGCGCTGCCCGTCGAGATGGCCATGAACGCGCGCGCCCTGGGCGTCAGGGTCATCGGCGTGACATCGGTGGCCTACGCATCGGAGACGAAGTCCCGGCACGCTTCCGGGACGTACCTCAAGGACCACTGCGACCTCGTCCTCGACTCCAAGATCGCGGTGGGCGACGCCGAACTCACCCACGAGGACATCCCGGCCCCCTTCGCCCCCGCCTCCACGGTGGTCACCTCGGCGCTCCTTCAGGCCGTCATGGCGACGGCGGCCACCACGCTCGCCGACCGCGGCATCGAACCGCCCCTGCTGCGCTCGGGCAACGTCGACGGCGGCCACGACTGGAACACCCGGGTGATGGAGCGGTACCGCGACCGGATCTTCTACCGGCACTGAGCCCTCCGGGCGGGCGCCTCTCGCTCAGGCACCACACCCGGCGAAGCGGACCACGGCGGGCGCGGCCCGCACGCCCCACCCGGGCACGGCCCGCACGCCCCACCCGGCACACCAGGCCGCGGCGGGCGCCGGCCAGTCCCCGCCCGGCACACGAGGCTATGGCGGCCGGGGCGGGCGCCTCTCGCTCCAGGCACCACACCCCCGCCCGGCGGAGCGGGTCACGGCGAGAAGCCTGCACCCACCACCCGACATCCCCACCGGCACACGAGGCCACTGCGGCCGGGGGCGGGCGCCTTCTCGCTCAGGGCACCACAGCCCCACCCGGCGGGAGTGGGCCGCAGCGGGTGGCGGCCCCCACACCCCACCCGACACCCCCACCCGGCACAAAAGACCGCGGCAGCCGAGGCGCACACCCCACGCTCCAGGCACCACACCCCACCCGGCGAAGCAAGCCACAGCGGGCGGCCGCCCCCACACCCCACCCGACGCCCCCACCCGGCACAAAAGACCGCGGCAGCCGAGGCGCACACCCCACGCTCCAGGCACCACACCCCACCCGGCGAAGCAAGCCACAGCGGGCGACCGCCCCCACACCCCACCCGACACCCCCGCCCGGCAACGGGGCCACGGCGAACGCCTCTCAGTGCCCGCCTGGCGCCCCCGCCCCGGCATAGGAAGCCGCCGTGGGCGCCTCTCAGTCCCCGCCCGGTGTCCCCGCCAGGTCCAGCGCCGTCGCGATGCGCACCGCCACGTCCTCCGCGTACATCGCGTCGGAGCGCTCGAAGGCGCTGCGGCCCGCGCCCCGCAGGAACGTCACGACGCCCAGCGTCCGGCCCCGGCTGCGCAGCACCGCGCACAGGGCGTGCACCGCGTCCGGGGGCCACTGACGGGCCAGGGCCCAGGTGCGGGCCGCCTCGGGCGTAGCGGTGCCCGCGCTCGCCCGCAGGGCTCCCATGCGCTCCACGCACTGCAGGGCCGGGTGCCCCTCGGCGTACCGGACGGGCAGTCCCGCGCGGTCGGCCAGCTTGCTCGGGCCCGGCGCCCCCGAGGGTGTCGCGGCGACCCGGACCAGCCGCACCGGCCCCTCGGTCTCCGCATCGGTGAGCGCGCCCCCGGCCACCCGGTCGATCAGCGCGTGGTCGGCGAAACCGGCCAAGGCGAAGTCCAGGTGGACCGTCGCCGCCTCCGCCGGATCCTCGCACTCGGCGGCGGCCCGCGACGCCCGGTGCAGCTGCTGCATGCGGAACCGCAGCAGGGACGCCTCCTGCTCGGCGTGCTTGGCCTCCGTCACGTCCTGGAACAGCCAGCCCACACCCAGCGGGACCGGTTCCTCGGCGAGGGGCGAGGCCAGCCGCAGGAAGCCGCTGCGCCAGCACCGCCGCTGCTCGCCCTCCGACGCGCGCACGCTCACCCACACCTCGGCCGGTGCGGGCGGCGCACCCTCCGCAAGCACATGCTGCAGCGCGCTCTCCAGCTCCTCCACACCCTGCGACAGCAACTCCCCGAGCGGCCGCCCGAGCACCGACGTACGACCGGTGCCCAGCGCACGGGCCGCGTGCGCGTTCACCACCGCCGGCCGCAGGTCCACGTCCACCAGCACGACGCCCCAGCTGGCGTCCTCGAACAGCGCCTCGCTCAGCGCGATCGACCGCTCCAGATCGATCTGCGCGTGCACCTCGCTGAACGCGCAGTACACCCCCGCCGGCTTTCCGTCGGGCCCGCGCACCGCCGCCGACTGCGTCCGCACGAGCACCCGCCCGCCGTCCTTCGTCAGCAGGGCGAACTCGTGCACCTGCCGCCCCGGCGCGTGCATCACCGACAGCAGCCGGCCCTCGACCTCCTCGGCGTCCGCGCTGCGCACGGCCCACCCGGCCAGCCCGCGCCGCCCCACGGCCTCGTCGGCGCTCCAGCCGAGGATCCGCTCGGCCTCACGGTTCCAGTGCGTCACGACCCCGTCGGCGTCGAACGCGCACAGCGCCGCGTCCATCCCGTCCAGCAAAGCGGCAAGCAGATCCTGACCATCCGAACCGTCCCGCTCGGGCTCCTCCGGCCCCAGCTCGTCGGTGGTCCCACTACGCCGGGAAGCACTCACCTGGACCCCCTGCAGGCTGCGTCCGTACGTCCGGCACGTCGGTTCGCTCCTTGCCATCATTCAACTGGAACGTGACCCAGCGCACACTGAGTTCCCAGAACATTGAAGGAATCGTTGTACGGCGGCAATCCCCACGTCAACGCCACGGGAGCCGCCCGGGCGGCCGCACCGCCGGGCGGCCCACGCCCTCAGTCGATCAACGGCGGGGCCCCGTCGCCGCTCCCCCGCCGCGCGTACACCTCGATCTCGATCCTCATCCGGGGGTCCGCGAGCCCGCACACCAACATCGTCGCGGCCGGCCGCACCTCGCCGAAGCACGCGCGCAGCACCGGCCAGCACGGCTCGAAGTCCTCGCGCCGCGGCAGCAGGTACCGCACCCGCACGACGTCCGCGAACGAGCACCCGGCCTTCTCCAGCGCCGCCCCGATGTTGCGCAGACACTGCTCCGCCTGCTCCACCACGTCCTCGGAGATCGTCATGTCCGCGTAGTCGAACCCGGTCGTCCCCGACACGTGCACCCAGTCCCCGTCCACGACGGCCCGGGCGTACCCGATCCGTTCCTCGAACACCGAACCGCTGAGAATCGCCTGCCGCTGCGTCATGGAGTCAAGGTCTCAAAAAACGGGTTGATCCGAGGCCGAACGGTTTCTTAGGGTTCCAGGTACACGAGAAGGGAGGTGGTTCGGCAGATGTATGAGAACCGGACGCGTGAGGTGGCTGCGGGCTAGCGGCCCGTCACCACACACAGTGCGGTGCCGGACCAGCGCGTGAGTGAAGCGCGCAGCCGGCCCAATCTCCAAGCAGTCACCCGACCCGCGAGTCGCCGGTACGTCCGGCCGGCTCCTCCTCCGGAGGAACCAGACTCGCGGGTCGCCTGCGTTTTCCTGCGGCTTTTCGGGGGCGATGGTGAGGGACGCGTGGCGCGACGACCGGATCGGAAGTGCCCTGCGGGGTGAGAACCCGGCCGTGCTGCGGAGGCTGGACGCCGGGTTCGCGGTCATCGGCGATGTGCAGTTCCTGCCCGGTTACTCGGTGTTGCTGACCGATGATCCGGCGGTGCGGCGGCTGTCCGAACTGCCGCGGAGCGGGCGGCTGGCGTTTCTGGACGGCATGGACCGGCTGGGGGAAGCCGTCGAGCGGGCCTGCCGGCGGGTGGAGACGGGGTTCCGGCGGGTGAATCTGGAGATCCTCGGGAACACCGACGGGTTTCTGCACGCGCACGTGTGGCCGCGCTACGACTGGGAGCCCGAGGAGCTGGTGCGGCGGCCCGTGTGGCTGTATCCGCGGCGGATGTGGGACGAGGAGCGGTACGCGCTCGGGGCCCGTCATGACCGGCTGCGGGAAGCCATCGGTGAGGAGCTGGATCGGCTCGCGGGGCGAGACAGGCCGACGGCCCCACCCGGGGCCGGGTGAGGCCGTGGAGGGGGAAGCGGTCAGTGGGCGATGCCCTCGTAGCCCTCGATCTCGCGGGGGTCGCGGGTGCCCGGGCCCACGTAGCGGGCCGAGGGGCGGACCAGGCGGCCCGTGCGCTTCTGCTCCAGTATGTGGGCGGACCAGCCGGCCGTGCGGGCGCAGGTGAACATGGACGTGAACATGTGCGCCGGGACCTCCGCGAAGTCCAGGACGATGGCCGCCCAGAATTCAACGTTCGTGGCGAGGACCCGGTCGGGGCGGCGGGCGTGGAGTTCCGCCAGGGCCGCCTTCTCCAGGGCCTCGGCGACCTCGAAGCGGGGGGCGCCCAGCTCGCGGGCCGTGCGGCGCAGCACCCTGGCCCTCGGGTCCTCAGCGCGGTAGACGCGGTGGCCGAAGCCCATGAGGCGCTCACCCTTGTCGAGGGTCCGCTTGACGTAGGCCTCGGCGTCGCCCGTGCGCTCGATCTCCTCGATCATGTGCAGGACGCGCGAGGGGGCCCCGCCGTGCAGGGGGCCGGACATCGCGCCCACCGCACCGGAGAGCGCGGCAGCGACGTCCGCGCCGGTCGAGGCGATGACCCGCGCCGTGAACGTGGACGCGTTCATGCCGTGCTCCGCTGCGCTCGTCCAGTACGCGTCCACCGCCGCCACGTGCTTGGGGTCCGGCTCGCCCCGCCAGCGGATCATGAAGCGTTCGACGACGGACTGGGCCTTGTCGATCTCGCGCTGCGGAACCATCGGCAGGCCCTGGCCGCGCGCCGACTGGGCGACGTAGGACAGCGCCATGACGGCCGCTCGGGCCAGGTCCTCGCGGGCCTCCTCGGCGTCGATGTCGAGGAGCGGTTTGAGGCCCCAGACGGGCGCCAGCATGGCCAGGGCGGACTGGACGTCCACGCGGATGTCGCCGGAGTGCACCGGGATGGGGAACGGTTCGGCGGGCGGCAGACCGGGATTGAAGGCGCCGTCGACGAGCAGGCCCCAGACGTTGCCGAACGAGACGTGGCCGACGAGGTCCTCGATGTCGACGCCCCGGTACCGGAGTGCGCCGCCCTCCTTATCCGGTTCGGCGATCTCCGTCTCGAACGCGATGACTCCCTCGAGCCCGGGTACGAAGTCGGACATCAGGCGGCTCCTCGTGATGTAAGCGACAGATGGTGTGCTGTGGGGTGGAACGTACGGACCATGTGTCAGTCAGCTGGCGACGCGGGCGGCCGTCCGCTGGATCCGCGGTCGTCTGCGCGACTCGCGGTCCCGGCCGGTCTCTCCTGTGATGCCCCGTGCGGCCGACGATCACCCAACCGGAACGGCATCCAAACGATATCCCCGAGTGCCACCGTTGGGGAGGGTACACGGCACTCAGTGCCATGCAGTGACGAAGGACACCGTCCATACGGCAAGATGACCGGGTGACCGACCGCGACGACGTCCCCTTCGATCTGGCCTCGATGCGCAAGCAGTACCGGGCGGAGGGGCTCTCCGAGACCGAGCTGGCCGCCACGCCCGTCGAGCAGTTCGCGCGCTGGTTCAAACAGGCGGCGACGGACGGGGGGCTGTTCGAGCCGAACGCCATGATCGTCTCGACGGCCGACGCCGAGGGGCGTCCCAGCACCCGCACGGTGCTGCTCAAGCACTTCGACGAGCAGGGCTTCGTCTTCTACACGAACTACGACTCCCGCAAGGCCCGTGACCTGGCGGAGAACCCGTACGTCGCGCTGCTGTTCCCCTGGCACCCGATGGCCCGGCAGGTCATCGTGACCGGCGTCGCCCGGCGCACCGGCCGGGACGAGACGGCGGCGTACTTCCGCACCCGGCCGCACGGTTCCCAGCTGGGGGCGTGGGCCAGCGCCCAGTCCTCGGTGGTCCCCACCCGCGCCGACATCGACGGCGCCTACGCCGAGCTGGCGGCCCGCTACCCGGAGGGCGAGCAGGTGCCCGTGCCCCCGCACTGGGGCGGCTTCCGGGTGGCCCCGCAGACGGTGGAGTTCTGGCAGGGCCGCGAGAACCGGCTGCACGACCGGCTGCGGTACGTGGAGCAGGTGGACGGGAGCTGGCGGGTGGAGCGCCTCAGTCCGTGAGAGTCAGAGCTTCACCCCGGACGCAGGCCTTGCTTCGCGGGCCTTCCTCCGCGGGCAGGAGGTACACGGGGGAGCTTCCGCTCAGATGCCGATGAGCCGGACTCGATCGCCGCACAACCGCGCCATGTCGTCGACATCGGACGTCAGTACGGCCACCGGGCCCGGCTGCCGCAGTGCCACCTCGGCGACGGTCGCGTCGATCGCGTACCTGTGGCCGTGCAGCCCGGCGGCCTTCAGCAGTTCGGCGGACGCTTTCGCGGCGCCCTCCGTCACCGGCTCGACCTTGACACGGGAGAGCGCCCACTGCAGTCGAGGCATGTTCACCCGCGCGTGGCTGACCTCCACGATGGTGTTGGCGCCGATGACGAAATCGGCGCCCATGGCGTGGAGAACCTGGAACATCGCCAGGATCTCGCGGTCCTGGGCGATCCAGGAGGAGAGCCCCTGAGAGTCCAGGACGACCGTCTCGACGTGCTCCATCACGCCGCGCTCGCCGAGCCACCGGCGTCCGCCGTGCCGAAGAGCCTGGAGCGGGCCTCCGCCAGCTCCTCCTCGGTGAACGCCCCGTGCTCCTCCTGGTGACGCAGCAGGTCGGCGCCGAGCAACTGATGCCGCAGCTGGCGTGCCACCGCCTCGGCGACATAGCCGGAGACGTTGTCGGTGAGCTTCCTGAGTTCGGCGACCTGGTCGGTCGGCAGTGTCACCGTGATGCGTGTCGTGTCCGCCATACTGCGAGCATACTGCGGTATGCGCATCCCGCGTCCACGCTGACACCGTCCCTCAGCCCAGCGTCTCCTCCAGCAGCCCCGCCCACTGGGCCACCACCCGTTCCCGGCGGGCCGCGTCGTCCGTGAGGAGGTTGGCTAGGCCCAGGCCGCGGGCCATGTCGAGGAGGCCCTGGACCGTTTCGCGGACGCCGGGGAGGGACTCGTCGGCGGCGAGGAGGTCGACGGCTATGCGGTGGGTCTCGCGGCCGACCCGGGATTCGAGCTCGGTGACGCGGGGCCGCAACTGGTCCTCGTTGGAGGCGGCGACCCACAGGTGGAGGGCCGCGCGGAACAACGGCCCCGTGTAGAGGTCGACCAGGGCGGCGACGACGGCGTGGCGGTCTCCGGCCGCGCCCTCGGGGAACAACGCGCGCAGGGCCGTGGAGCGTTCCTCGGCGACGTACTCGACGGCCGCCGTGAAGAGGTCCTCGCGGGTCGGGAAGTGGTGCTGGGCGGCGCCGCGGGAGACTCCGGCGCGTTCGGCGACGACGGAGACGGTGGAGCCGCCCCAGCCGTGCTCGGCGAGGCAGGACACGGCGGCTTCCAGGAGCCGCTGCCGGGTGGCCCGGCTGCGGTCCTGCTTGGGGACTCTCTCCGCACGATCGACCGTGCTCACACCACCCATGCCGGATCCCGTCGTTCGAGGAAGGCCGTCATCCCCTCGCGGGCCTGCGGGGAGGAGAACAGCCGGGCCGAGAGCGCGGTCAGGTCGGCAGCGTCCCGGTCGAAGGCTTCCAGCACCCTAGCCGTGAGCAGCCGTTTCGTCTCGGCCAGGGCCTCGGGGGCGGACTTGCGCAGGCCCTCGAGGATGGGGTTCAGGGCCGTGTCGATGTCGTCGGCATGGGTGGTGAGCAGGCCCGTTGCGGCTGCTTCCGCCGCGTCGAAGCGCTCGCCGGTGAGGTAGTAGCGGGACAGGGCGCGCGGGTTCGCGCGGGGCAGGAGCGGCAGGGAGATGACCGCGGGGGCGACGCCGATGCGGACCTCCGTGAAGGCGAACGTGGCGTTCGTGGAGGCGGCCGCGATGTCGCAGGCGGCCAGCAGGCCGAGGCCGCCCGCGCGCACGTGGCCGGTGACCCGGGCGACGACCGGCTTGGGCAGTGCGACGATCTGCCGCAGCAGCGCGACCAGCGCCTCGGGCACTGGGGGGTCCTTGAGGTCGGCGCCCGCGCTGAACGTGTTGCCGGTGTGGGTGAGGACGATCGCGCGTGCCCCGGGGTCCTTCCCGGCGTCGGTGAGTGCGTCGGCCAGCTCGCCGACCAGGGCCGCCGACAGAGCGTTGCGGTGGTGGGGCGAGTCGAGGACCAGGGTCTCCACGGCACGCGCGCGGGTGCGGGTGATCAGCGTCATGTGCTCTCCCTGAGCTGTCGGCGGAGGATCTTGCCGGAGGCCGCGCGGGGGACGCCGACGGTGAAGGTGACGTGGCGTATCCGCTTGTGGGGGGCCACGCGTTCGGCGACGCACGTCATGATCTCCGCCACGGTGAGTTCGGCGGCGGAGGGCCGGCGTACCACGAACGCGTGCGGGAGCTCGTTGCCGTCGTCGCCGTACGTGCCGATGACGGCGGCGTCGGCGATGCCCGGGTGGGTGAGGAGCAGCGCCTCCAGGGCGGCGGCGCGCCGGTGGAGCCGGTCCGCCTGCTCGTACGAGAGGGTGGTGCCGTCGGTGCCGTCGATCAGCGCCGGGGTGTCACCGAACTCGGCGGCCCGGGCCGGGACCGCGTCGTGGAGGGGCGGTTCGACGGGCGGGACGTCTGCGTACTCGCTGCGGAACATGACGGGTTCCTCCTGGCGCGCGGGCCGTCTCAGTACGACTTGGGCAAGCCCAGGGTCTGGTGGGAGACGTAGTTGAGGATCATCTCCCGGCTCACCGGCGCGATACGAGCCACGCGCGCGGCCGTTATCAGCCGGGCCAGGCCGTACTCACGGGTGAGGCCGTTGCCGCCGAGGGTGTGCACGGCCTGGTCGACCGCCTTCACGCAGGCTTCCCCGGCCGCGTACTTGGCCATGTTGGCGGCCTCTCCGGCACCCATGTCGTCGCCCGCGTCGTAGAGGGCGGCGGCCTTCTGCATCATCAGGCGGGCGAGTTCGAGGTCGATGTGCGCCTGGGCGAGGGGGTGGGCGATGGCCTGGTGCGCGCCGATGGGGGTGTTCCAGACGGTACGGTCGCGGGCGTACTCGACGGCCTTCGCGAGGGCGTGACGGCCCATGCCGATCGCGAAGGCGGCCGTCATGACGCGCTCGGGGTTGAGACCGGCGAAGAGCTGGAGGAGTCCCGCGTCCTCGTCGCCTACCAGGGCGTCGGCGGGCAGCCGTACGTCGTCCAGGACCAGCTCGAACTGCTTCTCCGCGGCGTCGAGTTCCATGTCGATGGCGCGGCGGGCGAAGCCGGGGGTGTCGCGCGGGACGATGAACAGGCAGGGCTTGAGGCGGCCGGTGCGGGCGTCCTCGGTGCGGCCGACGATGAGGGTCGCGTCCGCGATGTCCACGCCGGAGATGAAGACCTTGCGGCCGGTGAGGACCCAGTCGGCTCCGTCTTTGCGTGCCGTGGTGGTGATGCGGTGGCTGTTGGAGCCGGCGTCCGGTTCGGTGATGCCGAAGGCCATGAGGCGGGTGCCGTCGGCGAAGCCCGGCAGCCACTGCTGTTTCTGTTCCTCCGTACCGAAGCGGGCGATGACCGTGCCGCAGATGGCGGGTGACACGACCATCATGAGGAGCGGGCAGCCTGCGGCGCCGAGCTCTTCGAGGACGAGGGAGAGCTCGGAGATGCCGCCGCCTCCGCCACCGTACGCCTCAGGCAGATTGACGCCTATGTAGCCCAGCTTGGCTGCTTGCGACCAGAGTGGGGCGGTGGCGCCGCCCGGGCCGTGGCGTTTGCCGAGTGCGGCGACGGCTTCTCGCAGGGCCTTGTGGTCTTGGGTGTCCATGGGGGTCCTTTCGCGTGCGGGCTCGTTGTGACCTGTCGCGCTCACGCGGCGGAGCCGCGTGCGGATACCGCCCCGCCCCCCCTGAAGGGCCTCCGTCACCACGGCCAGGAGCACACCCGGCTCCACCTGCTGCCCTGACACAACGGACAATTCCGTCAGCGTTCCCGTCACCGGGGCCGTGATCTTGTGCTGCATCTTCATCGCCTCCAGCCAGAGCAGTGGCTCACCCGCCTTCACCGGTGTTCCGGGGGCGAGGCCATCGGCGATTCGGACGACCGTGCCGGGCATGGGGGCCAGGAGGGAGCCCGGGGCGTGCTGGGTGGTGGGGTCGGGGAAGCGGGGCAGCGCGGTGAGGCGGGTGGCGTTGACGTGGACCTGGTCGCCGTAGCGGGCCACCTCGAACGTGCGCCGCACGCCGTCCCTTTCGAGGATCACGAGACGCGCGTCGGCGCGCACGACCCGTACGCCGTCCGCCTCCAGGCCCTGCCGCGTGTGCCGGTAGCGGACCTCGTGCTCCTGCCCCGCCATCAGGTACCGCTTGATCTGCGGCTGGGACGGTAGGTTGCGCCAGCCGCCGAAGCGGGAGCGGCCGTGGGCGTCGGCGAGGGCGGCGGCCAGGGGAGCGAGCGGGTCGGGCGACGGCTCGGTCAGACCGGGCAGGTGGCGGTCGTAGAAGCCGGTGTCCATGCGGCCCGCGGTGAACTCGGGGTGGCGCAGGGAGCGGACCAGGAGGTCGCGGTTGCTGACGGGGCCGTGGATCACCGCGCGTTCCAGGGCGGCGGCGAGCCCGCGGACGGCTTCCGTGCGGGTGGGGGCGTGCGCCACGACCTTGGCGAGCAGGGGGTCGTAGTGGACGCCGATCTCGTCGCCGTCCGTGTAGCCCGTGTCCAGGCGGACCGGTCCGGGGACGAAGAGGCGGTGCAGGGTGCCGGTCTGCGGGGACCAGTCGCGGGAGGGGTCCTCGGCGTACAGGCGGGCTTCCACGGCGTGGCCCCGCGCGCGGGGAGGGTCGGTGCCGAGGGGGTGGCCCTCGGCGATCCGGATCTGCTCCGCCACCAGGTCGACGCCGAACAGGGCCTCCGTGACGGGGTGTTCGACCTGGAGTCGGGTGTTCATCTCCAGGAAGTGGGCCCTGCCGCCGGCGACGAGGAACTCGACCGTTCCGGCGCCCACGTAGTCGACGGCCCGGGCGGCCCGTACGGCGAGGGCGCACAGCTCGTCCTCCAGCGCGCCGGAGAGGCCGGGCGCCGGGGCCTCCTCGATCACCTTCTGGTGGCGGCGCTGGAGGGAGCAGTCGCGGGTACCGAGGGCCCGGACGGTGCCGTGGGTGTCGGCGAGGATCTGCACCTCGACATGGCGGCCGTCCTCCACGTACGGCTCGGTGAAGACCTCGCCGTCACCGAAGGCACTGGCGGCCTCGGCCCGTGCGGCGGCCAGTTCGGCGTCCAGGTCCGCCATGCGCCGTACGACGCGCATGCCGCGGCCGCCGCCGCCCGCCGCCGCCTTCACCAGCACCGGCAGGTCGGCCTCGGTGACCTCGGTGAGGGGCTCGATGCCCATGAGCCGCTTGGCGCGGGTCTTGGACGCCATCGCCTCGATGGCCTGCGGGGGCGGGCCGATCCAGCGCAGGCCCGCGGCCGACACGGCCCGGGCGAAGTCGGCGTTCTCGGAGAGGAAGCCGTATCCGGGGTGCACGGCGTCCGCGCCGGCCGCGACGGCGGCCTTCACGATCAGGTCGCCGCGCAGATAGGTGTCGGCGGGCGCCTCCCCCGGCAGTCGTACGCTCGCGTCGGCCACGCGTGTGTGGAGGGCGTTCGCGTCGGCGTCCGAGTGCACGGCGACGGCCCGGATGCCCAGGTCACGGCAGGTGCGGAAGACACGGCAGGCGATCTCGCCCCGGTTGGCCACCAGCAGGGTGGAAATCATCTGGTCCCTCACATCCGGAAGACGCCGAAGCCACCGCGCGCGCCCTCGAAGGGGGCGGTGTGGATCGCGGACAGGCACAGGCCGAGCACGGTGCGGGTGTCGCGCGGGTCGATGACACCGTCGTCGTAGAGCCGCCCGGACAGGAACATCGGCAGCGACTCGGACTCGATCTGCTGCTCCACCATGGCGCGCAGCGCGGCGTCCGCCTCATCGTCGTAGGGCTGGCCCTTGGCGGCTGCGGACTGGCGGGCGACGATCGACAGCACGCCGGCGAGCTGCTGCGGGCCCATGACGGCGGACTTGGCGCTGGGCCAGGCGAACAGGAAGCGGGGGTCGTAGGCCCTGCCGCACATGCCGTAGTGCCCGGCGCCGTAGGAGGCGCCCAGGAGGACCGAGAGGTGGGGGACGCGGCTGTTGCTCACCGCGTTGATCATCATCGCGCCGTGTTTGATGATGCCGCCCTGCTCGTACTCCTTGCCGACCATGTAGCCGGTGGTGTTGTGCAGGAACAGCAGCGGGATGTCGCGCTGGTTGGCGAGCTGGATGAACTGGGCGGCCTTCTGCGACTCCTCGCTGAACAGCACCCCCCGGGCGTTCGCGAGGATGCCGACCGGATAGCCGTGCAGGGCGGCCCAGCCGGTGGTCAGGCTCGTCCCGTACAGCGGCTTGAACTCGTCGAAGTCGGAGGCGTCGACGATCCGGGCGATGACCTCTCGCGGGTCGAAGGGGCTCTTCAGGTCGCCCGGGACGATGCCCAGCAGCTCCTCCGCGTCGTACTTCGGCGGCTCGGCGGGCCCTGGATCCTGGTACGCCTTGCGGTGGTTGAGGCGGGCGACCACGCACCGGGCCTGCCGCAGCGCGTCCGGCTCGTCGACGGCGAAGTAGTCTGCGAGGCCCGACACCCGCGCGTGCATCCCGGCGCCGCCCAGCGACTCGTCGTCGCTCTCCTCCCCGGTCGCCATCTTCACCAGCGGCGGACCGCCGAGGAATACCTTCGCCCGCTCCTTGACCATGATCACGTGGTCGGACATGCCGGGGATGTAGGCGCCGCCCGCGGTGGAGTTGCCGAAGACGACCGCGACGGTCGGGATCCCGGCGGCGGACAGCCGGGTGAGGTCCCGGAAGATGGCGCCGCCGGGGATGAAGATCTCCTTCTGGGACGGCAGATCGGCGCCGCCGGACTCCACCAGGCTGATGCAGGGCAGCCGGTTGGCCAGCGCGATGTCGTTGGCGCGCAGGGCCTTCTTCAGCGACCAGGGGTTGCTCGCTCCGCCGCGCACGGTCGGGTCGTTGGCGGTGATCAGGCACTCCACGCCCTCGACGACACCGATGCCGGTGACGAGGGACGCGCCGACGGTGTGGTCGCTGCCCCAGGCGGCCAGCGGCGACAGTTCCAGGAACGGCGTGTCGGGGTCGAGGAGCAGCTCGACGCGCTCGCGGGCGAGGAGCTTGCCGCGCCCCCGGTGCCGGGCGACGTACTTCTCGCCCCCGCCCGCGAGAGCCTTGGCGTGTTCGGTGCCGAGTGCGGCGAGCTTGTCCAGCATCGCCTCGCGGTTGGCCCGGTGTTCGGGGCCGGCGGGGTCGAGCGCGGAGGTCAGGACGGTCACAGCAGGGCCTCCGGTATCTCCAGGTGGCGGGAGCGCAGCCATTCCCCGAGGGCCTTGGCCTGCGGGTCGAAGCGATGCTGGGCGGCGACGCCGGCGCCGAGGATGCCCTCGACGACGAAGTTGAGGGCGCGCAGGTTCGGCAGGGCGTGCCGCACGACGGTCAGTTCGCGGCTCTCGGGGATCAGCTCCCGGAACCGGTCGACGGTCAGCTCGTGCGCGAGCCACCGCCAGGCGTCGTCCGTGCGCACCCACACGCCGACGTTGGCGTCGCCGCCCTTGTCCCCGCTGCGGGCGCCCGCGACCAGACCGAGGGGGGCGCGCCGGGTGGGCCCGGGCGTCGGCGGCTCCGGCGGGGGCGGCTCGGGCACGTCGTCGAGGACGGCCGTGTCGTGCGCCGGTGGCACGGGGATCCGGCGCCCGTCGTGGAGGACCGCCACATGACCGACGGCCTCCCGGGGGACGTACACCGCCTCGAAGACCCCGTAGGGCGAGCCCTTTCCGGGTGGGGCCGGCACATGGAAGCCCGGGTAACTGGCCAGCGCCAGCTCCACGGCCGCCCCGCTCAGCGCCCGCCCCACGGTGCCCTGGTCGGGGTCCCGCACGACGAGCCGCAGCAGCGCGCTCGCCGTCTCCTGGCTCGGGGCGTCGGAGCGGTCGGTGCGGGCCAGCTCCCAGCGCACGTCGGCGGCCTTGCCGAGGGCCGGTTCCATCTGGTCCCGCACCAGGGCGGCCTTGGCCTCCACGTCGAGGCCGGTGAGCACGAAGACGACCTCGTTGCGGAAGCCGCCGAGCTTGCTGAGCCCGACCTTGAGGGTGGGCGGCGGTGCCTCCCCGCGCACGCCCTCGATCCGCACCCGGTCCGTTCCGTCCCGGCTCAGCCGTACGGTGTCCAGCCGGGTGGTGACGTCCGGCCCCGCGTACCGGGCACCGGCCGTCTCGTACAGCAGTTGCGCGGTGACCGTGCCGACGTCGACGAAGCCGCCGGTGCCGGGGTGCTTGGTGATGACGCAGCCGCCGTCCTCGTGCAGTTCGGCGAGCGGAAACCCGGGGCGGCGGACGTCGCCGTCCCGGAAGAAGGCGTAGTTGCCGCCGGTCGCCTGCGTCCCGCACTCCAGGACGTGCCCGGCGACGACGGCCCCCGCGAGCCGGTCGTACTCCGCCGGTGTCCAGCCGAAGTGGGCGGCGGCGGGCCCGGTGACCAGGGCCGCGTCCGTCACGCGCCCGGTGACCACGATGTCGGCGCCCTCGCGCAGACAGGCCGCGATGCCGAAGCCGCCGAGGTAGGCGTGGGCGGCGAGGCTCCCCGGGTGTGCGGCGGTGAGGTCGTCGCCCTCGACATGGGCGACGCGCACGGGGATGCCGAGCCGGGCCGCCAACGCCCGTACGGCGTCGGCGAGTCCGGCCGGGTTGAGTCCGCCGGCGTTGGTGACGATCCGGACGCCCCGTGCGTGCGCGAGACCGAGGCAGTCCTCCAACTGCCGCAGGAACGTGCGGGCGTATCCGGCGGCGGGGTCCTTGAGGCGGTCCCGGCCGAGGATGAGCATGGTCAGCTCGGCGAGGTAGTCGCCGGTGAGGACGTCCAGTTCCCCGCCGGTGAGCATCTCGCGCATCGCGTCGAAGCGGTCGCCGTAGAAGCCGGAGGCGTTGCCGATGCGCAGCGTCGTCACGAGGCCGCCCCCTCGCCGCCGCGCACGGGCATCACACGCCCGGCCCCCTCGACGCCGCGCACGGGCATCACACGCCAGGCCCCCCCGACGCCGGACACGGGCATCACACGCCCGGCCCCCTCGACGCCGGACACGGGCATCACACGCCAGGCCCCCTCGACGCCGCGCACGGGCATCACGCGCCCGGCTCCTTCGGTGGGCGTCCGTTTCCCGGCGGTCCGGCGAAGGCCTGCGCGATGTCCAGCCAGCGATCGGCGTCGGGGCCGTCGGCCCGCAGGGCGAGGTCGGTGCGGTGGGCGCGCTGGGTGACCAGGAGACAGAAGTCGAGGGCGGCTCCGATGACGCGCTGCGGGGCGTCCTCGGGGCCGTAGGTCCACAGGTCGCCGGAGGGGGCGCGGAGTTCGACGCGGAAAGGGCCTGGGGGCGGGGTCAGTCCGTGCACGCCGTAGGCGAAGTCCCGGGTCCGCACCCCGAGCCAGGCGACATGCCGCAACCGGTCCGTGGGCGGGCGCACCGCACCCAGGGCGTCGGCCACGTCCTGCCCATGGGCCCAGGTCTCCATCAGGCGGGCCGTCGCCATAGAGGCGGCCGACATGGGCGGGCCGTACCAGGGGAAGCGCGCCTTGGGCCGGGACGCCCGGAGCGCCGTCTCCAGTGCCGCGCGGCCCTCATGCCACCGCGCGAGCAGTTCGGCGGGCGGGAGCGCGGCGCCCTCCTCGGCCCCCTCGTCGACGAACGAGCCCGGCGCGGCGAGGGCCTTCTCGACCAGCGCGTGGAAGCCGTCGGCATCCGTGACGGCGAGCAGGGCCGAGCGGTCCGTCCAGGCGAGGTGGGCGATCTGGTGGGCCACGGTCCAGCCGGGCGCGGGGGTGGCGAGCGACCAGTGCCGCGGGGGCAACCCGGCGACGAGGCGGTCGAGTTCCTCGCTCTCCTCGCGCAGATCGTCGATCACGGACGTCTGATCGGACACGGGGCGCTCCCCTCGGGGCACGGCGGTGTGCGGGGTGGTGCGGCGTGCTGAGGAGCATGGCAGCGGCCCCGGAAACAATCAAGCGTGCTTGCATGAAATGCTCGCGGCGGCCGCAAGCGTGCTCTGCGCACTCGGGGCCGCGCGCATGCACTCGGGGCCGCGCGCTCGTCCTGTCGGAGCGCCACTGACGGTGACGGTGGTGGGGCTGCGGGCGCACCACGGGATATCGGTGCGCGGGATGCCGGTGCGTCGGCGCCGGCCCCGCCCGCACAGAGTCGCGAAACTGGGGCGTGCGCGGGTGCCGCTATGGGCCGCCGGGCGCGTCGCCGTGGGCTCAGGCGTCCCTGTCCGCTTCGCGCGCCGCCTCCTCCACCCGGTGCCGATGGGCCTCCCACATGGCCCGGCCGCCCGGGGGCAGGTTGTCCTTGCCCGGCGTCAGGCCGACCGACCCGTCGATGAGCTCGCGCACGATGTCGGCGTGCCCGGCGTGACGGCTCGTGTCGGCGATCACGCGCACCAGGATGTGGTGCAGCGTGGTCTCGCGCCGCTCCTCGGGCCACCAGGGGACCCGGCCGACCGCGTCCAGCGGCAGCGCCCCGATGGTGCCGTCCGCGTGCTCCCACGCCCTGCGGTACAGCCCCGCGATGTCCTCGCGCGACTCGTCCGGCGTGGCCCACATGTCGGCGTGGGGATCGGCGTCCCGCGTGTACCACCAGGGTGGCGGGTTCTCGTCGAAGAACGGCCGGCCGAAGGTGTCGCCGAAGTAGCCCAGCTCCACACCGGCGGTGTGCTTGACCAGCCCCAGCAGGTTGGTGCCGGTCGGTGTCAGCGGGCGGCGGATGTCGTACTCCGAGAGCCCGTCGAGCTTCCACAGCAGGGCGTCACGCGCCTCTTGCAGATAGCGCAGGAGGTCGGCTTTCGGATCAGGTGGGGTCATGCGGGGCAGTCTCGCACCCGGCACTGACACCCCGGCCGGGCCGGAACGGCGGCCGCCCGCCTCGCCGGAGACGGACTGCATGGGGGCCGGTCGGTCCGGGGGACGCCCACCGCCGGAGGCCCCACCCCCGGGGACCGGTCAGCCCTCCAGGGCCGTGCCCTCCAGGGCCGCCTTCTTCCCCGCCCCCGGGGACCGGTCAGCCCTCCAGGGCCGTCCCCTCCAGGGCCGCCTTCTTCTTGCGTCCGCGGCTCACCTGGGTGCGCACCGCGCCCATGCTCGCCGCGACGACGAGGGCGATCGCGGCGGCCTGGGCGGCGGTGAGGGCTTGGTGGAGGATGAGGAAACCGGCCGTCGCGGCGATGGCCGGTTCGAGGCTCATCAGGATCGCGAACGTGGAGGCGGGCAGGCGGCGCAGGGCGAGGAGTTCGAGGGTGTAGGGCAGGACCGAGGAGAGCAGCGCGACCGCCGCACCGAGACCCAGCGTCACCGGGTCGAGCAGCTTCGTCCCCGACTCGGCGATGCCCAGCGGCAGGAACAGCACCGCCCCCACCGCCATCGCCAGGGCCAGTCCGTCCGCTTGCGGGAAGCGGCGACCCGTTCGGGCACTGAAGACGATGTAGGCCGCCCACATGGCGCCGGCCCCCAGGGCGAAGGCCGTTCCGGTGGGGTCGAGGCCGTTGAAGCCCCCTCCGCCCAGCAGGAAGACACCGGCGAGGGCGAGCGCCGCCCACACGACGTTGATCGCGCGGCGGGAGGCGAAGACCGAGAGGGCGAGCGGGCCGAGGACCTCCAGGGTGACCGCGGGGCCCAGCGGGATGCGGGCGAGGGCCTGGTAGAAGAGGCCGTTCATGGCGGCCATGGTGATACCGAAGACGACGACCGTGCCCCAGTCGGCGCGCGAGTGGCCGCGCAGCCGGGGGCGGCAGACCAGCAGCAGGACGACCGCCGCGACCAGCAGGCGCAGCGCCACCACTCCGAGGGCACCCGTCCTGGGCATCAGGGTCACCGCCAGCGCGCCGCCGAACTGCACGGAGATGCCGCCCGCGAGCACCAGGCCCACGGGCCCGAGGGAGCCGAGCCGGCCCGGGCCGGTGCCCGGCGCGGTGGCCGCGGTGGTCGCGGACGCGGGGGAGGTGGTGGTGTCCGGCGTGGTCACGGGCCAGTCCTGTGCTCGGGGTCGGTGTCCGGGTGCTGCGCGTGTGCGGTGCGTACACCCGGATGCACTCAACGTACAGCCCGATGCACTGCACGGTCCAGGGTAATGGACTCCGTCAGGTGCGTGAACCCTTTTTGCCTCTGTCTCGAGCTGTGAGATCTCAGCGGCGGGCGAGGTAGAGGTCGAACGCCTTGTAAAGCAGCCGGTTGAGCGGGTAGTCCCACTCGCCGAGGTACTCCACGGCCTCCCCGCCGGTGCCCACCTTGAAGCGGAGCAGGCCCAGCAGGTCGCTGGACTCCTCCAGGGTGTCGGTGATGCCGCGCAGGTCGTAGACGGCGGCGCCGAGTTCGTGCGCGTCGGTCATCATGCGCCACTGCACGGCGCTGCTCGGCTGGACCTCGCGGCGGCGGGCGGTGGAGGCGCCGTAGGAGTACCAGACGTGCTCGCCGACGGTCAGCATGGTGGCGGCGGCGAGCACCTCCCCGTCGTGATAGGCGAGGTAGAGCCGCATCCGGTCGGGGTGTTCGGCGTTCAGGGCGGTCCACATGCGCTGGAAGTACGGCAGCGGGCGCGGGAGGAAACCGTCCCGTTCGGCGGTCTCGCCGTACAGCTCGTGGAAGGCCGGCAGGTCCTCCAGGTCGCCGCGCACGACCTTCACCCCGGCCTTCTCCGCCTTCTTGATGTTGCGGCGCCACTGCTGGTTCAGGCCGCCGTGGATGTCCTCCAGCGACCGGCCGGCGAACGACACCTGGAAGACGTAGCGGGGCTGCCCGGCCGCGAAGCCGTTCTCGCCGGAGGCCTCGGACTGCCGCCAGCCCATCCGGCGCAGGCTGTCCGCGATCCGGCCGGCTCGCGGTTCGTACGACGTCGCCCGCACGTCGCGCAGCCGCCGCGCCGCCGGGTCCGCGATCGCCGCCTTGACCACGTCGGCGCTCCAGCGGCGGACCACGACCGGCGGGCCCATCCGCACCGCGAAGGCGCCCCGCCGTCTGAGGTGGGCGAGCATCGGCTCCAGCAGCCGTTCGAGACCGGGCTCGTGCCAGTCGAGGAGCGGCCCCTCGGGCAGATACGCGAGGTAGCGCGGCAGTCCGGGCACCCGGGGCCCGGGCAGCGGGCGCAGCAGCACCAGTCCCACGCCGACGAGCTGCCCGCCGGCGTCGAACCAGCCGAGGCTCTCCGCGCGCCAGTCGGGCTTCACCTCGCCCCAGGACGGGAGCTGGGTGTGGCTGGCGGAGGGGCGGGCCGTGACGAACCCGAGGTGCTCCTCACGGGTGATCGGCTGGACGCGGACGCTCATGCGGCGGCTCCTTCGAGCGGCGGGCGGTGTCTGGTCCCGCGAGCCTAGGAGCGGCCCCGGCCCTCCCCCGGCTCAGACACTCGAGTCCACCCGTCCGGTGGCCCGAACGCCCCACGCCAGCGCGCCACCGCTCGTCGCAGAGCCCACGCACCGCCGCCCCGCCGCTCGCCGCGGAACACCCCCCACCACCCGCCGCGAAACACCCCACACCCCACCGCGCCACCGCTCGCCGCAGAGCCCACGCACCGCCGCCCCGCCGCTCGCCGCAGAACAACCCCACCGCCGCCACCACCCGCCGCGAAACGCCCCACACCCCACCGCACCACCGCTCGCCGCAACCCACGCACCGCCGCCCCGCCGCTCGCCGCTCGCCGCTCGCCGCAGAACACCACACCGCCCCACCACCCGCCGCGAAACGCCCCACACCCCATCGCCCTGCCGCCCCACCACCCGTCACAGAACGCCTCACGCGCCGTCCCGCCCGCCGTTCTCGTCGAGCGCCTCGGCCAGGACCTCCGCCAGGTGCCTGCCCCGCACGCCCGCCAGCTGCTCCAGCTGCGTGCGGCAGGAGAAGCCGTCCGCCAGGACCACCGTGCCGTCCGGGGCGTCCCGTACGGAGGGCAGGAGCTGTTCCTCCGCGCAGGCGGTGGACACCTCGTAGTGGCCCTTCTCGAAGCCGAAGTTTCCGGCGAGGCCGCAGCAGCCGCCGCTCAGTTCGCCGGAGAGCAGGGCCGCCGCGCGCAGCCGACGGTCGGCGGCGTCGCCGAGCACCGCGTGCTGGTGGCAGTGGGTCTGCCCGGTCACCGGGCGATCCACACGCGGCGGGGCCCAGTCGGGGGCGTGCCGCTCCAGCGCCTCCGCGAAGGTGAGGACCCTCGCGGCGAGACGGGCCGCGCGCGGATCGTCGTGCAGCAGCTCGGGGACGTCCGTGCGCAGGGCCGCGGCGCAGCTCGGCTCCAGGACCACGACCGGGGCGCCGGTCTCCAGCACCGGTTCCATCAGATCGAGCGTGCGGCGCATGACGGCCCGGGCGCGGTCCAGCTGGCCCGTCGACACGTACGTCAGCCCGCAGCAGACCCGGCCCCGGCCGCGCAGCAGGGACAGCGGGTCGAGGGCGACCGTCCTGCCGTCGCCCACCGGCGGCTTCACCAGGTGCAGGGTGGGCGGCAGCGCCACCCGCAGCCCGGCCGCCTCCAGCACCCGTACGGCGGCCCGGCCCACGGACGGGGAGAGGTGCTCGGTGAAGGTGTCGGGCCACAGGACGATCAGATCGCCCCGCGCCGGGGGGCGGTGCGTCCTCCTCCGCTCCCACCAGCCGGTGAACGTCCGCCGCGCCACCCGCGGGATCTCCCGCTCCGGGGCGATGCCGCCCAGCCGTTTCGCCGCCCACGCGAGGGGCCCGATCCGCGACAGCGCGTTGACCAGCCACGCCGTGCGGGTACGGGACACCGCCCGCAGCCACACCGGCAGCCGGCCCATGGCGTGGTGGGCGGCCGGTCGGCGCCGCCCGGCGTAGTGCCGGTGGAGGAACTCGGCCTTGTACGTCGCCATGTCAACGCCCACCGGGCAGTCCGAGCGGCAGCCCTTGCAGGACAGGCACAGGTCGAGCGCGTCGCGGACCTCCCGCGAGCGCCAGCCGTCCGTCACCACCTCACCGGCGAGCATCTCGTGCAGCAGCCGGGCCCGTCCGCGTGTGGAGTGCTCCTCCGCGCCGGTCGCCCGGAAGGACGGGCACATGACCTCCGGGCCGTTCACCGACGTCGTACGGCACTTGGCGACGCCCACGCAGCGCCGCACCGCAGCCGAGAAGTCACCGCCGTCCAGGGGGTAGCCGAAGGCCACGTCGACCGGTTCGCGGGGCAGGACGGAGAAGCGCAGGCCGCTGTCCAGGGGTGCGGGGCGGACGAGCATCCCGGGGTTGAGCAGGTCGTCCGGGTCCCACACGCCCTTCGCCCGTTCGAACAGGGCCACCGTCTCGGCCCCGTACATCCTCGGCAGCAGCTCCGCACGCGCCTGCCCGTCCCCGTGCTCCCCGGACAGCGACCCGCCGTGCGCCACCACCAGCTCCGCGAGTTCCTCCGAGAAGCGGCGGAAACGGGCGACGCCGGCCTCCGTCAGCAGGTCGAAGTCGATCCGGACGTGGATGCAGCCGTCCCCGAAGTGCCCGTACGGCGTGCCGCGCAGCCGATGGGCGGTGAGCAGCCCCCGGAAGTCCCGCAGGTACGCGCCCAGCCGGGCGGGCGGCACCGCGCAGTCCTCCCAGCCCGGCCACGCCTCGGTGCCGTCCGGCATGCGCGTCGCCGTGCCGCTCGCGTCCTCCCGGATCCGCCACAGCGCCCGCTGTGCGGCCGGGTCCGTGACGACACGCGCGTCCACGACGTCGGCGGCCCGCACGATCGCCTCGGCACGCGCGCGTGCCTGCGCCGCCGACTCCCCGCCGGTCTCCACGAACAGCCAGGCCCCGCCCCGCGGCAGTGCGGCCGGGGACGGCACCAGGTCCGCCGCCATGCCCTCCACCGTCAGCGGCCGGAGCGGCAGCAGCCCTGCCGCCGCCTCCGCCGCCGCGCTCTCGTCGGCGTAGCCCAGCAGGGCCAGGGCACGCGCGCGGGGCGCCTCGACCAGGCGTACGACCGCCTCCGTCAGCACGCCGAGGGTGCCCTCGGAGCCGCAGAAGGAGCGGGCCACGTCGGCGCCGCGCTCGGGCAGCAGGGCGTCCAGCGCGTAACCGGAGATGCGGCGGGGCAGGTCCGGGAAGCCGGTGCGCAGACGCGCGCGTTCCCCCTCGGCCAGCTCCCGCAGCCCGTCCGGCGCCCCGGCCCAGTCCCGCCCGAGCCGCAGGCGCTCGCCGCGCGCGGTGACGACGTCCAGCTCCCGCACACTGTCCGCGGTCGTCCCCCACGCCACCGAGTGCGAGCCGCACGCGTTGTTGCCGATCATGCCGCCGAGCGTGCACCGGCTGTGGGTGGAGGGGTCGGGGCCGAACCGCAGGCCGTGCGGGGCGGCGGCCTCCTGGAGCCGGTCGAGCACCAGGCCCGGCTGCACGACGGCGGTGCGCTCCCCGGGATCCAAGGACACGAGCCGGTTCATGTACCGGGTGAAGTCCAGCACCACGCCCGTGCCCGTCGCCTGGCCCGCGATCGACGTACCGCCGCCTCTCGCCACGACCGGCACCCCCCGCTGCCGGCACACCTCCAGCACGGCCGCCACGTCGTCAGCGTCCTGGGGGGCGACCACGCCCAGCGGCACCCGCCGGTAGTTGGACGCGTCCATGGTGACCAGCGCCCGGGAGGTGACGTCGAAACCCACGTCACCCCGCACGACCCGGTTCAGCTCCGCCTCGAGGGCGGCCAGATCCTCGACATCCGTCATGCGTCCAGCATGCTCCCGGCAACTGACGGTGACGGGCCGGGGCGCCGCTCCCCCGGTGGCTCAGCCCTTGGCGGCGGAGCCGGCCACGCCCTCGACGAACCAGCGCTGGACATGGACGGCCACCATCGAGGACGGAGTCCGCCCCGTGGCCATCCGCCCCCTCCGGCTGCCGGACCCGCACCGCGACGACGCCTCGGCCGTCTGGCCCGGCCCGCCGCCGCACTGATCGGTCCACACCGCGTCTCACCCGACGGACGACGTTTCGCCCAGGTTTCTGGAAGCGGCTACGCTCCCCTTCGTGGCTGAGATCCAGATTCCTGCTGACATCAAGCCCGCCGACGGTCGATTCGGCGCGGGCCCCTCCAAGGTGCGGGTGGAGGCGCTGGACGCCCTGGCCGCCACCGGCACGTCCCTGCTCGGCACCTCCCACCGCCAGGCCCCCGTCAAGAACCTGGTCGGCCAGGTGCGCGAGGGCATCAGCGAGCTGTTCCGGCTCCCCGACGGCTACGAGGTGGTCCTCGGCAACGGCGGCTCCACCGCGTTCTGGGACATCGCGACGCACGGCCTGATCGAGAACAAGTCGCAGCACCTCAGCTTCGGCGAGTTCTCCTCCAAGTTCGCCAAGGCCGCGAAGCTCGCCCCGTGGCTGGCCGAGCCGGACGTCATCTCCGCCGACCCGGGCACGCACCCGGAGGCGGTCGCCGCGGCGGGTGTGGACGTCTACGCGTTCACCCACAACGAGACCTCGACCGGTGTCGCCATGCCGATCAAGCGCGTGGCGGGCGCCGACGAGGGCGCCCTGGTCCTGGTGGACGCCACCTCCGGCGCGGGCGGCCTCCCCGTCGACATCGCCGAGACGGACGTCTACTACTTCGCCCCGCAGAAGTCCTTCGCCTCCGACGGCGGCCTGTGGATCGGCGTCTTCTCCCCCGCCGCGATCGAGCGCGCCGAGCGCGTCCACGCGTCCGGCCGCCACGTCCCGGAGTTCTTCTCGCTGCCGACGGCGATCGACAACTCCCGCAAGAACCAGACGTACAACACCCCGGCGCTGGCCACCCTCTTCCTGCTGAACCAGCAGCTGGAGTGGATCAACGGCCAGGGCGGCCTGGACTGGTCGGTCCGGCGCACCGCCGCCTCCGCCCGTACGCTCTACGGCTGGGCCGAGGACATCAAGTACGCCAACCCGTTCGTCACCGACCCGGCCAAGCGCTCGCAGGTCATCGGCACGATCGACTTCACGGACGAGGTCGACGCCGCCGCCGTCGCCAAGGTGCTGCGCGCCAACGGCATCGTCGACACCGAGCCCTACCGCAAGCTCGGCCGCAACCAGCTGCGCGTCGCGATGTTCCCGGCGATCGACCCGGCGGACGTCGAGGCCCTCACCAAGTGCGTCGACTACGTGATCGAGAAGCTCTGACCTTCCCGCGTACGTGACCGAGGGGCGCCCCGCGTGTGCGGGGCGCCCCTCGCTCGTGCCCAGGCGACCGCGCCCAGGCCGAACACCTGTCCTCTCCAGCCGATGCTCAGCCGGTCGAACTCACCGACCGAACCCCAGAATCCCCCGCAGGCTGTCACCGACCGCCGCGACGGCGGGCTGCGGCGTGCTCGGCGCCTTCTGCGTCGCCGGCTGCGGCTTCGGGTCGGGGGTCCTCTTGCACACCGCGTCGGCCACGCCGTTGCCGTGGGGGACCTTGCCGTTGGTCAGGTACGTGGCGAGGTGCTTGTCGAGGCAGGCGTTGCCGCTCAGCGTGATGCCGTGGTTGCCGCCGCCCTGCTCCACCACCAGGCTGGAGCCCTTCAGCAGCCGGTGCATGGTGACACCGCCCTGGTAGGGCGTGGCCGCGTCGTCCGTCGCCTGGAACAGCAGCACCGGCGGGAGCTTGCTGTTGGCGACGTTCACCGGCTTCAGCGTCTTCGTCGGCCAGAACGCGCACGGTGCGTTGTACCAGGCGTTGTTCCAGGCCATGAACGGGGCCTTCTCGTGCACCGCCCAGTTGTCCTTGCGCCACTGCTTCCAGTCGCGCGGCCAGGACGCGTCACGGCACTGCACGGAGGTGTAGACGCTGTAGCCGTTGTCGCCGGAGGCGTCGATCGCCGCGATGTTGTCGTACGCCTTGACCAGCGCGGCCGTGTCATGGTTGTTGACGTAGGCCGCGAACGTCTGGGCGAGCGTGGGCCAGTAGCCGTTGTTGTACCCGCCGGGTATGAAGATGTCCTCCAGCTCGGCGGCGCCCACCTTGCCGCCCGCGGGCTTCTTGGCCAGGGCCGCCCGCATGGCGTACCACTTGGCCTCGATCTTCTTCGGGTCCCTGCCGAGCTTGTACGTGGAGTCGTACGTGGCTATCCACGCCATGAACGCCTTGTGACGCTTGTCGAAGGCGTAGTCCTGCTGGATGTTGTCGTCGTACCAGACGCCCGTCGGGTCGACGACCGAGTCCAGCACCAGGCGCCGCACGCGCTCGGGGTACAGCTTGGCGTAGACCGCGCCCAGGTAGGTGCCGTACGAGTAGCCGAAGTAGTTGATCTTCGGCGCGCCGAGGGCCTTGCGGATCGAGTCCATGTCCTTCACGGCGCTGACCGTGTCGATGTGCGGCAGGACGTCCTTGTACTTCGTGCCGCAGGCCCGGGCGAAGGACTTGGCGCGCGCGAGGTTGGCCTTCTCGATCGCCGGTGTGCTGGGTACGGAGTCGGGGCGGACCGGGTCGAAGTGGCCCGGCTTGCAGTCCAGGGTGGGCTGGCTCTCGCCCACTCCGCGCGGGTCGAAGCCGATGACGTCGTACTGGGCCGCGACCTCCTTGGGCAGGGACGACGCGACGAACGGGGCCAGCGACAGGCCGCTGCCACCGGGGCCGCCGGGGTTGACGAGCAACGGGCCCTGTGACTTCGGCGCGGTGTGCGGCACGCGGGACAGCGCCAGCGTGATCTGCCTCCCCCGCGGCTTCGCGTGGTCGAGCGGCACCTTCAACGACGCGCACTGGAGCGTCGGGGCGTCGTCCGTACCGCACTTCTTCCATGCGATCTTCGCCGCGGCGGTCGTCAGGGCCGCGGTGTTCGCGGGGTGGGACGCGCCGGCGTTGGCGGGGGCGGCGGCGAGCGTCCCGGCCAGGACGACCGTGACGCCGCACAGTACGGCTGCGCTTCTTCTCATGGAGTTCTCTCGCAACGGTGAGGGGGGTCGGGCCCGTGAGTGACACGGGCCGTGCCGCATCGTTTCGGAAGAGCGCGCCACACGTAGGGATTCGACCAAGACTTGACTGAATCGAGTCATAGTCTGCTCTCAGACTCCCCTCAGAAAAGGGGAGTTCCGGCAATCCGGACACGCCGCCCGGCATGGGTGCGCCCGGCGAGCACCGGGCGCCCCACTCACCCCGCGATCACGTCGCCGTGCAACTCACACCCGTCGCACCTCCGCCCCCGGGTGCACCGCCCAGGCCGAAGCTCGCCGAACCTCCCACCGGCACACTCCCGTTGTGCGCGGCGTTGACCGCGGCGACGGTCGCCCCGTTCTGGGTGTGCGACGCGTTCCACATGCTCGTGACCTTCTGCGAGCCGCTCCATGTCCACGTCACCTTCCAGGACTTCAGCGGCAGCGTGCCCGTGTTGGTCACCTTCACCTCGGAGTTGAAGCCGCCGCCCCAGTCGCTGCCGACCGTGTACGCGGCGGAGCACGTGGCGTTGCCGCCTCCGGGGTCGCCGGGACCGCCCGGGCCTGGGCCGGGACCGGGGTCGAAGCCCGGGGCCTTGATGGACGCCAGGTACCCGTCCTTCACCGTGTCGACCGTCTGCCAGTCGTCCTTGAGGATGCCGCCCGTGTCGCCGGAGTTGGGGTTCCAGGACCAGAACGTCCAGTGGAAGCCGTCGGCGCCGTACGCCGACGTCGAGCGCAGGTACTTCACCAGCTCGGACAGCCACACCCGGTCCACCGCCGGCTGGAGCGTCGTACCGAACTCGCCCAGCCACACCGGGGCGATGTTCTGCTTGAAGACGTAGCCCCAGTACTTGTCCCAGATCCCCGGCATGTTGGCCGGGAAGGACGGGTCGGAGAACCAGGGCTGCTGCGCCACCGACGTCGCGTAGTCGTGCGCCGAGTACACCAGCCGGTTCGGGACGTCCAGCCGGACCGGGTGCTCGGCCACGCCCATGAGGTTGCCGCCCCACCAGCCGTTCACGCCGTTGTACGACTGCACGCCCTCGACCATGATCAGCAGCTCGGGGTTGACCGACAGCACCGCGTTGCCCGCGCGCTGGGCGGCCAGGCGCCAGTCGCGGGAGGTGTCGCCGCAGCCCCAGCAGGCCGGGTCGCGGGGCTCGTTGTGCAGGTCGATGCCGACCACGGTGGAGTTGCCCTTGTAGCGCGCCGCCAGGGCCTTGAGATTGGCGATCCAGGTCGACTCGGGGACCGCCGAGGTGTACCAGAGGGCCGACTGGCCCGCCGCGTCCGGGCGGTGCCGGTCCAGGACGATCTTGAGGCCGGACTGGCCCGCGTAGGTCACGATCCTGTCCAGGACCTGGAGGGACGTCAGGCCGCGCAGGTCGGTGTTCTTGCCGTCGTGACTGATGCTGTCCGGCATGGTGCCGGGCTTGAGGATGTCGTCGCTGTAGGGCATGCGGAGGGTGTTGTAGCCCAGCGACTTCATCTGGTCGATCATGCTTTTGTAATCTCGGGCCCACAGGCCGTGGACGACGTGGTTGGCGGTCTCGAAGCCGAACCAGTTGACGCCGGCGATACGGACGGGCTGTCCGGCCGCGTCCAGGATCTGCCGGCCGCTGGTGTGCCAGTAGCCGGCGCCTGCCTGCGCGTCGACATCGGCGAATGCCGACGTCTGCGTACCGGCCAGGGGTAACAGGAGCGCCGCGGCGACGCACAGCGCTCTTCGCAGAGTGCGGAACATGGCTGCTTCCTCTCAGGGAGGCGCGGACCCGGAACGGTTGGGAGCGCTCCCATCCATGCCGCGCACTTCCCAGGAAACTGATACACCATGAGCACGTCAAGGAGGGTGGGTTCACTCATCGCGCCGCTCGGGCCTCCGCGGGGTGCGGACGCCGTCGACAAAGCCGCGGTCCGCTACCGCCACGTCCCGGACTCGGCCCGGCTCGCAGCCGACGAAGACGCATGCCGTCCGGTCCGCACGAGCGCGGTGATCCGCTCCACGGCCTCCTCGATCTGAACCAGGCACTCGCGCACTTGTGGCGGGGGCGCACCAAGAGGGTCTTTCACGTCCACGTCGCCCATGCGCGTCGACACGACACCACGGCGAGCGGCCGCGCCCTGTACGAGGGCAGCGAACCGTGCGGCCGGATCCGCCACGCCTGCGGCGTCCTCCGACCGCACCAGCCGGGCGAACTCCCGGAAGGTGAATGCACGGGACAACGCACGCACAGGGGACAGCCGCACAGCGGCCTCACGATGCTCCGTCGCAGCACCCAGCACCAAGTCCGCGTTTTCGACCATCTCCTCGGTCAGCCGGCGGGAACCCACCCCGCAGGGCCGCAGGCCGCGTCCGGCGAGGAAGGAGGTGACAGCAGCCGCCGCAGGCACACCCGCGACGGCCCGGGTGCCGGCACTGCTCACGTGGATCACTTGCCGATGCTCGACCAGTCGGTGCCTGAGCAGGCACTCGGCGAGCGGAGAGCGATAGATGTTGCCGGTGCACACCACAAGTACGCGGAACGGGGGCACACACCCTCCAGGAAGGGAAGAAGCGGAGACCAAGACGTGCGGCGCGATGTCAGTATTCATTGACACCGGCTCCATCCGGAAAGGCGCCACGTCGGCCGAGTGCGGCCTGTCGCACTCCAGCGCCTCTGAAGGGGCGACACGTGTCGCCCCTTCAGAGGCGGGCGACACGTGTCGGAACGCCGTGTTCGCCACTACACCGCCGGCCAGGGCGGTCACCACAGGACGACCAACCGAGTGGCACATATCAGGCGCTACGCCCCTCGCGTCCAGGGGACTGACGGCCGGTCCGGTGAACCGCATACGCCATAAGGCGCCTTATCTCCCGAAAATGCTTAACAGGCGCCATTCAGCGCTATCCATGTACATACCGTACTCGCGGGCCGGACCATGCCGTCGCCCGATTCCATTGTGAGGAGCGTGAATGCGATGACGGCCTCATCGAAGTGTCGTGCCGCCTTCGCGACCGCGGCAGCCGCTGCTGTCCTGGCCGCAGCCCCAGTCGTAGGGGCGCAAACTGCCCACGCCCAGCCGTATCCACCCGACCCCCCGAGCCTCACTCTCAGCGCCACCACCGTAGATGCAGGAGACGAGCTCAGCTTCACAGGAACCGGGTTCGATCCGAACGAGGGTGTGGTCGCGCTCCTGCTCTCGAAACCGATCAAGCTGGGCCGCTTCACCGCCGACGACAACGGCACGGTGGAGGGGACCGTCACCATCCCCAAGTGGACCGACCCGGGCCGGCACACCTTCCTTCTCAAGGGAAAGGAATCGAAGCTGACCCTCTCAGCCAAGATCACCGTACGCCCGAACAAGCCTCACCTCGCCGACACAGGTGAGGACCGCTCGCCCCTTCTGCTGGGCGGAGCCGCAGGGCTGCTGGCGCTCGGAGCCGGCACGATGACGGCCGTCCGGCGACGGAAGCACAACTGACCACCCTGCCCCCTCGGGCAGTTGCCCAGCCTCGGCCATACCGGCGGCCGACAGCGGAACATCCGACGCGTGACCTCACCTCGCCGTCGGGGCACCCGCCGTCGGCCGCTGCCGCCCTACCCGCCTGAAGCAAGCCCCTCCGGGAAGGCGGTCGAAACCCAGACGGCCGGACCGCGAGCGCCCTTCCGCTGATGGCGCCGCGGGGGGATTCGCCTGCGGCCCCCAACCCGGCCGCCGTGGAGTCAGTCAGTGCCGCAGCGTGCCGGACTCGAGGTTCTCCACGTACCAGGCGTACGTCCGGGCGATCCCTTCCCGCAGGCCGATACGAGGAGCCCAGCCGAGCGTGGTGAGCCGGGATACGTCAAGGAGCTTGCGCGGAGTACCGTCCGGCTGCTTCGCGTCCCACTCGACGCTTCCCCGGTACCCTGCGACGTCCGCGACGAGCTCCGCCAGCTCCCGGACGGTCAGGTCCGTGCCGGTGCCGACGTTGACCGGGGCGTCCGCGTCGTAGTGCTCGATCAGGTGCAGACACGCCCGTGCCAGATCGTCCGCATGGAGGAACTCCCGACGCGGTGTGCCGCTGCCCCAGTTCACCACCCGTCGCGCACCCGACTTCTTCGCCTCGTGGAAGCGCCGGATCAGGGACGGCAGCACATGGGAGTGCTCGGGGTGGAAGTTGTCGCCCGGCCCGTACAGGTTGGTCGGCATGGCGGAGATCCAGGGCAGCCCGTACTGGCGCCGTACCGCCTGCACGTGCAGAATGCCGGCGATCTTGGCGATGGCGTAGGCGTCGTTGGTCGGCTCCAAAGGCCCCGTCAGCAGCGCCTCCTCGCGGATCGGCTGCTCGGCGAACTTCGGGTAGATGCAACTGGACCCCAGGAACAGCAGCCGCTCCACCCCGTGCTCCAGAGCCGCGTCCAGCACGTTCACCTGGATGCGCAGGTTGTCGGAGAGGAACTCGGCGGGCCGGGTGGCGTTCGCCTTGATCCCGCCCACCCTCGCCGCGGCCAGCACCACCACGTCCGGGCGCCTGGCCGCGAACCAGTCGAACACCGCCCGCCGCTCCCTCAGGTCCAGCTCCGCCGAGCCGGGCGCGACCACGTCGGTGAAACCCTCGTGGCGGAGTTCCCTGCACACCGCCGAACCGGCCAGCCCGGAGCCTCCGGCCACGAACACGCGCGTCGAGCGGTCGAGAGGGCGGTGCACCTTCCGGGCTGATGCCGCGCCACACGCATGCGCCGCCGAGGCAGCGGCGGCCGGGGATGTGAGACCGGTATTCGCAGAATCAGCCATGAGCTTCGCCCTCCTTCTTCGCTTCCGCAGTGGTCCGATGGGCGACGCCACGCCGGAGACGTGGTCGATGCCGAACCTGCGGCTCAAACGCGTGTCCCGAGACCGGACCGAGCAGGGCCTGGTCGGCGGTCCTCGCCGGCGGAACGCGGCCGCGGGCTGTCAGGGCGCGCAGCTTCGGCGTCATACCCCGGAAGGCTAAGACCTCGCAGCTGCCGTCGTTCGGTTACGCGCCCACCATCGGACGCGTATTCACCCATCGCGACTGTGCCGAAGTACGCCGATTACTGAAGCCGAGTGATCCCCGGGAGACACACGCGGCGAGGGGAAATCGGAGCGGCCGGGCATGCGACATTGGGATCGTGATGCTCCATTCTGAGGATACGGGGTGGTAAACATGGGTCGACCCCTAATCCGGGATCAGCGCAAGTTGATCGTCGTCGGTCAGGGATACGTGGGTCTCCCGCTGGCCATGCGCGCGGTGGAAGCGGGCTTCTGTGTCGTCGGCGTGGACACGGACGAATTGCGGGTCAAGCGTCTGGCCTCCGGCGATTCGTACATCGAGGGAATCGGCGATGCGCGTTTGATCAGCGCTCTGGACAGTGGTCGCTACAAGGTGACCACCGACTACGACGGCATCTCCGACTTCGACGTCTGCACGATCACCGTGCCGACGCCGCTGCGCGAGGGCGTGCCGGATCTGAATTACGTGGAATGCGCTGCCCGGAGTATCGCCCCTCACATCACCAGTGGCGCCACGGTGATTCTGGAGTCGACCACATATCCCGGCACCACGGAGAGTCTGCTGCAGCCACTGCTGGAGGACGGCAGCGGGCTGAAGGCCGGCGTGGACTTCCACCTCGGGTACAGCCCCGAGCGTATCGACCCAGGAAACCCACAGTGGCAGCTGGAGAACACCCCGAAAGTGATCTCGGGGATCGACCCGGCGTCGCTGCACGACATCGAGCGTTTCTACGCACGCATCGTCGAGCGCACCGTGCCGGTGTCCTCCTGCCGTACCGCAGAGCTGACCAAGCTGCTGGAGAACACGTTCCGTCACGTCAACATCGCCCTGGTCAACGAGATGGCGACGTTCGCCAGGGGGCTGGGGGCCGACATCTGGGAAGCCGTCGACGCGGCCGACACGAAACCGTTCGGCTTCATGGCGTTCAGGCCCGGCCCAGGTGTCGGCGGGCACTGTCTGCCAGTGGACCCGTCCTACTTGTCGTGGCAGGTCAAGCGGCTGCTCAGGCAGAATGTCCGGTTCATCGCGCTGGCGAACGAGATCAACGATCACATGCCGGACCACGTCGTCTGGCGGATCAGCCGGGGCCTGAACGAACGCGGCAAGTCGGTCAATGGCTGTCGGGTCCTGCAACTTGGCCTGGCCTACAAGAAGAACACCGGCGACATCCGCGAGTCACCGTCCATCACGCTCGCCCGGTCACTGCAGAACCTTGGTGCCCATGTCGTCGCGGTGGAGCCGCACACCGACTCCCATCTCCGTCCCACGGACATCATGTGTGTGGAACTGACCGAAGCAGAGATCCGCGCGGCCGACGTGGTCGTCGTGGCAACCGACCACGACGATTTCGACTATGCGCTCGTCGAGCGGGCCGGCGCGTACATTTTCGACACCCGAAACCGCTGCCGGGGGGGCCACCTCGAGGTCCTGTGATCCCGCCTTCCTCCGGTGATCGACCAATAGCCGAACCCGGGTGAACCGCACGACAAATGCCGAGCGTGGAGTGGCAGTTCCGATCAGAGTCCGGCCTGGCTGAGTCTTCGTGGGCGATGCGGCCGGTAATGAAGAGGAATGCCAGCTGAGGAGTTTCACGTGCCACCAGTCCGCATCGCCGTGCTGATGACCAGTCACAATCGCCGCGAAAAAACGCTCGCCGCGCTCGCCGCGCTCGCCGCGCAGCGCGGGCTGCCGCAGGACACCACCGTACGCACCTACCTGGTCGACGCCGGCAGCACCGACGGCACACCCGAGGCCGTCCGCGCGGCCCACCCCGAGGTCGAGGTCACCACGGTCGGCACCGACATCTACTGGAGTCACGGCATGCGGATCGCGAGCCGCAGAAGCCGGCGATCCTGCGAACCGGCCTGGGACTACCAACTCTGGCTCAACGACGATGTGGCCTTGGAGGGAGATGCCCTCGCCGTACTGCTCGACACCGCCCGCTCGGTCGGACCCGGCACGGTCGTGGTCGGCGCCGTACGGGCCTCGGCCGACGACCGCACCACGTACTCCGGGCGCCGCGGCCGTGCGCTCACTCTGGTGGAGCCCACCGGACGACCCGAGCCCTGCGACACGTACAACGGCAACGTGGTGCTGTTGCCCAGAACGGTGTGCGAACGGGTCGGCGACATCGACGAGATCTTCCAGCACGGCATGGGCGACTACGACCACGGATTCCGCGTCCGCCGGGCCGGCATCGCCGCCTATGTGACGCCCTGCCACGTCGGCATCTGCGACCGCAACCCACCGCGAACCGGGTCCCGGGAACCGGGCATCGGCGTACGCGAGGCCCTGCGCCGGCTCACCTCGCAGCGCGAACTTCCGCCCCGTCAGTGGTGGGTCTACTGCCTGCGGCACTGTTGGCCGGCGGCTCCGCTGCTGATGGTCTCGCCCTATGTGAAGACCGCGGTGCGATGCTCCGTCCGTCGCTCTCCCGCGAGGGGATGAACCCTTGCTGCTCGATCCGACGACACTGCTGCTCGGCTGCGCCGCGCTCATCGTCTGCGCGGCGCTCGTCGCGAGCTTCGTCCGCTGGCCCGTTTGGGCCATCGGCCTGTATGTCGCCGCCCAGCTCTGGCAGACGCGGCAGGACATGCGTCAGTCACTCCCGGGCGCGGGTCTGGCACTGCTGCCCACCGATGTGCTGACCGTGTGTCTGCTGGTCGCTGCCCTCATCATGCTCACGGGGACTCGGGGGCGCCGGGCCCCGGCCCTGCTCCTCGCCCTGTTGGTTCTGACCGCCTATTCGCTGATCCGCGGGTTCGGACTCTTCGGCGTCCAGGCGGCCGGCAACGAAGCCCGCAATTTCATCCAGCTTCTCTGTGTCGCCCTCTTCGTCGCCGTCGTCTCGCCCGGCCGGAACCTGGTGCGCGCGTTCACGCTCATCTGGGTGCCGGCCGCCTGTGCCCTGTCCTGCCTAGCCCTTCTGGGGTGGTTGAACGTCGGGTTTGGCTCCAACGCCGACCGCGTCATGGTCGACGGAGTACTCACCGGCACACGCCCGGTCAGCGCCTCCGAGGCGATGATCATCGCCCAGGCGGCCACGATGCTGCTGTGCGGTCGCGGCCCTGGGCGGGCGAGAGCGCTGGCGTGGGTGCTCCTGGTGGTCGTCGTCCTGACCCAGCACCGCACCGTCTGGCTGGCCTCCGGCGTCATGATCACGGGCTGGATGCTGTCTCGCCACCGGCGGACCGGATCCCGTGCCGCAGCCCTGGGCGTCCTGGGCTCCCTCAGCACGCTCTACTTCCTGGCCGCTTCCTGGGGAACCGCCGACGAGGTCACCTCGAGCCTCGCCGCCTCCAGCGAAGACGACCGGACGCTGGTATGGCGGGTGGAGGGCTGGCAGGCTCTGCTGCCGCGACTCGAACAAGTGCCGGACTGGCTGCTGGGTCTGCCCTTCGGTTCGGGATACGACCGCGTGATCAACGGGACCTTCACCGCCGTCTCACCTCACAACTACTACCTGGAGGTCTTGCTGCGCCTCGGCCTCCTCGGCGTCGCGGTACTCCTCCTGGTGTATGCCACGGCATGGCGCGCAGCGGGAGCGGACAGCGAACACAAACTGGTGCTCCGGCTGCTCGTCTGCAGCCAGTTGGTCTACATGTTCACCTACTCCCTGACCCCGGAACAGGCCGTGATCCTCGGCCTGCTGGCGGCCTGTGCACAGCCGCGCAGCGCACGTCGTCCCCCCACCCTCCAGGAGTCGCCGTGTCCGACAAAACCGCGCTCATCACCGGCATCACCGGCCAGGACGGTTCGTATCTAGCCGAACTCCTGCTCTCCAAGGGCTATGTGGTGCACGGCCTCATCCGTCGCTCCTCCACCTTCACCACCCAGCGGATCGACCACCTCTACCAGGACCCGCACGAGCCCGACGCCCGGCTCCGGCTGCACTACGGAGATCTGGCCGACGGCTCCCGCATCGCCGCCGTGCTGGAGGCCATCCAGCCCGACGAGGTCTACCACCTGGCCGCCCAGTCGCACGTCCGGGTCTCCTTCGACGAACCCGAGTTCACCGGGACCACCACCGGCCTGGGCACCACCCGCCTCCTGGAGGCCATCCGGATGACCGGGCTGCCGTGCCGCTTCTACCAGGCCTCCAGCTCGGAGATGTTCGGGACGACCGCGCCCCCGCAGTCGGAGTTGTCGCCGTTCCACCCGTGCTCGCCGTACGCGGCCGCCAAGGTCTACGCGTACTGGATCACCCGCAACTACCGTGAGGCGTACGGCGTCCACGCCGTCAACGGCATCCTCTTCAACCACGAGTCCCCACGCCGCGGCGAGACCTTCGTGACCCGCAAGATCGCCCGTGCCGCCGCCCGCATCGCCCGCGGCGAGCAGGACGTCCTCCATCTCGGCAACCTGGAGGCCCGCCGCGACTGGGGCTACGCGCCCGAGTACGTCGAGGCGATGTGGCGCATGCTCCAGCAGGACGAGCCCGCCGACTACGTGGTCGCCACCGGCACCAGCTACAGCGTCCGCGACTTCCTGCGCTTCTGCTTCGAGCACGCGGGTCTCGACTGGGAGAGACACGTCCGCTTCGACGAGCGCTATCTGCGCCCTTCCGAGGTTCCCGACCTGGTCGGTGACGCCTCGAAGGCCGAGCGCGAACTGGGCTGGCGGGCCGCCGTGCACGCGCCGGAACTCGCCAGGATCATGGTCGACGCCGAAATGGCCGCGGTCCCCACTCCGGCCCGCGAACGTTCGCTGACGGGAGCCTGAGATGACCATCACCGCCGTCCCGCAGCGGAGCCATGTCAAGCCCGTGCTGCGGGGCACGCGTGACCTGCTGATGCGATCGCGAACCTTTCAGCGGGCGGTCCGGGCCGGAACCGTACGCGGTCACGTACCGCTCCGCGTCTGGAAGCATCTGCACCCGACCGGCGTCTGGCGGCTGCACGCACCGGACGGCAGCACATTCCGCTACTACTGCGGCCCGGACGACGTACTCGCCGGGCCGGTGGTCTGGACGGATCTGCGGTTGTGGGAGGAGGCGACCCATCCGCTCTTCTACCGGCTCGCCCGCACCGCACGCGGTTTCCTCGACGCCGGAGCCTACGCCGGCCTCTACACCCTGCTCGCCTGCCAGGCCAACCCGCGGCTGCACGCCGTCGCGGCCGAGCCCAACCCGGTCGCGGTGGGGATGCTGCGCCGCAACCTCGACGTCAACCACTTCGGGCCCAGGGTGCACGTCGTCGCCAAGGCACTCTCGCAGGCGCCGGGCCGGGCACGTCTCACCGTGCCCGAGCGCATCACCACGGCCACCCTGCGCCAGGGCGCCGACACCCCCGGGCGCAGCACCGTCGACGTCGAGGTGACCACGGCGGACCTCGCCGTCGGGGACCGGCCCGTCGACCTGGTGAAGATCGATGTCGAAGGCTTCGAACCGGATGTGCTGCGCGGCATGTCCCGCATTCTGGCCGCCCACCGTCCCGTCGTGATCGCCGAGTGCCTCGACCGGTCCGCCCTGGAGCGGCTGCGCTCCACGGCCGCGGAGTTCGGCTACCACCACGTCCAGCACATCGCTCCGCCCGCTCCTGTCGCCGTACCGCCCGGCTTCGCCCCTCCCGCCCGCCACCAGAACTTCCTTCTGACCACCACTCCCTTCACCCCCTCATGACGGTTGGCCCGAGATCCGCAGGTCGCGTCCTCTCCGCGGTGAGCTGGGGTTACGGCAGCGCCGCCGTGTCGGTCGTCCTCCAGCTCGGCTACACCGCCTGGACCGCGCGAGTGGCGCCGCACAGCGCCTTCGGTGCCTATGCGATCGCCCTCACGGTGACCCAGCTGCCCGGGCTGATCGCCACGGGAGGACTGGCGACCTGCGTCCTGCGCGCCGAGCAGCTCAGCCGCTCCCTCTTCCGCGCCGCGCTCCGGCTCTCGCTGGTGACCGGCGTCACCTGCTGGGCGGTCTTCGAGGTCGCCGCCCCGTGGTGCGCGGCCCTGTGGGGGATGCCGGAACTGACGCTGATCCTGAGACTGCTGGGCTGCCAGTTGCTGGTGGCGCCGACTGGCTGCGTGCTGCTGGCCGCGCTGCGCCGGGTCGGGCTGCCGGGTCACGCCGCGGTCGCCGAGCTCACCGGGCAGGTGGCCGGCTGCGTGGTCGCGGCCGTCGTTCTCGCCCGTACCGGTTCCCCTGCCGCCCTCGCACTGGCCCTCCCGGTCGCGGCGTTCGCCACCTTCGGTATCTCCGCGAGCGCGTCGGTGGCGAAGCTCGCTCTGTCGCGCGACTCGGGCGCTCCGTCCGGTTCCCTGCTGCGGTTGTCCGGGTTCCTCACCGTCTTCGCCCTGCTGCGCACGCTCGGGGCCAGTGCCCCGCTGTGGATGGCGGGCCGACTGCTCGGTCCCGGCATGGCCGGGCTCTGGTCGCGCGCCCAGTTGCTGTCCGACGTACCGGTGAACGTCCTGATCAAGGGGCTGAACCAGGCAGCCGTACCGTTGCTCGCCGACCGCCGCGGCCAGGGACTGCCCCTGACCCGGCCCGCTCGGTATCTGCTGTACGCCGCCTCCGCCGGCTTCGTCGCCTTCGGTGCCCTGGCCGGCGCCGGTCCCCCTGCGCTCGCCCTGCTGCTCGGCCCCGGCTGGGAGGGGGCCGTGGCGCTGGTGCCCGCGTTCGCCGCGAGCGCCGCGCTGCAGGTTGTCTACGCAGCCGGGTGTGCGCTGGACCTCGCCCGCGGGGCCCGGCGCGCTCTCGTGCGCACCCAGCTGGTTCTGCTCGCCGTCACCTCTCTGGGGCTCGTCGCCGCCGTCGGCGGGCACGAGCCGTTGCCGTTCATCGCGGCCGGAGCGGCCGGGTTGGCCGTCGGCCACGCCGTTCAGCTGATCCGCTGGCAGGGGACGGACACACTCCCCGCCGGCGCGGTGGTCCGCGCACACCTCACGCACCTTGTGGCGGGGATCTGTCTGGCCGCGGCCGGCAGCTGGGGCACCTCAGCGTGGGGCGGCCTGCCCGGGGCGGTGCTCGCCATGTCTCCGGTGCTGGTGGGGTGTCTGCTGCTGCGTGATCGGTTCCCGGCCTACCGGGCGGCCGCCGAGATCGGACTGCTGCGCCGCCCCGGTCGGAAAGAGAAGCAAGCCGCGGCCGTCCCCGCTTCCCGGCTGTGAAGGAGCCTTGGAGGAATCCCCATGCACATCGGCCTCACCGGACCGGTCGACCTCAGCCCTCTGCTGCCCTCGCTGGACCACCCGCTTCCCGCCGTCCCGAGAGGGCCCTCCACCGGCTGGCTGGCCCGCACCTGGCTCGACCAGGGCCACCGGGTCACCGTCTTCGCGATGAGTCACGAAGTGACCTCACGCGCGGTGTTCGGCTCGGGGTGCCTGCAACTCGTCGTCACGCCGATGCGTCCCTCCAAACAGGTGCGTGATCTCTTCAGGTACGAGCGACGGCAGTTGGCGGCCGCACTGCGTGAACACCCCACCGACGTGGTCAGCGCCCACTGGACATACGAATACGCACGCGCAGCCATCGCCAGCGGCCGCCCCGCCTTCGTCACCGCCAGGGACACGCCGCTGCGCTGCGCCTGGGAAATGCGCGACGTCTACCGCTGGTTGCGACACACCCAGGCCCTGCCCGCCGTCCATCGTGCCACCGCGCTCAGTGCCAACAGTCCGTACACCGCACGACACCTGAGGCGCTGTCTGGGCGTGCGCCGACCGATCGAGGTGATCCCCAACGGAGTGCGGACCGACGCTCTGCCCACCCTCTGCGCACCGCCACCCGGCGACGACCCCGTGTTCGCCGCGGCTCTGCAGGGCTGGGGGCCGCTGAAGAACACCAAGGCACTGCTACGGGCCTTCGCCCTGGTCCGTAGAGGGTTTCCGAAAGCCCGGCTGCTCATTCTGGGCTCGGACCACGGTCCCGGCGGCCCGGCGCAGGCTTGGGCGAGGGACCGGGACGTCACCGCAGGGGTCGAGTTCGCCGGGCAACTGCCGCATGCCGCAATGATGAACCGCCTCGCCACCGAGGCGCATGTACTCGTCCACCCGTCCCGTCTCGAGTCCTTTTCCATGATCTGTGCCGAGGCCATGGGCATGGGCCTGCCGGTCGTTGCCGGGCGGCGCAGCGGCGCCGTGCCCTGGGTGGTCGGCCCGGCGGGCCTGCTCGTCGACATCGACCGGCCCGACCGGATCGCGAAGGCGATGACCACGCTGGCCCGGGACGACGAGCAGCGGACGGCTCTCGGGGCAGCGGGAATGGCCCGGGTCCGCGGGCACTTCTCGCTGGACGACATCGCGCGGCACTACGTCAACTGGTTCACGACGACCGATCCGCATGCGCGCTGACGTGCCGCACGCCCCCAGCCGTGCCGGACCCCGCCGTGGCGAGGACCCTCACGCGTCACCCCGGACGAGGGCCTCCAGGCCGGGGACGAACCTGGCGGCCATGTCCTCGACCGTGTACCGCGTCGCGTCCGCACGACAGGCCTGTCTCAGCCGGGCCAACCGCTCTGGCCGCAGGAAGAGTCCCGCCACGGCGGCCGCATAGCGGTCGGTGTCTCCGTCGACCACCAAGGCGTTGCGCCCATTCTGCAGATAGTCGAACTCGGGGCCGTGGAAGGGCCAGACACAGGTCACCAGAGGGGTCGCCAGTGCGAAGGAGTCCACCACGCACAACCCGACCGCCCCCGGTGCCAGCATGACGTCCGCGGCGGCGCCGAGCAGCGCCTTGTCCCTTCCGTGGGCGGGTCCGACAGCGATGACCGCGCCCCCCGCGCCCGCCACCAGTCGCCGCTCGGCGCCGTCGCCCGCGACCACCAGCCGGAACCCGGCGACGCGGCGCGCGATCTCCTTCGCCGCGGTGAGCAGGTAGGGGATTCGCTTGTGGCGGTCGAGCCCTCCGATGTAGAGCCCGGTGAGTCCGGGAGTCAACCCGTATCGCTCGCGCACCTCGGTCAGTTCGTCCTCCGTGACCGCGTTCGATGCAGCGGCCAGCGCCGTGGTGTCGAGTGCGTTGCGCACCACCGTGACCCGCTCCGGCGGCACGCCGGCCCGTACCGCGTACTCACCGCCCGCGTCGGTGTATGCGAAGAACCAGTCGGCCCTGCGGGTCAGCGCGGCCTTGGCCCACCGCGCCGCTGCGCCGTGCCGCACGCAATGCGTCCGCCCATGGCCCCACAGCGCGACCGGCGTACCGCGCCTGCGGCGGGCGAGCAGCGGATAGGCGTCGAGCTGGTTCAGAGCTTGAGGGAGCACCAGAGCGTCACAGGAGCGCGCCAGTTCAGCGAGCGGGCGCCAGACGATCCGGCTGCCGCCGAGCCGCCAGTCGCGCTGGGGCAACTCGACCGCTCCGGGCAGTACGACATTGTCGCGGCGGGCCACCCAGTCACCGGTCGGCGCACCATGGGCGACGGTCAACTCAATTCCCCGGCAGGCGAGTTCATCGGCGAGTCGGGCAAAGAAGGGCAGTCGGTACGCCGTCAGGTACGGCTGCACGAAGGTGACGCGAGCCTTCGCCGTGCCGGTCATGCCCGCTCCAGCGCCTTCGGCGCATCACAGAGTTCACGGTAGAGCCGGACCATACGCGTGGTCCAGACCTGCTCGCTGTATGCCTCCTCGTACACGCGCCGGCAATGGTCGCGCAGCCCCGGGAAACGGCCCGCTGCCTCGCGCAGCACCTGCTCCAGTGGGTCGTCCCAGGCGGTGACGGTGCCGGTGCCCTCGTCCCGTACCGCGCCGGGTGCGGCCGACCCCTCGAAGGCGAGCACCGGGAGACCGGCGGCGAGCGCCTCGATGTAGACGAGGGGGACAGCGCCCTCGTAGCAACGGCTCGGAAAGACGAGACCGCGGTACCCCGGCAGCCGGCGACGCACTTCGGTGCGCTCGAACGCGCCGTGGAACCGCACCGAGCGGGGTGCGGCCGCCCGGCAGGCGTCTGCCAGCGGACCGTTTCCGATGACGTCCAGCAGCTCGCCGGACGGCCAGCGGCGCAGCAGTTCCAGGATGCCCTTCTCCGCGGAGAGCCTGCCCACGTACACCCAGCGTTCTCCCGGCTCGGCGGTCGCACCGCTCACGCCGGGCACGAAGCCGGGGACGAGCGCCAGGCGCCGCTCGTCCACCCCGGCGGCGGCGTAGGTGGCACGGCTGAGCTCGGAGAGGACCACCACCCGGTCGGCTCGGCGCAGCAGCGGGTCGGCAGTGGGGCCGCGGCGTCCCGCCCAGGCCAGCGGCAGCGTGGCGAGCCGCGACCCGCGGTAGCAGCCCGCGCGCAGCCCGGCCCAGCGGTCGCCGTCCGGGCAGCGGGTGCAGACCGCGCCGTCACGGTAGAGCGTCGCTGCCGCGCACAGTGGGCGGAAGTTGTGCAGGGTCGCCACGAGCGGACCGTGCCAATCGGTCACCCAGGCCCGGCCGAAGTTGGGGAAGAGGTTGTGCACGTGCACGACGTCCGGGGCGAAGGCCCGCAGCTCGGACAGCGGCGAAGGGCCGCGCCCGCCCGCCACGCTGACCGCGCGGCGCATCGCGTACAGCGGCCGGCGCTGCAGTTCGTCGGTGTGTGCGGCGACCGTCCGAACCTCGTGTCCGGCCCTGCGCAGCGCCTCCGCCTGGTCGACAGTGGCTTCGTTCTCGCCGCCGGGGGCGGAGGAACGGTAGAAGCTGTGGACGAGTGCGATCCGCAGCGGCCTCACGCGTGCGCCGCCTGTCGTTCGCTGAAGAGCACCACATCGCATTGCAGCATCTGGCCCGACTCCGGATCGGCGAAGCCTGGGACGACGGACATCAGAGTGAGGCCGAGCTCGGTCTGGAGAAGGGCCAGTGCCTCGTTGAACAGCAGCCCACCCTCGTACAGCGGGACGAGGGACGTCTCGGTCTGGACACCGACGCATTCTGCCGTGCGCTTCCCCGCACCACGCAGCACGTGTCCTTCGTAGCCCTGGACGTCCATCTTCAGGAAGACGCGCTCGCCCGGAGCGACGAGCTGCTCCCACAACTCGTCGAGCCGACGGACCTCGGCGGTCTGCTCACCGGTGTAGGCGGCGTAGGGGGCGGCCCGTGAGTGGCGCTCCAGCATGGGCAGGACGGAGCTGCTGGCGCCCGAGTTGCCCGCGACGTGCATCACCGTGGTGCCGCTTCGGTCGCCGAGCGCGAACGGCAGCACGGTCCAGGACGGGTCCGACGACGCCCGGCGGCGCAGTTCGGTGCCCGGCCCGTCGAGCGGCTCGAAGGAGACGATACGGCCTCGGTAACCGCCGTGGCGGAGCATCGTCGCGTAACCGCCGCAGTGTGCGCCCACGTCGAGGACCACGCTGATGTCGAACTTCCGCAGCAGCTGGACGAGTCGCCGGCCCGACGAGTCCGCCGGGTGACGGGTGATGTCGATACCGAGCCGCTGCACTGATCTGCGCGCGCGGTGGAGGAGGGTCACGTACTGCTCCTTGCCTGCTGTCCAGAGGTACGGGGACACTCGCGCAGTCCTTGCCGACGCATCCGGCACCGGTGCACTGGGGCGGGGTTCGCGGCGCTGCAGGAGCGGGTCTTCATTCCGCATGTGCTCCAGAGCCGTGCACACCTTAGTGCGCTTTTCTCACATGCCCGGTAAGTGGCACGACCGGCCCTTCGCGCCTTAAGCGTTCAAGGGTTCCGCCGTGAGGCCGAGTGGCAGTGCCGAACGCGTGAATTCCGCCGGGTCCGATCTTATCGCGTTCACCGGGACGGATACGGCATGCATAGCGTGTCGTGCGTGACGACCACTTCAACCGGCCCCTCCATGGGGCAATTGCAGGAACAGGGACACGGCGACGGGCACGACTACGCGAAGGGCTCGCCGCACATCCGCCACCACAGCGTCCGCGAACGCGTGATCGCAGAACTGCACTCCCTGGTGGGGGAGGTCATCGACCTGAACGGGGAATGCCGGGTGCTGGAACTCGGCGCCGGGCACGGCACCTTCACCGATCACCTGCTGGCGGCCGGCGCCGATGTCGAGGTGACGGAGATGAGCGGGCCCAGCGCGGCCGTTCTGGGTCACCGCTTCCGGCACAACCCGAGGGTCGAGGTGATCCATGACCCCGACGGCCGGGCGGCCTGTGACGGTGGTGCCCCCCTCGGCGCTGTCGTGTGCATCTCTGTGCTGCACCACATTCCGGACTACCTCGGCACCGTCCAGCGGCTCGTCGAGCGCATCGTGCCCGGCGGTGGTTTCCTCAGCATCCAGGACCCGCTCTGGTATCCCCGACGGTCCGCAATTTCGATGGGCAAGGACCGCGGCGCCTATCTGCTCTGGCGGCTGGGGCAGGGAGAATTCCGCCGAGGTCTCGCCACCCGGATGCGCCGATTGCGCGGAGTGTACGACGAGACAAATGAAGCCGACATGGTCGAGTACCACGTCGTGCGCAACGGTGTGGACGAGGATGCCCTGCGCGGGCTGCTTGCTCCGGCCTTCGAGAAGACGGAGCTGCGGCGCTACTGGTCCACGCAGTCCGGAATGCTGCAACGCGTCGGTGAACGGATCGGGCCACCCAACATGTTCGGAGTCGCGGCCCGGAATCGTCGCTGAGCTCGCCTGCGCTGACAGGCCTGTCGGCCGGAATCCGTTCCGCCGCCCGCCCCTGCGGCGGCGGACGTCTTCCGGGCTTGCCGAAGAATTTCCGTGTGTCTGTTCTTCAGACCTGTCCTGCTCTGCTCACCGCCACGAGTGACTTCGGGAGTCCGGCAATACGTTCGGACCAGATCTCGGAGTGAGGGAAGTACCGGCGCATCCCGGTGAAGTCCAGCAGCTCCACCCACGCCGCGTCGTCGACGGCGGCTTTGAGGCCGGTGGACCTGGTGTGGCCGAAGGGCCAGCGGATCGAGACCTCGGCGCGTGCCCTGAGGGGGAGGAACTGGAATGCAGGGAAGAGCCAGTGCGGTTCGACAGGGAAGTACCGGTACGGGGTCTGAATCCAGTGCCGGTCCGACATCGCGTGTACCGTCTCGGCCAGGCGCAGCCGGTTGGCGTGACCGCCGACATGCTCCACGAGGGAGTTCGAGTACACGAGGTCGAATCGCTCCCTGACCAGCAGGTCGGGGAGTGCGCAAGCGTCACCGACCACGGCCGTGACACCCGGCTCGTCGGCCGACAGGGTCTTCGGATCCAGGTTGACGGTGACCACTCGGGCCGGTCTCACGGGGACGAGTCGCCACGCCTCGGGCACTCCACCGAGGTCGAGCACGCGCATGTCGCTCAGTGCCGGGAACCGTCGCAGCAGTTCTGCCCATCGCTTGGTACGGGCCCGGTGGGAGAGGGAGCCCGGCCTGCCGGGATCGCTGACCACGTTCCGGATCGATGTGCGTGCCAAGGCCGTCGCCGCTCTCATGCGTGAGCCGGCGGAAGGGGATGCGGCGCCGGACGCCCGCGCCCGGCCTGTCGCATCTGTCGCGTCTGTTGCACGCGTGGTCACGTCAGGCCTCCTGGGAGGGGCGCAAGGGCCGTTGCCGTTCCTGGTGCGGCGATTGGCTGATCACGTCGGGGGGCGGGGGCTGCCGCCCGAAGGCCGACACCCCTCGGGAACAGCGCGGCCGGTCGGACGGGACGCCCGGTGCGGCTACCTGCACCAGGTCATGGGGCTGAGAGACCCGAACACCGGGACCGGTGGGGCGTTTGGCGGCAAGGAGCCGCGTTCCCCGTACCGCGCGTGGGTTCGCGGTGCTCCCGCCGACCGCAGCCTGCCGAGTCACCCCCCACAGGAACCGCGCGTTGCCGAACACGTACCGCCGCCACAGGCGGCGCGGCTCGCAACCGAGACGGAACAGCCATTCCAACCCGTTGTGCTGCATCCAGAGCGGCGCCTGGCGCTTGGTGCCGGCGATGAAGTCGAAGGCCGCACCCACGGCCACGGCGACCACGGGCAGTTCGGCGCACAGGTCGGCGGCCCAGCGGTCCTGCTTGGGGGTGCCGAGGCCCACCCAGACGATGTCCGCCTCCGCTGCGCGGATGTCCTTCGCCTGCTGCCGCAGTTCTTGGGTGGTCAACGGGCGGAAGGGCGGAGAGCAGGTGCCGGTGATCCGGGCCTGGGGGAAGCGCCGGCGCAGTTCGCGGTGGAGTGCCCCCAGTACGTCGGGCGTGGACCCGAGGAGGTAATGGCGCAGGTCGGTGTGCTGGCTCAGGGCGAATACGTCCAGAAAGAGGTCGGGGCCGTAGACGCGTGTGCCCGGGAGGGTGTCGTCGCGGTGCAGAAGCTGGCTCGCCCAGGCGACTGACTGCCCGTCGGGCAGGTTCAGGGAGGCCGAGCGGAGGATGGCGCGCAGTTCGGGGTCCCGGTCGGCCACGGCGAGCGTGTAGGCGTTGGACAGGTGTACGTCACTGCCGCGCCGGCCGGTACGGCCGGTTCCTTCGGCGAGACCCTGCCGTGCCTCGCGCATCCGGCCGGCCAGGTGCACCACATGGCGGGCCGCACTGTCTCGGGTGTGCGCGGTGATGGGCACACCGAGGCACTCCACCACGGGGGCTGCCTTCAGCGGTGTCGCCCGACTGCTCGGAGGGGCGGTCATGAGCGGGCTCCGGAGCTCGGCGTGGATCCGGCGGGCCGTGGGCCGCTCCCGGCGTGTTCCTCGAGGGACAGACGTCGGCGGAAGTACGTGACGGTGTCGCACAGGCCGCGCTCCACGGGAGTCATGGGTTCCCAGTTCAGCAACTCGCGGGCCAGGGCGATGTCCGGGCGCCGCCGCTCGGGGTCGTCCTGGGGACGGGGGATGAGCGTGATCTCGGAGCGGGACCGGGTGAGCTTGCCGATCCACTGCGCCAGCTCCAGCATCGAGACCTCGTGGGGGTTGCCCAGGTTGACCGGTCCGCAGTGGTCGCAGGCAAGCATGCGCAGCAGGCCTTCGACCACATCGTCGACGTAGCACAGGGACCTGGTCTGGTTGCCGTCGCCGGTGACCGTGATCGGCTCCCCGCTCAGCGCCTGGCGGATGAAGGTGGGGATCGCCCGCCCGTCGTCCGGGCGCATCCGCGGCCCGAAGGTGTTGAAGATGCGCACGATCTTGGCGTCCACCCCGCGGCTCCTGCGGTACGCCATCGTCAGTGCCTCACCGAAGCGCTTCGCCTCGTCGTACACCGAACGCGGGCCCACCGGGTTCACATGACCCCAGTAGCTCTCCGGCTGAGGATGGATCAGCGGGTCGCCGTACGACTCGGAGGTGGAGGCCAGCAGGAAGCGGGCGCCCTTGGCGGCGGCCAGATCCAGGGCGTGCCAGGTGCCGGCCGAGCCCACTCGAAGTGTCTCCAGGGGCAGTCTCAGGTAGTCCGCGGGCGAGGCTGGTGAAGCCATGTGAAAGACGGCGTCCACCGGCCCCGGCTCGTCCAGGCCCTCGGTGATGTCCCGGTGGCGGAACTGGAAGCGCCGGTCGCCCGTGAGGTGCTCGATGTTCTCGGGACTGGATGTCAGGAAGTTGTCCACGCAGACGACTTCGTGGTCCGCCTGAAGCAGCCGTTCACACAAATGGGAGCCGAGGAACCCGGCCCCACCCGTCACTACCGCACGCATGCAGGTCCTCTCGGCCGCCCCGCCCAGGCTGGTGGCGAGGGCGAGCTTCGGTGTCATTGCCGAAACGTAGATCAATGTCGTGTTTCTATTTCTTAGTCAGGAATAGTCTGATTGAGACGTTCTGCGGGCCACAATGCGCCCGGACAAGGGCACGTTTCACCCGTTCTGCCGCAGAAGACGAAGGGATGCGCGATGCCGGTAACCGCTGCGAAGACGGCTTCTCACCGGCCGGTCCCCTGGGGGCGGGCACACGGGGGAGTCCGGGCCGGCAAGCGGCTCATCGACTGCGCGGGGGCCGCCGTCCTGCTCCTGTTCGTGGCGCCGGTGCTGATCGCCGCCGCCGTCGCGGTGAAGCTCGACAGTCCGGGCCCGCTGCTGTTCCGTCAGCGCCGCACCGGTTGGCGGGGCGAGGAGTTCCACGTCCTGAAGTTGAGGACCATGCACGTCGGTTCGGAGCGGTTGCGCGTCGCCATGGAGGAGTCCAACGAGGCCGGCGGGCATCTCTTCAAGATCCGCGAGGACCCGCGGGTGACCAGGGCCGGGCGCTGGTTGCGGCGTTACTCCCTGGACGAGTTGCCGCAGCTGGTCAATGTGCTGCGGGGGCAGATGTCCCTGGTCGGACCCCGTCCGCTCCCGGTCGTGGACTCGGCGTTCACCGGGGAGGCCCGGCGCCGCCTGCTGGTCCGCCCCGGGATCACCGGACTGTGGCAGGTGAGCGGACGGTCCGACCTCGCCTGGGAGGACGCCCTTCGTCTGGACCTTGAGTACGTCGACACCTGGTCGATCAGGCTGGACCTGGCGATCCTCTGCCGGACCCTCCCCGCGGTGCTGCGCGGTGACGGCGCCTACTGAGCCGGCTCCCGCGCGACGCGCGGAGGGTTCACCTCCACACCCCGCGCCCCACAGGGCGTCGCGGGAGCCTCACGGGCCCCAGCGAACGAGATCAGCCAGGGAGTGACATCAGATGTCCGATACTCGCCGTGGTGCGTCACGGGGGCAGGAACCCCCGCCCGGTGCGGAGCGGGCCCGATGGAATCCGCGCCGGTGCAAGGACTGGGCCCTGCCCGCCGTCATCGTCCGCCGGCTGCGCGACCGTCGCGTCAGGATGCCGCTGTACGCCGCGGCCGGACTGGTCCTGGCCGGTGCCGCCTGGATCGCGGTCACCGGAGTACTCGCCCGAAGCGAACTGCTGGCCGCCCAGCGGAGCCTGGAGACGCTGCGGCGGCTGCATCCCGCAGCGGCCCCGGCCACCGCCGCCGGCCCGCCCGCGGCGCAGGCCGCAACAGTGCAGGACGCGGTGCGCGACGCCACCGGCCACGCCGCCCGGGCTCATCGGCTCACGACCGGCCCCGCCTGGTTCCCGGCGGCTCATCTGCCGGTTCTCGGCGGCCCCTTCCGCACGGTGCGCGGCATCGCGGAGGCCTCCGACCGGCTGACCCACGACGTGCTCCCTCCCCTGGCGCGCACCGTCGCGGAGCTCGATTCCACCGGGACGGACGACGGCCGGCACCTGGACCTCTCCGCGCTGCGCCGGGTGGCTCCCCTTCTCGAACAGGCCTCGCGCAGCGCATCGAGGGTGCGTGCCGATATCGACGGCCTCCCGCACAGCACCTGGCTGCCGGCCACCGACCGGGCGCGCACCGAACTCGCCCGGCAGCTCGACCGGATCACCCCTCTCGCCCACGATGCCGCCGCGGCGGCCCGGTTGATGCCCCCGATGCTCGGAGCCGACGGACCGCGGCGGTATCTGGCGGTGTTCGAGAACACCGCCGAGGCTCGTGGAACGGGCGGGCTGCCCGGAGCCTTCGCGGTGCTCAGGGCGGAGCGGGGCCGGCTGAGCTTCGAGCACTTCGGCAACGACACCGAACTGAGCGAGGCTTATGCGGACGTCGACCTGGGAGCGGAGTTCGACGGGCTCTACGGTCCCAGCGCCCCGACCCGGACCTGGGTCAACTCCAACATGAGCCCGCACTTTCCGTACGCCGCGCGGATCTGGGCCGCGGCGTGGCAGCGGCACAGCGGCCAGAGGGTGGACGGCGCCTTCGGCCTGGACCCCGGTGCGATCTCCGGGCTCCTCACCGCCTCCGGCCCCGCCCGGCTGCCCGACGGGAGCGCCGTCACCGCCCACAACGTCGTGGATCTCAGCGAGCGCGCCAGCTACGCGCTCCACCCGGACATCAAGCGGCGCAAGGCGTACTTCCTCGACGTGGCGCGCGCGGTGGCCATCCGGCTGCTCGGCGCGTCGACGGACCCCACACGCCGGACCGCACTGTTCTCGGCACTGCACCGGCAGTTGGGAGAAGGGCGGATCAAGGTGTGGAGCGGGCACGCGGCGGAGCAGCGCGAGCTCCTGGCGCGGTCGTTCGGCGGAGCCCTGCCCGCAGGATCGGCTCCGCTGGCCGGACTGGTCGTCAACAACGCGGCGGGTACGAAGCTCGACTACTACCTCGACCGCCGACTCGTATGGGCACCGGGCCGGTGCGTCGACGGCCGGCGGGAGGTCACCGTGACCGTGCGCCTCGCCAACCGGGCTCCTGTCTCGGGACTCCCGCCGTACGTCGTCCAGCGGGTGGACGACCCGCCCTACGACACCCGGCCGGGTGACAACCGCCTCCTGGTGTCCTATTACGCCAGTGCCGGCGCCACCCTGTCCGGTGCCACCCTGGACGGACGCTCAGCTCAGCTCAGCCACGGCGCCGAGCGGGGCCACCCGGTCTTCACCCTCGACGTCGAGTTGCCCGCGGGCGCCGTGCGCACCCTCGTACTCCACTTGCTGGAGCGTCCGGCGGACCGTTCCGTCCACGTGCTGCGTCAGCCCCTGGTGCACCCCCTGCGGGCCAAGGCGCTCCCGAGCGGTCCGTGCACCGGCTGATCCGCCCGCTCAGCGGTAGGGGATCCGGTTCCGGGGCGGCAGTACCGGAACGCACGCCTCGCCGACGCCGATGGCGGCTTCGACCGACTCGGCCGTAGATGTCACGCTTTGGCGGTGTATCACGGATACGATCACGGAGCTCCCGAATAACAATATCGGCACCGTTCTGCACACCTGGGGTGGATACCTTGAATCTGTCCGACTACCTTCGGTTCCTGGTCAGGCGCTGGCGCATCATCGCGGCGCTGGGCCTGCTGGGAACAGCGGTCGGCGTGTTCGTCACCCACACCACCACACCGCAGTACCAGGCCACCTCGACCCTCTTCGTGTCGCTCCAGGACTGGGACGACACGGTCAAGCTCAATCAGGGCAACAGCTTCGCCCAGGCTCGCGTCCGCTCCTACGCGGAAGTGGTCACCAGCCCGTACGTGACCGAACCGGTCGCCGAGTTTCTGCGCCTGGACATGACGTCCTCACAGCTGGCCCGGAAGATCACCACAGAGGTGCCTCTCGAAACGGTACTTCTCAAGATCACCGTCACCGACACCGAACCGTCCCGGGCGGCCCGGATCAGCAACGCGGTCGCCCACCGCTTCGCCGAGGTCATCGCCAAGATCGAACGACCGGAGGGCGCCCGGCTCTCGCCCGTCCGGCTGAGCATCACCGAGCACGCCACCAGGCCCAAGACGCCGACCTCCCCGAACCTAATGCTCAACCTCGCACTCGGGCTCGTGGCCGGCCTGGGGCTCGGTACCGGCCTGGCGGTCGCGCGGGAGTCGCTGGACACCTCGGTGCGCAGCCGCAACGACCTCACCCGGTGTCTCGCCGACACCGGCGGACCGGCCGTACTCGGCAGCGTCGTCCTCGACCAGAGTGCCTCCCGGCACACGGTGGCGGCGGACGACGACGCGTTCGGCCGGCGGGCGGAGGACTTCAGACGGCTGCGCACCAACCTCCGGTTCGTCGACGTCGACGCTCCGCCCAAGGTCATCGCGGTCACCAGCGCGGTGCCCGCCGAGGGGAAGACGAGCATCTCGATCAACCTGGCGTCCTCCCTGGCCGAGTTCGGTTCCTCGGTCTGCCTGGTCGACGCCGACCTGCGGCGGCCCAGCGTGGCCTCCGCGCTCGGCCTGGTACAGGACGCCGGACTGACCACCGTGATGATCGGCCAGGCGAACGCCGAGGACGTGATGCAGTCGGCGGGCTCATTCTCGGTGCTGGCCAGCGGGGTGCTGCCGCCGAACCCCGCGGAGATGCTGGGCTCGGAGCAGTTCCGCGCCGTGGTGCGCTCGCTCGCCGGCAGGTTCGACCATGTGGTCATCGACACCGCGCCGGTCCTCCCGGTCGCGGACACACCGGCGATGGCCTCGGCGGTCGACGGCTACCTGCTGGCCGCCCGGTACGCGAAGAGCTCCCGGGGCCAGGTCACCGACGCCGTGCGCGCCCTGCAGGACGTCGGCGCCACTGTGCTCGGCAGCGTCCTCAACATGGTGCCCGCCAAGCGCGACAGCGAGCAGTACGGCTACGGGTACCGTCCCAAGACCTCGGGACGCCGGGAGCGGCTCCGGCTCCTGGCACGGCTCCCGCTCAGGCCCCAGCTGCGCCGCCGCGGCAGGCCGGCGACGATCGGCGCCTTCCCCGCGCCGGCCGCACCGACGGGACAGGACACCACGCCGGTGGCCGCCCAGGACGGCGGAGACCATCACTGACCGCGGGGAGGACGCCGCGGCCGGCCCGGGCCGCGCCCGGCGGGTGCCGCGCCGCCGGCCAGGCGGTCGTCGGCGCAGGAGACCCGGCAGGGCGGTTCGCGGCTCCCGGCCGATGGGCCGGTGCGGGCGGATGCGGGTACTGCCGGCTCTCGCGGCCACGCTCCTGGGCAGCTCGGCACTGCTCATCTCCTGTACGGCTGACCCACCGGTGCGCACACAGGCCGCCGCCGGGTCCGCCGCGGGGCCGGTCGAGCAACTGAGGGCCAGGGTCCTCGACGTCCTGCCCCACGACCCGAAGGCCTACACGCAGGGCCTGGAGATGGCCGGGCGAACGCTCTACGAGGGGACGGGCCTGGCGGGTGAGTCGTCGATCCGCCGGGGCCCGCCCGGCCGGCCTCCCGCCGTCCGCGCCGACCTGCCGGCGCCGCTGTTCGGGGAGGGGGTCACCGTCCTCGGACGGACGCTCTGGCAGTTGACCTTCCGGGACCACATCGCCATCGAACGGGACGCCGGAACCCTGGCCGAGCTGCGTCGTCTCCCCTACCCGGCGGAGGGCTGGGGCGTATGCCACCAGCCGGGGCGCGGGCGGCTGGTCACCAGTGACGGTTCCGCCCGGCTCACCCTGCGGGATCCGCGCACGCTGGCCCCGACGGGTGAACTGCTCGTCACTCTTCGAGGCCGTCCGGTGCCGCGGCTCAACGAGCTGGAATGCGTGGGCGACCGGGTGTATGCCAACGTCTGGCCCTCCGACCGGATCGTGCGCGTCGACACGGGCACCGGCGCGGTCACCGCTCAGATCGATGCCTCGGGGCTGCTGCCCTCGAAGGAGCGGCGGCCCGCCGAGGTACTGAACGGCATCGCCGCCATCCCGGGCACCGACGAGTTCCTGCTCACCGGCAAGCGGTGGCCGAAGATGTTCCGGGTGGTTTTCGTCGCCGGGTGATCCGGCCCCGGTCCGGCCGGCCCGGCCGCGCGGTGGCTACGTCCTCGGAGCCGCGCCGCACGCACTCCACCATCGGGAAGCGGAGCTCTGGCAGGTGCCGGTGCTGGAGAAGGTCCGGGCGTCGGGTTGCTCTCCGGCGATGGCGTCGCCCTCGGAGGAGACGTTCGGGCCCCGGCTCCGACCACTTCGGGTTCTCGACTCCGGTGGATCGTGGACGCGTCGGAGAACGCCTTCCGGCTTCTACTTCCGTCGCCGCAGCCCGCGCAGACCGAGCAGGGCGGCGCACGCCACGGCCACGGCGATGGCGCCGGTCCGGAGGTTGCCGCCGAGGTTGTCGCCGGCGGCGCCGTCGTCCCGTGCGGCCGAACCGCCGCTGCCCGACGAGGCGCTGGATCCACCGGGGGCGTCCTGTCCCTCCACCGGGCTGTCCGCCCCTTCGGCGCCGTACATCAGCCTCTTGCCGTCCGCGGTGTAGGTGACGGACTCCCCCTGGCCGAGGAACGGCACGCCGAGCCGCTCCTTCCGTTCGATCTTCCCGCCGTTCCAGTCGTACGCGATCGCTCCGAAGTAGCTGCGGACGACGAGGTGTTCGCCGTCCGGGGAGAGCGTGGCGTCGGTGGCCTCCAGGTCGGGGACGGCCGCGACGGGCCGGAACGTGTTCGCCCCGGAGGGGGAGAGCCGGGCCGGGCCCTCGTACAGGTGCCCGCCCTTCTCGTTCTTGTCGACGATGTAGACGCGGCCGGTCTTCGGGTGCACGACGAGGGACTCGGCGTCCCGAGCGCCGTCGGAGTACTTCACGACGTACTGCGTGGCCTTGATCGTCCGGTCGCGCAGGTCCTTGGGCTCGGGCAGCCGGTAGATCCAGACGTACGGCCAGGTGCCGCCGAGGTTGTCGCCGATGTCGCCGACGTAGATCTGGTTGTCCGGCCCGATGGAGACGGCCTCGACGTCGCGCGGGCTGCCCACGCCGGACAGGGTGATCGTGGCGACCGTCTCGCCGGTCGAGCCGTCGACGGCGTAGAGGTAGGCCCCGTCGTCGCTGTCGTTGTGGGTCCAGTAGATGCCGGGGTGCTGCCGCGAGGCCGCCAGGCCGCTGGACTCGGTGATGCGCGGGTCCTTGATCGTGAACTTCTCATCGCCGTCGGCGGCTGAGGCGGGCACGGCGAGAGCGCCCGTGAGAAGGGCCGCGGCGAGAAGGGCGAACGGTCTGCGCATGCCCCAAGCCTGCCATCCCGCCCGACCGTTCAGTGGGGCGTGGCCCGACTCACACTCCGCCGGAGGGCCTGATCGTCCATGATGAGCGGATGCTCAGGTTCATGCCCGTCGGTGACTCCATGACGATCGGAAGCACGGGCGAACACACATGGCGCTACCGGCTGTGGCAGCACCTGTGCCGTTCCTACGGCGGTCCCTTCGCCCTCGTCGGCCCGCGCGAGACGGTCTACGACCAGGCAGCCGGGGCCCCGGTGTCGTACGCCTACGCCGATCCGGACTTCCCGCGGGCCCACCTGGCCGGCTGGGGCGAGGGCTGGCAGCACATGGCGCCGCTGATCGGCGACGCGGTGCACTCATGCCGCGCGGACGTGCTCCTGGTCTCGCTCGGCCTCATCGACCTGGGCTTCTACACGAACGCCGAGCAGACCGCCGAGAACGTCCGGGCCTTCGTGGCCGAGGCACGAGCGGCGAACCGGCGGGTGGGCATGGTGTGGCTGCCGGTCACCCCGAACGTGCGCGCCCGGTCGGACGCGGCCTTCGCCACCGAGGTCGCCCGCTTCAACGAACTCCTCGCCAAGACGGCCGCGGACCTCGACGAGCCCGGCTCCCCCGTCCTGCTGGCCTCACCTCCGCCGTCGTACGACGTCGACACCGACACCTATGACGGCACCCACCCCAACGCGAACGGCGAACACAAGATCGCGGCGGCCTTCGCCGAGGCGATGCACCAGGGCTGGGCCCTGGCCGGTCCTTACGAGCCGTAACGCGCTCGCCTCCGAGCCCCGGTCACCGCCACGAGCATCGGGCCTCGCCCTCGGACGACGGCACCCTGAAGACGCGCGCGGCGCGGTGCGCTGAGGCCGGCCCCCTTCCCGGGCCGGTGCCCGGCCCCCACCGGGCCGCAGACGTACCCGAGTTCGCCCCGGCGAACGGCCCGGAGACGACGAACAGGTGCGGTGCGTAGGGGAAGCGTGGAGGAAAGCACGCTTCCCCGAGTACGTGCTTGCTTGGAGCGCACTTCAAGACGTTGGCTGGGACACCATGAAGTACACGCAGCTCGGACGCACGGGACTCAAGGTCAGCCGGCTCGTCCTCGGCACCATGAACTTCGGCCCGCAGACCGACGAGGCCGACAGCCACGCCATCATGGACGCGGCGCTGGACGCCGGCATCAACTTCTTCGACACCGCCAATGTCTACGGCTGGGGCGAGAACAAGGGCCGCACCGAAAGCATCATCGGCAACTGGTTCGCCCAGGGCGAGGGACGGCGCGACAAGGTCGTCCTCGCCACGAAGGTGTACGGCAACATGGGCGCCGACGGCCCGGCCTGGCCCAACCACGACAAGCTGTCCGCGGTCAACATCCGGCGGGCCGTGGACGCCAGCCTCAAGCGGCTCCAGACCGACCACATCGACGTCTACCAGTTCCACCACATCGACCGGGACACCCCCTTCGACGAGATCTGGCAGGCGATCGACGTCCTGATCCAGCAGGGCAAGATCCTCTACGTCGGGTCGTCGAACTTCCCCGGCTACAAGATCGCCCAGGCCAACGAGATCGCCGCCCGGCGCGGCGGGACCATCGGCCTGGTCAGCGAGCAGTGCCTGTACAACCTGGCCGAGCGGCGCGCCGAGATGGAGGTCGTCCCGGCGGCGCAGGAGTACGGCCTCGGCGTCATCCCGTGGTCCCCGCTGCACGGCGGGCTGCTGGGCGGTGTCCTCAAGAAGGAGGTCGAGGGCAAGCGCCGCGCCTCCGGCCGCGCGGCCGACGCGCTCGCCGACGCCGGCACCCGCGCGCGGATCCAGTCCTACGAGGACCTGCTCGACAAGCACGGCATCGAGCCCGGCGAGGCCGCCCTGGCCTGGCTGCTCACCCGCCCCGGCGTGACCGGCCCGATCGTCGGCCCGCGCACCGCCGAGCAGCTGGCCTCAGCGGTCCGCGCGTCCGAGCTGGAACTGTCCGAGGAGCTCCTGACGGGCTTGGACGAGATCTTCCCGGGTCCGGGCCCGAGCCCGGAGGCCTTCGCCTGGTGAACGCCCCGTGAGGGGCGGGGCTGGTCGGCGCGGCTCCGCCGCGCGGGCGCGACCAGCCCTCACCGGCCCGCGGCGGGGAAACGGCCGTCCGCGGTTCCCCGCCGCCCTACCTGCCCAGCACGGAAGCCAGGGCGACGGCGAGGAACATCAGCACGAGCACACCGGCCATGATCCGGTTGCGGGTTTTCGGGTCCACGGTACCGAGCCTAACCGGCGCCCCCGAGCGGCCAGCGCCCGACCGCCTCGTACCGGGGCTGCTCCCCGGCGACCCCGGACGTCGGAAGATTGCTGCGCACCAGGCACAGCTCGCGCACGGTCCAGGTCCGTCCGGTGAATCCCGCGAGGACGTCCAGCAAGGCCCGCACGTCCCCCGCCGCCCGGTTCCGCGCCACGGTCAGATGGGCCTTGTACCGCCGGTGCTCCCCCATCGGCACCCCCGCTTTGCGCGCCGCCGCCTCGGCCCGCTCGGCCAGCAGCCGGAGGGTCGCCAGGTCCCCTTCGGCCCCGGCCCACAGCGCCTTCCCGTGCCCGAACTGTCCCCCGCCCCGCACGGCCAGCGAGAACGGCTCGGTACGGCGCGCGGCACGCTCCAGCCGCTCCGACAGCTCCGGGACGAGGCCGTCGTCGACCTCTCCGTAGAAGGCGAGGGTGAAGTGCCAGCCGGGTCGGCCGGTCCAGCGCATGCCGTCGGCGCCGGGCAGGGCGCGCAACTCGTCCACCACCGTGCCGAGTTCACGGCACACCTCGTCCGGGGGCAGCACGGCCGCGAAGAGTCTCATGGGTCCAGCCTGGCACCATGAGGCCATGCGGATCACCATCCGGGACGGCGGGCCCGACGACATTCCCTCGATACTCGCGATGCTCGACGGCTGCGTGGAGTGGCTGGTCTCCCAAGGGCGCACGGGACAGTGGGGGACGCGGCCTCTGTCTCAGCGCCCGAAGACGGTGGAGTCCGTCGGCCGGTACATGGCGGAGGGCAGCGTGTACATGGCCGACGTGGACGGCGTCCCCGCCGGCACCCTGACGCTCACCGGCTCGGCGGGCGCCCACCTGTCCCATCTCCCGCAGCCCGGCGAACCCGAGCGCTACATCCACTGGCTGGCCTCCGACCGCCGCTTCAAGGGCCGCGGCGTGGGCAGTGCCCTCCTGGCCCACGCCGCCGAGGAGACCCGCCGCGCCGGGGTCTCCCTGCTCCGCGTCGACTGCTACGCCGGGGACGACGGCAAGCTCGTCCGCTACTACGAGGCCTACGGCTTCACCCGCACCGAGGCCTTCACGGTCGGCGAGAACGACTGGCCCGGCCAGCTGCTGGCCCGGCGGGTGTAGGCGGCCTCCGGACCCGGGCGTGTCCAGGTCACCGTGCGTATCGTTGTACCGCGCGGCCGAGTCCGTCCACGGGGCACGGCCGGGGAGGAGCGCCACGATGACCGTCCTTGCAGACAGGATCGAGATGGCCGACAGCAGCGGCGAACTCACCCTCGACATGATGTTCGAGTGGGTGGAGACGATGCCCGTCCCCGAGGGTTACAAGGTCGAGATCGTCGGGGGGAACATCTTCATGGCGCCTCAGCGGGACACCCACTGGGACATCATCCTGGACATCGTCGAGCAGCTGCGCGGCAAGTATCCGCGCAAGCGCGTGAAGTCCGACGTCCGTGTCGACTACCCGGGCCACCTCAACGGCTTCGCCTCCGACATCACCGTGATGGCGGAGGGCGCGGCGAAGAACGCCAAGGGGCTGTGGCGCTACCAGGACGTCGAGTTCGTCGCCGAGGTGATCTCCAAGAAGACCGGCGCCAACGACTACGGCCCCAAGAAGGACGCGTATGCCGTCGCCGGTGTGCCGGTGTACCTGATCGTGGATCCGTACACCGGCCGCTGGCATCTGCACACCAAACCGAAGGACGGCGAGTACCGGGGCGAGCTCAGCCTGGACTTCGGGGACGAGATCGACCTGACGGGCACCGTGGTCGGCCTCGTCCTCACGACCGGCGAATTCCCCCGGGACTGACCGGGCCCGATCGGGCCCTACGCCGCCGGGACCAGCTGATCCTGCTCGCGGGGCACGAACCGCACCCGGGGGTGGCCGCCGTACCAGCCGACCGAGAGGCGCAGGTTGCCGACGCGGGCCAGGATCAGGCCGATGACGGCCGCCGCGATCGCCGCCACCGCGCCGCCGGCCGCGAGGCCGACCCGGGCGCCGTACGTGTCGGTGACCCAGCCGACGACGGGGGCGCCGACCGGGGAGCCGCCGAGGAAGACCATCATGTAGAGGGCCATGACGCGGCCGCGCATGGCCGGGTCCGTGGACATCTGGATGCTGGTGTTCGTCGTGACGTTGACCGTCATGCCGAACAGGCCCAGCGGGACCATGAGCAGCGCGAACATCCACAGCGCGGGGGTCGTCGCCGCGAGGATCTCCAGTGCGCCGAAGGCCATGGCCGCCACGATCAGCAGGCGCAGCCGGGCCGTGCCCCGCCGGGCGGCGAGCAGGGCGCCCGCGACCGAGCCGACCGCCATCAGCGTGTTGAACATGCTGTACGCGCCGGCTCCCGCGTGGAACACGTCGTCCGCGAAGGCCGACAGGTAGACGGGGAAGTTGAAGGCGAACGTGCCGACGAAGCCGACCAGGACGATCGGCCAGATCAGTTCGGGGCGGCCGGTGACGTAGCGCACGCCCTCCCGCAGCTGTCCCTTGCCCCGCGGTGCGCGCTCGACGGTGTGCAGTTCGCGGGCGCGCATCAGCAGGAGGCCGGTGAGCGGCGCGATGAAGGACAGGCCGTTGAAGAGGAACGCGTAGCCGGTGCCGACGCCGGTGATGAGCAGGCCCGCGACGGCGGGGCCGACCAGGCGGGCCGACTGGAAGTTCGCCGAGTTCAGGCTGACCGCGTTCTGCAGCTGGCCGGGGCCGACCAGCTCGGAGACGAAGGACTGCCGGGCCGGGTTGTCGACGACGGTCGCGAGACCGACCGCGAACGCGGCGACGTACACGTGCCACACCTGGACGTGCCCGGTGAGCGTGAGCAAGGCCAGGGCGATCGCGGTGAGGGCCATCGCCGACTGTGTCACGAGCAGCGCGGGCCGCTTGCGCAGCCGGTCGACGAGGACACCGCCGTACAGGCCGAAGAGCAGCATCGGCAGGAACTGCAGCGCTGTCGTGATGCCGACGGCGGTGGAGGAGCCGGTGAGGCTGAGCACCAGCCAGTCCTGGGCGATGCGCTGCATCCAGGTGCCGATGTTGGAGACGACCTGTCCCATGAAGAACAGGCGGTAGTTCCGCACCTTCAGGGAGGAGAACATCGAGGACGTGCGGGCGGTCCGGGCGGCGGGTGTGCCGGGGGTGGGCGGGGAGTCGTGGGGGTCAGGTGCGGGGGCGGAAGCTGCTCCGGGTCCCGAACTCAAAGGGTTCGCCTCCTTGCTGCATACGGTTTACAGGTGCGCGAGCTTCTCCAGCACGGGGGCGGCGGCGCGGAGTTTCGCCCACTCGTCGTCGTCGAGGTTTGCCACCAGCGTGGCCAGGAACGCGTTCCGCTTGGCGCGGCTCTCCTGAAGCATGGCCTCGGCCTGCTCCGTGCGTGTGACGACCTTCTGGCGGCGGTCCTCGGGGTGCGGCTCCAGCCGGACCAGTCCCTTGGCCTCCAGCAGCGCCACGATGCGGGTCATCGACGGGGGCTGGACGTGTTCCTTGCGGGCGAGCTCGCCCGGTGTGGCCTTGCCGCACAGGGACAGGGTGCCCAGCACCGACATCTCGGTGGGGCTGAGCGACTCGTCGACCCGCTGGTGCTTGAGCCGACGGGACAGGCGCATCACGGCGGATCGGAGGGAGTTCACGGCGGCTACGTCGTCGCCATGGGTGAGGTCCGGCATGTTCTTTAGCGTAACTCATTACTCTAACTAAAGACCAGTGGTCACGCGCAGACCGGCCGTGACCCCCGCCACTGAAGCGTGACATCACTCATATGGGTGATAGAGCTGCGGAACGCCCCTCACCGTACCGAACGGTGCCGCGACCCTCTTGGTCATGGGGACCAGTGTGCTCAGCCTGCGAATAGACCGCGACCTGCTCGAACGGCTCCGGCACCAGGCCGCGAAACGGGGAATGAGCGTCCAGGACCATGTGGTCCGGACGCTCATTCGCGATGACTTCGACCAGCGGTTCCAGGCCGCCGTCGAGGAGACGGAGCGGTTCTACGGATCATCCGACCCCGGTGACGGGGATCAGGTCAGACCCAGCGCCGGCATCAGGTAGTAGAACGCGAACACCGCCGACACGACGTACATCGCCACCGGCACCTCCCGGCCCCGCCCGGCCGCCAGCCGCAGCACCACGAAGGTGATGAAGCCCATGCCGATGCCGTTGGTGATCGAGTAGGTGAACGGCATCATCAGCATCGTCACGAAGGCCGGGACGGCGATGGTGTAGTCCGCCCAGTCGATCTCCTTGGCCGAACCGGCCATGATCAGGAAGCCGACCGCGACCAGCGCGGGCGTGGCCGCCTGGGACGGCACCATCGTGGCGACCGGTGTCAGGAAGAGGGCGGCGGCGAAGAGGCCGCCGGTGACGACGTTCGCGAGACCGGTCCGGGCCCCCTCGCCGACGCCCGCCGTGGACTCGACGAAGGCGGTCGTCGCGGAGGAGGAACTGGCGCCGCCGGCGGCGACCGCGAGGCCGTCGACGAACAGCACCTTGTTGATGCCGGGCATCTGCCCCTCGCCGTCGGTCAGCTTCGCCTCGTCGGAGACGCCCATGATCGTGCCCATCGCGTCGAAGAAGCACGACAGCAGCACCGTGAAGACGAAGAGCACGCCGGTGAGCATGCCGACCTTGCCGAAGCCGCCGAACAGGCTGACCTGCCCGATCAGCCCGAAGTCGGGGCTCGCGACCGGGTTGCCGGGCCAGTTCGGCGTGGTCAGGCCCCAGCTCGGCACCTTCGCCACCGCGTTGATGACGACCGCGAGGACCGTCATGGCGGCGATCGAGATCAGGATCGCGCCGGAGACCTTGCGCACGATGAGCGCGAGGGTCAGCAGGGCGCCCAGGACGAAGACGAGCACCGGCCAGCCGTTGAGGTGCCCGTCGCCGCCGAGCTGGAGCGGGACGGTGGTCTGGGCGGCGTCCGGCATGCGGGAGACGAAGCCCGCGTCGACGAGCCCGATCAGCATGATGAACAGGCCGATGCCGATGGAGATGGCCTTGCGCAGCCCGTAGGGCACGGCGTTCATGACACGTTCGCGCAGTCCCGTGGCGACCAGCAGCATGACCACGAACCCGGCGAGGACGACCATGCCCATCGCGTCCGGCCAGGACATGCGCGGGGCGAGCTGGAGGGCGACGACGGAGTTCACGCCGAGGCCGGCGGCCAGCGCGATCGGGACGTTGCCGATGACGCCCATGAGGAGGGTGGTGAGCGCGGCGGTGAGGGCCGTCGCGGTGACCAGCTGACCGTTGTCGAGCTGGTGACCGTACATGTCCTTCGCGCTGCCGAGGATGATCGGGTTCAGCACGATGATGTAGGCCATCGCGAAGAAGGTGGCGAGACCGCCCCGGACCTCGCGGGACAGGGTGCTGCCCCGCTCGGAGATCCGGAAGAAGCGGTCGAGTGAGCCGTACGTGGGCCCGGCTCCCGGCTGTTCAGGGGCGGGGACCTTGGCGGGAGCCGAGGAGGACATGTGTTTGGTGTTTCCTACGAAGAGAAGTGGACAGACACAAACCGTTTCAGTATGAACGTATAAGACCGCGATCGGCCATCTCCGCGCGTAGATCTGATCGCCTCGTAAGCTGTCCCCATGGCGAAATGGACCCCCCGACACGAGGCGCCGGAGCCCCTGGAGGGCCCCGTGGTCGCCACCGTCACCGGCGGCACGATCCTGTGGTTCGTTCTCTTCCTCGTCCAGCTCCCCTTCTACGGCTGGTTCGACGACCACGGCCACACCTGGTGGGTGTGGACCTGCCTGGCCGGCGCCGGGCTGGGACTGATCGGCATCTGGTACGTCCGCAGGCGTGAAGCCGCGATCAAGCGGGCGGCGTCCGACGAGCACCTGACGGCGACGCCCGAAGCGCCCTAGGGGGCTTCTGATGGATCTACGTGGAAGAAGGAGCGGCGTTCGGTGCGTGCGATCGGCGTGCGCCGTGAACGGTCATGTGGCGGAGCCACCTGTCCGTTCACGGCGTGCGGCGAGCGTGCGTGCCGGGCGTCGTGACGCCGCGGAGATCCATCAGAAGCCCCCTAGCCCGCTCTTCGCCGAGACACGCCTCCGCCCCCTCCCTACGCTCGTACAAGGCGGCGAAACGCTCGAGAACCGTCGGCGCGAAACCGCCGCCCGACCGGTGAGGAGTGCGGCGATGACGATGCGAGACAGCGCGGCCGAGGCCGACCGTGCCCTGAAGTCCAAGCACCGGGCGATGTGGGCCCAGGGCGATTACCCGTCCCTGGCCGCCGAGGTCATCCCCGAACTGGGAACGATCCTGGTCGAGGCGTGCGGGGTGGGCCCCGGCCGGCGGGTGCTGGACGTGGGCGCCGGTTCCGGCAACGCCGCGATCCCGGCGGCCCTCGCCGGCGCGGACGTGGTGGCCGCCGACCTGACCCCGGAGCTCTTCGAAGCGGGCCGCCGGGAGGCCGGGAAGCGGGGCGCGGACCTCACCTGGCGGGAGGCCGACGCCGAGGCCCTGCCCTTCGGCGACGCGGAGTTCGACACCGTGCTGTCCTGCGTGGGCGTCATGTTCGCCCCACACCACCAGCGGGCCGCCGACGAATGCGTCCGGGTCTGCCGTCCGGGCGGCACCGTCGGGCTGCTCAGCTGGACGCCGCAGGGCTTCATCGGCCGGATGTTCGCCGCGATGAAGCCGTACGCGCCACCGCCCCCGCCGGGTGCCCTGCCGCCCCCGCTGTGGGGGGACGAGGACCATGTGCGCGCCCTCCTCGGTGACCGGGTCACGGACGTCAGGGCCGAGCGCCGCACGGTGCGGGTCGACCGCTTCGAGACGCCCGAGATGTTCCGCGACTACTTCAAGGAGCGTTACGGCCCGGCCATCAGTGTCTACAAGAACATCGCCGGTGAGCCCGAACGCGCCGCCGCCCTGGACGGCGCCCTGGTGGACCTCGCCCGCGACGGCGACCTCGGCACAGGCTCCGACGGGACGGTCCTGGAGTGGGAGTACCTGCTGTTCACCGCACGCCGGGCGGGCTGACCCCGGGACGTGGCACCGGGGTCCTACGGCGTACAACTCCCGTACGACCACGGCACGAAGTCCGTCGGCCTGAGGTCGGATCTTCGCCGCATTCAGCGGGTGAAGCGGCAAAACCGCACGTACCGTCGAATGCATGACGCATCTCGACACGGGTGCCCGGACCGACTCCGCGCGGCCGGCGACGGTTACCTCCCGTGAGACCGGCCTGACCGGTGCGCAGGTCATCGAGCGGGTGGAACGCGGCCAGGTCAACGACGTGCCGGTGCGCAGCAGCCGGTCCACCGTCGACATCGTCCGTGCGAACGTCTTCACCCGCTTCAACGCGATCATCGGCGTGCTGTGGGTGATCATGCTGGTGGTGGCGCCGATCCAGGACAGCCTGTTCGGGTTCGTGATCCTCGCCAACACCGGCATCGGGATCGTCCAGGAGTGGCGGGCGAAGAAGACGCTGGACTCGCTCGCGCTGATCGGCGAGGTGCGGCCGACCGTACGCCGGGACGGGACCGCCGCGCAGGTCAGCACCTCCGAGATCGTGCTGGACGACCTGCTCGAGATCGGGCCCGGCGACAAGATCGTCGTCGACGGCGTCTGTGTCGAGGCCGACGGGCTGGAGATCGACGAGTCGCTGCTCACCGGCGAGGCCGACCCGGTCGTCAAGCATCCGGGCGACCAGGTCATGTCGGGCAGCTTCGTGGTCGCGGGCGGCGGGGCCTTCCAGGCGACGAAGGTCGGCCGGGAGGCCTACGCCGCCCAGCTCGCCGAGGAGGCCTCGCGCTTCACCCTCGTCCAGTCCGAGCTGCGCTCGGGCATCTCCACGATCCTCAAGTACGTCACGTGGATGATGGTCCCGACCGCGATCGGCCTGGTCATCAGCCAGCTGGTCGTCAAGGAGAACGCCTTCGACGACTCGGTCGCCCGCACGGTCGGCGGCATCGTCCCGATGGTCCCCGAGGGCCTGGTCCTGCTCACCTCGGTCGCCTTCGCCATCGGCGTGATCCGCCTCGGCCGCAAGCAGTGCCTGGTGCAGGAGCTGCCCGCGATCGAGGGGCTGGCCCGGGTCGACACCGTCTGTCTCGACAAGACCGGCACCCTCACCGAGGGCGGCATGGACGTCACCGGGCTGCGGCCGCTGCAGGGCGCCGACGAGACGTACGTACGCAAGGTGCTCGGCGCGCTCGGCGCGTCGGACCCGCGGCCGAACGCCTCCCTGAAGGCGATCATCGACACCTACCCGGCGGTCGAGGACTGGCGCTGCACCGAGGCCCTGCCGTTCTCCTCGGCCCGCAAGTACAGCGGGGCCGCGCTCAGCGAGGGCGACGGGCGGTCGAGCCGATGGCTGCTGGGCGCGCCCGACGTGCTGCTGGCGGAGGACGATCCGGCCCTCGCCGAGACCGGGCGGCTGAACGAGCAGGGCCTCAGGGTGCTGCTGCTCGCCCGGGTCGCGCGGGATCTGGGCGATTCCGAGGTGACGACGGGGGCGCGGCCCACCGCCCTGGTCGTGCTGGAGCAGCGGCTGCGGCCGGACGCCGCCGACACCCTGCGCTACTTCGCCGACCAGGACGTCCGGGCCAAGGTCATCTCCGGTGACAACGCGGTGTCGGTGGGAGCGGTCGCCGCCAAGCTCGGGCTGTCCGGCACCACCGTCGACGCGCGCCGGCTGCCCGCCGAGCAGGACGGGATGGCCGACGCCCTCGACGACGGCACGGTGTTCGGGCGGGTCACCCCGCAACAGAAGCGGAACATGGTGGGGGCGCTCCAGTCCCGCGGGCACACGGTCGCGATGACCGGTGACGGGGTGAACGACGTGCTCGCCCTGAAGGACGCCGACATCGGCGTGGCGATGGGCTCCGGCTCGGAGGCGACCCGGGCGGTCGCGCAGATCGTGCTGCTGAACAACAGCTTCGCGACGCTGCCGTCGGTGGTGGCCGAGGGGCGCCGGGTCATCGGCAACATCACCCGCGTGGCGACCCTGTTCCTGGTCAAGACGGTCTACTCGGTGCTGCTCGCCGTGCTGGTGGTGTGCTCGCAGGTGGAGTACCCGTTCCTGCCGCGCCACCTGACCCTGCTCTCCACGCTGACCATCGGCATCCCGGCGTTCTTCCTGGCGCTCGCGCCCAACAAGGAACGCGCGAAGCCGAACTTCGTACGGCGGGTCATGCGGTACGCGATCCCGGGCGGGGTCGTGGCGGCGGTGGCGACCTTCGCGACGTATCTGATCGCCCGGGAGCACTACACGGGTGCGGGGGCGCTGGACGCGGAGACGAGTGTGGCGACGCTGACGCTCTTCCTGATCTCCATGTGGGTGCTGGCGATCATCGCCCGGCCCTACACCTGGTGGCGTGTCGCCCTCGTCGCGTCCATGGCCGGGGCGTTCCTGCTGGTGCTGATCGTGCCGTGGTTGCAGCACTTCTTCGCGCTGAAGCTGGTCGGGGTGACGATGCCGTGGACCGCCGTCGGCGTCGCGGCGGTGGCGGCGGCCACCCTGGAACTCCTGTGGAGGTGGGTGGACCGCCGCTTTCCCGCTTAGGGGTCCTTGCACTATGCCCGTCCGGGTCGCGCGGCCTGGCACCGCACCTCGCCGCGTTGCCGAAACGCCCTAGTAGCTCCGCTACGAGGGCTTCCCGGCGCCTTGCGATGCACGGCACCAGACCAGGTGCCCTGATCGGACGCTCATAGTGAAAGGACCCCTTAGGCCCCTTGCGCTCGGCTCGGGCCGTGAGGCTTTCCGCCGGGTTCCGTCCGCGACCCGTACGGGGCTGATCGCGCGGTCGCCCGCTCCCCTCGCGGGGCGCTGCTACTTCACGTCGTCGCGCGAACGGTGTTACCGCACGTCGACGAAGTCACCCGTGGCGTTGACCGCCGGGGTGGTCGTGGTGCCCGCGAAGGAGTAGCGGAAGTAACCGTCCGTGGCGGCCTTGACCGTGGTCTTCAGACCGCCCGTGGAGTTGGACTTGATGGTCTTCACGGTGGTGTAGGTGTTGGAGTTCTTCTTGCGGAACTGCAGCTTCACCGACTGGTTGGTGTAGCCGTGGTACTTGTTGTCGTCCCAGTTGGCGCGGGACAGCTTGCCGGTGACCGTGATGGTCTGGCCCTTCTTCACCGGCTCCGGCGAGGCGTTGACCGTCAGCTTGGAGTACCGCTGGACCTTGGCCGTCTTGTAGGCCTCGCGGATCACGTAGTCGCCGTCGTTACCGGCGGCAGCGGCCCACACCTTCCAGGTACCGGCCAGGATGTTGCTGTAGACGTTGTCGTTCGGGTCGGCGATCAGCGTGACCTTGCACGTGGCGGTGGTCGCGCTGGAGTTGGTGCACTTTCCGACCTGCTCGTCGTCCAGGCTCTCCGGCACGATCGCGCCGTCGGCGCTTTCGACGTCGGGGCCGTGCCACAGCATCGCGAAGGCGTCCTGGATGCCTTCCGGGTCGGTGGCCGTCACGGAGACGGTGAAGGACTTCTTGGCCGTCGTGCCGACCACGATGTTCTTGCCGCCGTTGACGGTCACACCCGTGATCTTGGTGTCGCCCAGGGACTCGTCCGCCGGAGCGGCGGCGGTGAACGGCGTGGCCTTCGAGGTGGACGGGACCAGCGACGCCAGGTCCGGCGTCGGGTTGTCCGCCTGCGCGGCCGGCACGGCGAGGGCGGAGAGGGCCAGGGCGCCGGTGACGGCGGCCACGGTGGCTCGGATACGCATGCGTTCTCCAGTTGGAGAGGGGCCCCGGTGCTCGTCGTCGGCTCTCGGGGCCCAAGTGATCGTGGAGTCTGTTGACTCGCATGATCAGATAGTTCAGCAGTGCGCTTGGTTGTACGGCAGGTGAAAAATACGTGCGCCAGTTTTCACCAACAGCCCCAACTCTCCACTGAATCGGTCGATTCCGGTCAGTCGAACCACCGGTCCCGCGCCAGCTCCTCCGTGCGGGACGGGTCCTCCAGCAGCGCCCCCACCTCGAACCGCCGCGGCCACTGCCCCGCCGCCCAGGCGAGCCCCGCGGCGACACCCTCCAGCGTGGCCGCGTGCAGCACACCGTCGTCGGTGAGCCGCCAGTCGATCTCCACGCCGTCGACGACGAGTTCCTCGTGCTCCACGTAGGTGGAGAGGGTCCGCCGGCCCAGCAGCACCCGCACCGGCTCCGGTACGTCGTGCTCGGTGCCCTCGGAGGTGACCTCACCGGTGACGGACTCGCTCAGCCGCCGCACCTGGAACAGTTCGGCCAGTCCGGCGGCGCGTGACGGCCGTACGGGGAGCAGCGGAACGCCCTCGGTGAACGGCAGCAGGTCGGGTGAGTCGCACACCACGGCGTCGGCCGCGTCCACGACCTCCACCCGGCCGTCGGTGACGGCCCGCAGGTCGTCCGGCAGGGTCACCTGCTCGGGGTCCAGATCGGCCAGCGCCCCGTACAGGGCGTGCAGCTGAGCGCCCGTCACCTCCCGTGCGGGGTCGGCGAGCCGGTCGAGCAGCTCGGCGGCACCGCCCGGCTCGTCCAGCAGCGCGGCGACGGAGGTGCGCACCCCCAGGGCCCGCAGCACCTGCTCGTCCTCGAACCCGGTCGCGTCGGCCTCGTCGTACAGCCCGCGCAGCAGCGGGTCGCCGCCGGCGGCCCGCAGTCCGGCCGGGCGGCGGCCGTCGAGCACCGGGTTGCCGCGCAGCCACCAGGCGGTGTACGGCCGGACGGCCTCGTGGGTCCCGTCCGGCAGCAGGATCCGCACGGGCTGCACGATCGCGTCCCTGAGCGGCGGCCGGGACAGCAGCGCGAGCGCCTGCGCCCACTTGTCCTCGTCGACCAGGTCCAGGTCCCGTACGGCGAGGATCTCGGTGGCGACCGGCGGCACCGGGCTGTCCGGGAAGCGGTCGAGGATGTCCTCGCACCACACGTCGACGGCGTCCAGCAGGCCCGCGTCGTCGGGTTCGGCGAAGTCGCCCTCGCGGGGCTCCAGTTCGTCGGGGTCGAGGACGACGTCGGTGGCGCGGACGACCGCGAAGTCCACCAGGACACCGCAGGCGGCCAGCGGCTGCTCGCCCCACTTGGCGGCCAGTTCGGCGTCCACGCAGGCGAGTTCGCCCTCGCGCATGACCTGGGCGAAGGGACCGCCGGGGTAGACCAGTTCGCAGGCCGGGGCCGGTTCGCCGTCCTCGTCGGGCAGGGCGAGCGCGCCGAGCCAGGGCTCGTCACCGGGCTGGAGGCCGGCGTCCCGCACCAGCGCGAGCACGGTGTCGGCCAGTTCGTCGGCGTCGAGGACGTCCTCTTCCCAGTTCACACCCCCCTCGTCGTCCAGGGACGCGGCGACGGCGGTCCGGACCTGCGGGGTGGTGAGGACGGCCCGGGGGGTCGCGGGCAGGGCGCCGAGCTTCTCCAGGATCGGATGGGCGGCATCCGGGTGGGCGACCTTCAGACCGAGCCGGGCCAGCACCTCGGGGTCGATTCGGGCGGCCTCCGCGCCGGGCAGGAGCACCTGCCGGGGCCCGATGGTCGTCCTGCCGTCCGCCAGCGGGACCGGCAGCCCCGACAGCCGCTCCGGGTCGGTCCCGGCCAGGCTGTCGTAGAGCCGCCGCCACCAGCCGGGTTCCTTCTCCAGTCCGGCCAGCCGGTCGATCGCGTCGGTCAGCGGGACCCGGGCGACGCCCAGGGTCCGCAGCTCGGCGCGCCGCTCCAGCCCGGCGGGCAGCAGGGTGGGCAGCACCTCGGCGAGCACCCGCACGGTGTCCGCGCCCGCGCCCTCGACGACCTCGGCGTCCCGGGGCCGCAGGGAATCCGGCAGGTCGTCGTCCTCGCGGGGCGGGAGGGCGGGCGGGAGGAACGCGGTCCGCGGCAGCCGCTCCAGGATCGCCCGGCGCAGGGCACCGTCCAGTTCGCCCTTGCCGAGCGGCCCGGGCACGAGGTCGATGATCCCGGAGGTCACCGGCCGCCAGTGGCCGAGGAGTTCGGCGTAGGCGTCGGCCGCGCGCCGGACCAGGAAGTCGGTCAGCGGGCCGGGGGCGGCGTGCCGGCGGGTGGAGTCCAGCGGGAACGAGGCGATGAGCAGGGCCGGGACGCCGAGCGGCTCGTCGCTCGGGGTGGGGGCGTGCACGACCGCGCTGGTGCGGGGCCGGGCCGGGCTGCCGTCGCTGTCCACGGGCACGGCCCAGGTGACGGACCAGTGGGGCCGTAGCCGCTCCTCGACGGGCCGGTCGGCGAGCAGGTCGGGGGTGAGGGGGCCGTGGGCGGCGGCGCTGCGCCAGTGGGTGACGCCGTGGGCGGAGTCGTCGACGACGGTGAAGGGCCCGTCGGTCCGGCGGGTGAGGGTCCGCGGCTTCTCGCCGTTGATCTCGACGACCAGCTCGTGCAGCCCGGGCAGGGTGAGCAGCAGGGCGTCGTCGACGGCCTTCAGGAGCCGCTCGGCGAGGTCGGCGGCGGCCGCGTCCCGCAGGGGCAGGATGACGGCCGTGTCGTACGGGTCGGGGGCGGTGCCCTCGGCGGCGTAGGGCAGCCGCAGCAGGGGGACGTGCCCGTCCCGCCGCCGGACCTCGTCCCCGAGGCCGGGGCTGTGCCGGGCGGTCTCGGCGGCCAGGGCCCTGGCCTCGGCCAGCGACCACCGCACGCCGCCGTGCCGGCCGACGACGGCGGGCTCGTCGGTGACGGAGAGGACGGCGGCGAAGCCGACGCCGAACCGCCCCACGGAGGACGTGTCCCCCGAGTTCCTCTTGGCCGACGCCCGCAGGGTGGACAGCGACTCGACCCCGGCCGCGTCCAGCGGTGCTCCGGTGTTGGCGGCGACGAGCACCCCGTCCCGCAGGGTGAGCCGCAGCCGGCCCGGCACCGCGGCCCGGGCCGCCGCGTCGGCCGCGTTCTGGGCGAGTTCCACGACGAGCCGGTCCCGGTAGCCGCCGAGAACCAGGTCCTCCTCGGCATTGGCGTCCTCGCGGAACCGGGCGGGGCTGGTGGCCCAGGCGTCGAGGACACCGCGACGCAGACGGGCGGTACCGAACGGATCGGCCCCCTCGGCGGCGGGCCGCACGAACTTGCTGCTCACGTTCCGTTCCTTCTCCTCGTGGACGTGAGGACGAAGGTACCGCCTGGGGAGCACCCGCCGTGCCCCCGTCCGGCGCGGACGGCCGGGGGCGGAGCGGCCCCGGAGCCGGGCGGGCCGCGGGCGGCTACGAGTGACCCAGCTCCTCCGTGTCGGCGTCCGCGGCCGGTGACACCGACCCCGAATCCGAGGACGGGCGCAGCGGGAAGGGGTCGACCCGGGTCTCGTCGATGACCGGGGCGGCGGGCTGGGGCGGACGGCCGGGGGGGTGCGGCCCCGGAGCCGGGCGGGCCGCGGGCGGCTACGAGTGACCCAGCTCCTCCGTGTCGGCGTCCGCGGCCGGTGACACCGACCCCGAATCCGAGGACG
>NZ_JBEOSZ010000028.1:0-6239 GCF_040303285.1 Streptomyces sp. NPDC096046 | reverse complement strand
CGGACGGGCGCAGCGGGAAGGGGTCGACCCGGGTCTCGTCGATGACCGGGGCGGCGGGCTGGGGCGGACGGGGCATGACCGCGGCCTCGGAGTGGCCGCCGCAGCCGTAGGCGAGGGAGACCAGGCGGCCGTCGGCCGGGGAGAACTCGTTGGCGCAGGCGCCGAAGGCCTGGCCGAGGGAGCCGCCGATGGGGACGAGGAAGCCGCAGCTGACGCAGGCCGCGGGGGCCGCCTGGGCCATGGGGGTCTTGGGGCCGAACGCCTCTTCCCAGCGGTCGGCCGCGGTGTGCAGGCCGTAGCGGGACAGGACGCGGGCCCGGCGCATGCCCAGTTCCTCGGCGACCGCCGGGATCGAACCGCGCCGGGGCGGGATCGTGTAGCCGGCCGGGGAATCCGCGGTGAGGTCCGCGTCCTCCGCCTCCACCAGGTCGGCCAGCTCGTGCGAGACGGGGGACTTCGGCGCCGGCTCGTCCTCGCCCGTGTAGCCCGGCTCCAGACGCAGGTCCTCGGCATCGGTGGGCAGCAGATCGCCCGGTCCCATGTCACCGGGGCGCAGCCGCTCGCTCCACGGCACCCACTCGGGCGCGAGCACCGCGTCGGGGCCGGGCAGCAGCGCCGCCTCGTCCACCGTGACGATCTTCGCCCGGGAGGCCCGGGCCACCGTCACGGCCCAGCGCCAGCCCCGGTACCCGAGCTCACGGCATTCGAAGAAGTGGGTGACGACGCGGTCCCCCTCGGAGATCAGCCCCACGTGTTCCCCGACGATGCCCGGCGCCGCCGCCTCCTCGGCTGCGGCGCGTGCGAGGTCGACGGCCTCGGCGCACAGACGGTCAGGGGTGCGGCTTCGCGTTGTCGCTGCGCTCACAGGTATCGCTTCTCTCCATACGCCGTCTCACGAGTGCGCCACTCCCGGCGCGGGGGGCGGACGGAGCGGACCGGGGGACCGCGTCGACGTCCTTCATCCATTTTGCGGGATGGCTGAGATACGCACGCTACCCTTCCGCCCCACTTCGCGTACACCGACGGTCCTGTTGCGCCTCCAACCGATCACGAACCGACGCCCCGGACGGTCACCCCACAGGCCCTATACAAGCGGTAATGGCACTACCCACGGCCGTATCGGGGCACTATGACGTCGTGGCAGCCGCGAAGACACCCCCGGGCGCCACCGGGACCGGTGGGTCGAAAGGGGTCAAGGGAAGCAGCCGACCGAGCGGGCCGGGCCGTCTGGGCGGCTCACTGCGCGCGGTCGGCCGCGCTCTGCGTTTGCCGGTGACGGGTCCCGCCCGCGGTATCCGCAAGGCCACCCACGCGCACGGGGCGGGCGAGTCCGGCCTCGGCAAACTGATCGAACTGCACGGGGTGAACGGCGCCGGCGACGTCATGATCACCGTCGCCCTGGCCTCCACGGTCTTCTTCTCGGTGCCCACCGACGAGGCCCGCGGCCGGGTCGCCCTGTACCTCGCCATCACCATGGCGCCCTTCACCCTCCTCGCGCCCGTCGTCGGCCCCCTCCTCGACCGCCTCCCGCACGGCCGCCGCGCCGCGATGGCCGGCGCGATGCTGGCCCGGGCGCTGCTCGCGCTCGTCCTGTCCGGCGCGGTCGTCGGCGGCGGCCTGGAGCTGTACCCGGCCGCGCTCGGCGTCCTGGTGTCGTCGAAGGCGTACGGCGTGGTCAGAAGCGCCGTCGTGCCCCGGCTGCTGCCGCCCGGCTTCTCCCTGGTGAAGGCCAACTCGCGCGTCACCCTCGGCGGCCTCCTGGCCACCGGCGTCGCCGCGCCCGTCGGCATCGGACTCCAGCAGATCGGGCCGCGCTGGCCCCTCTACGGCGCCTTCGTGATCTTCGTGGCGGGAATGATCCTGTCGTTCACGCTGCCGCCGAAGGTCGACTCGGCCAAGGGCGAGGACCGGGCCCTGCTGGCGGCGGACGAGCAGCACCTGCACGGGCCGCACCTGAAACCGGTCAAGCGCCCCGGGCTGCGCACGGTGGGTCCGGCCGTCACCCACGCCCTGGCCGCCAACGCCGCCATCCGCTGCCTGACCGGATTCCTGATCTTCTTCCTGGCGTTCCTGCTGCGCGAGCACCCGATCTCCGGCCAGAGCGCCGCGGTGTCCCTGGGGATAGTGGGCGTGTCGGCGGGCGCGGGCAACGCGCTCGGTACGGCCGTGGGAGCCTGGCTGCGCTCGCGGGCGCCGGAGATCATCATCGTGACGGTGGTGGCGTGCGTGGCGGGCGCGGCGATCACGGCCGCGGTGTTCTTCAGCGCGGTGGTGATGGCCGGTCTGGCCGCGATCGCCGGGTTCGCGCAGGCCCTGGCCAAGCTCTCCCTCGACGCGCTGATCCAGCGGGACGTGCCCGAACTCGTCCGTACGTCCGCCTTCGCACGCTCCGAGACGCTGCTGCAGATGTCGTGGGTGCTGGGCGGGGCGGTCGGTATCGCGATGCCGCTCAACGGCACGGCCGGGCTGGCGGTGGGCGCCGCGATCGTCGGCGCCGGGTGGCTGACGACCGTACGGGGGCTGATCGACTCGGCCCGGCGCGGGGGCGCGGGGCGGGCGCGCGTCGCGTAGGGCCTTGTGATGGTTCTCCCGGGGAGCCGTACCCCGCGTGGGCGGTGCGACCCGTCGGCCCGATAGCCTTCGCCCATGAACACGTTGCAATCCGCTGTGCGACGCCGCCGCGCCGTCGCCGCCGCCGGCGTCGTATCCGCCGGACTGCTCGTCCTGTCGGCCTGTGAGAAGCCGACCTCGATGGCCACGGTCACCGTGGGCAGCGACTCGGTGACCACCGAGGCCACCTGCGGCGGCGAGGGCGACACCCTGAAGTCGTCCGATCTCGCCCAGTGCCTGAAGGACAAGGGCATCAAGAGCATCTCCGTCGACCCCGACGAGACCGTGCGCTTCGGTGTCGACCCCGAGATCGCCGACAACGGCTGGACGATCCTGATGAACGGTCAGCCGCTGACCGATTCCAGCACGAAGACCTACCGCACGATTCCGGGCAGCGTGTTCTTCAACGCCCAGTACGGCGCGCAGGGCAACTCGACGCTGGTGTCCATCAAGGAGGGCGACAAGGACCCGTCGGGCCTGTGGAACTTCAAGCTGAAGAAGGACGCCTGATCGCTCCCGCCGGCCTCGGCCGGGTTCTCGTGGCCACCGCTGTCTCCGTGGAGAGGGACGCGGTGGCTCAAGCCTTCGGGGTGCCGTCGCCGCCGCCGCACCTCCCTCGCCCCGGCGGAACGACTGCCCACCACACGACCGATGTGATCGCTGTGGGTGTCGGGCCCGCGCTCGCCGCCGCGTCCACCGCTTCCGCCCTGACCGCCGCCGCCCTCAGGGGCACGCCCTACGGCCTCGTCGTGTCCGCCGGGATCGGGGGCGGCTTCCCGCCCGAGGCGGCCGTGGGGTCGCTCGTGGTCGCCGACGAGATCGTCGCCGCGGATCTGGGGGCCGAGACCGAGGACGGGTTCGTGCCGGTCACCGAGCTCGGGTTCGGCACCGTCCGGCACCGGCCGCCCGCGGATCTCGTACGGCGGGTCTCCGAGGCCGCCGGCGCCCGGGCCGGGGCCGTGCTCACCGTGTCGACCGTGACCGGCACGGCTGCCAGGGCCGCCGCGCTGCGGGAACGGCACCCCACCGCCCTGGCCGAGGCCATGGAGGGCTTCGGCGTCGCCGAGGCGGCCGCCGCACACGGGGTGCCCGTGCTGGAGATCCGGGCGATCTCCAATCCCGTGGGGCCGCGGGACCGCGCCGCCTGGCGCCTCCCGGACGCCCTGGCGGCCTTGACCGAGGGATTCGGGAAGCTCACGCCCGTACTGGAGGGTTGGAACCGGCATGACCGTTGAGCCGTTGCAGATCGCGTACTCGCCCTGCCCGAACGACACGTTCGTCTTCGACGCCCTCGCCCACGACCGCGTCCCCGGTGCCCCCGCCCTCGACGTGACCTTCGCCGACATCGACCTCACCAACGGTATGGCCGAGCGCGGCGAGTTCGACGTGCTGAAGGTGTCGTACGCCGTGCTGCCCTACGTCCTCGACGACTACGCCCTGCTGCCCTGCGGGGGCGCGCTGGGGCGGGGCTGCGGGCCGCTGGTGCTGACCCGGGAGGCGGAGGCCGACCTCACCGGGCGGACCGTCGCGGTGCCCGGTGAGAGGTCCACCGCGTATCTGCTGTTCCGGCTGTGGGCCGCGGACACGCTGGCCGACGGGGTCGGCGAGATCGTCGTCATGCCGTTCCACGAGATCATGCCGGCCGTGCGGGACGGGAAGGTCGACGCGGGGCTCGTGATCCACGAGGCGCGCTTCACCTACCGTGACTACGGGCTGCACCAGCTGGCCGACATGGGCGAGCACTGGGAGCACACCACCGGGCTGCCGATCCCGCTGGGCGCGATCATCGCCAAGCGGTCGCTGGGCGAGCGGAGGCTGCGGCTGCTGGTCGACTCCATCCGCAGGTCGGTGCGCGCCGCCTGGGACGATCCCGAGGTGTCCCGGCCCTACGTCATGGAGCACGCCCAGGAGATGGATCCGGCCGTGGCCGACCGGCACATCGGGCTGTACGTCAACGAGTTCACGGCCGACCTCGGCGAAGACGGCTACGCGGCCGTACGCGGGCTGCTGACCCGCGCGGCTGCCGAGGGACTCGTACCGCCCCTCGGCCCGGACGCGCTGCGTTTTCCCTGAGGCTCAGACGTCCAGCTGGTCGGCGACCGCGCGCAGCAGTCCGGCGATCTTCTTGCCGGCCGTCTTCTCGGGGTAGCGGCCCCGCTCCAGCATCGGCGTGATGTTCTCCAGCAGGGTCGTCAGGTCCTGGACGATGGAGGCCAGCTCGTCCGGCTTCTTACGGGTCGCGGCGGCGACGGACGGGGTCGGGTCCAGGATCGTCAGGGACAGCGCCTGGTCGCCGCGCTGCCCGGCGACGACACCGAACTCCACGCGCTGCCCCGGCTTGAGCGTCTCGACTCCGGCGGGGAGAACCGAGGAATGGACGAAGACGTCACCGCCGTCGTCGCGGGAGAGAAAGCCGAAGCCCTTCTCACCGTTGAACCACTTGACCTTGCCGGTGGGCATGTCTGTCCTCGTCCTCGTACTCGTCGGAAAACTGCTTCTGGAAACGGCTCTTGATAGCACTCGGGCGGGTCGTACGGACCCGCCGGTACCCAGGCTAATGGTCTTGCAGCCGGTGACAAGACGTCACCCGGCTGTTCCCTTCGCGCTGGGAACTACCCTGGTCGGGTGCGTGACAAAACCCAAACGAATTCCGCCGCTCCCGGTGACCGCCTGGTCCGTGCCGGAGCCGTCGTCTTCTTCCTCGGTGCCCTGGCCACTCTGGTCACCGTCGCCCCGCTGTTCCTCGGGACGGCGCCCTTTCCGACGTACATGTTCGGATTGAGCATGCTCATGGCGGTCGGATTCCTGATGGCCGGTGCGGGAGTGCTGCGTTCCGTGGCGGCGGGCCGGCGTCAGGCGCGCGCGGGACGGTAGGCCGAAAGCCACCCCGGGAATTCGGTCAGATCGGTGAGAACGACGTCCGCGCCCGCCGCGCGCAGTTCCTCCGGAGGGCAGGGACCGGTGGCCACCGCGACCGAGAAGGCCCCGGCCGCCCGGGCGCCGTGCACGTCCCCGACGTGGTCGCCGACGTAGACCCCCGCGTCGTGCTCGCGCAGGGCCTCCGCCTTCTGCTCGGCCCACAGATCGCCGATGACGGCGTCGGGCTCGATGCCGAGGTGGGCGAGGTGCAGTTTGGCGTTGGGCTCGTACTTGGCGGTGACGACGATCGCGCGTCCCCCGGCCTCCCGTACGGCCGCTATGGCTTCCCGGGCGCCGGTCAGCGCCGGGGTCGCGGCGATGGCGATCGTCGGGTACATCTCCCGGTACAGGTCCGCCACGGCGGCGACCTCCTCGGCCGGGAACCAGTTGATCAGCTCCTCCGCCAGCGGCGGCCCGAGCCGCGTGACCGCGAGGTCGGCGTCGACGTACGTCCCCGTCCGCTCCGACAGCGCCCGGTAGCAGGCGCGGATGCCGGGGCGGGAGTCGATGAGGGTCATGTCGAGGTCGAAGCCGACGGTGAGCGCGGGCAAGGTCATGGAGGCCATAGGGGCCATTGTGCCCAGGCGGTTCGAACGGCAGACGTCCCCCGGCGACCGGCTAGTGCCGCGGCAGGCAACGTTTGCCCGTCAAGGAGCGGCGTCCGGTGCGTGCTCTCGGCGTGCCGGGTGCAAGCCCTCGTACTGGGTGTA
>NZ_JBEOSZ010000027.1:0-106605 GCF_040303285.1 Streptomyces sp. NPDC096046 | reverse complement strand
GATCGGCACGGTGCTGCCCGCGCTGATCGCGTACCGGGCGGCGCATCCCGGGGACGACATGACCACCGGGCGACGCTCACCGGCCCCTCGGCATTCATCGAGCCCTGGCGGGTGCGGGTGGGACGGGGGCCGGCCTCCGGCCCGCCGTCCCTGCACCCGCCGGCTCCTCGCGGGGTACCGCGCCGGGCGGTGTCACGCCCTGAAGAACTCCGCCAACAGCGGCGCGCCCGTCTGCTGGTTGAACAGGTGCCCTTCGCCTTCGAGGCGCAGGAGACGGGCCCGAGCAATCTCCTCGGAGAGCGTCACGCAAGCCTCCTGGATCCACGGAGCGCTCTCGGAGCCGCTAAGAATCAGCGTCTCGACAGTGATCTTCGGCAGCAGCGCGTGAGGGATGGAACCGTACTGATCGTTGATGATCGCGTCGTAGACACATGAGGGAGCCATGGACTCGAATGCCTGCCAGGCAGGGTGCTGCTTGAACCTCTCCAGCGTCTCGTCTGTCATGAACTTGACGATTTCCTTGCCGAAGAGGATCACCGCCTCTTCCCGGCGATCCTCGGCGACGAGCCGCTTCAGCCGGTCGACCTCGTCGCCCTGGAGCTGGGGCGAGGAGTACGGCGGTTCGTAGAGCCCCAGCTTCGCCATCGGGACGCCGGCCGCCGCGGCATGGATGGCGATCATGCCGCCGCTGCAATTGGCGAAGACATGGCTGGGTTCCCCGATGGCGTCGAGCACCGCGACCAGGTCCTCGACCTCACGGTCGATCGTGTACTGCTCCGGATCCCCGTAACCGCTGTCCCCACGCCCGCGGCGATCGTAGTTGAACACCGTGAACTGCTGCGACAGGCTCTGGGCGAGCGGCGTGAACATGGCCTTGTCGTTGAGCCCACCCCCGATGATGACGACGGGCGGACCGCTTCCTGACTTCTCGTAGGCGATCGTGGTGCCGTCGGCCGACACCACGGTCTCGACCGGAAGATCACGCGGTCCCGCGTAGTCATCGCCCAGGGGCAACCCGTCCCCCACGACCCCCGCTTCGGCCGTTGCTCCTGAATCCACCATCAAAACTCTCCTTGTACGAAGGGTCACGTCGCCCAGTGCGTCCGCTCGGATCGGTGAACGGCACGGTGCGACGGGCGTGATCAAGTCGTCGGCGCGGGCATCACCGGGTGAGGGCCGCGGTCCTGCCCTTCAGGTGCACCGGCAGAGCGGCATGGCCGTTGACCACGAAGCTTCCCTGCCCCTTGAGTTCGTCGCGACGGACCGCCAGTTCCATGTCGGGGAAGCGCTCGAACAACGCGGGGATGCCGATCATCCAGGCGTGCTTCGCGAGCCGCGCGCCGAGGCAGTAGTGGACGCCGTGCCCGAACGAAAGGTGTGTCTTACGGGACCGGAGAGCGTCGAACTCGTCGGCGGTGTCGCCGTGGATGGCAGGGTCCCGGCCGATGCCCGCGAAGTCGACCAGCAGGGGATCGCCCTTCGAGATCTTCACACCGCCGATCTCGAAGTCCTGGGTCGCGTAACGGAAGGGCAGGTGCGCCACGGGCGACTCCACACGCAGCGTCTCCTCCCACACGTTCTCCCAGGAGATCTCGCCGGAGGCCACCTTCTTGCGCAGGTCGGCATCGGTGAGCAGAGCGAGGGAGGCGTGGGCGAGGGCGTTCACCAGGGTTTCGGAGCCGGCGCCGAGCAGCAGGTGCAGCGTGCCGATCAGCTCGGAGTCGCTCAGCCGCGACCCCTCGTCCCTGGCCTCGATCAGTGCGCTCGTGAGGTCGTCACCCGGATGATGACGCTTGTACGCGACGAGATCGGAAATGGCCTCCTGCCACTGCCCGAGGTTGGCTTCCGCCGCCTCGGCGGAGATCCGAGTGTCGATGTTCTTGTGGCCCCCGGCCAGCACCTCGTCGCGCCTCTCCTCCGGTACCCCGAAGAGGTCGCACATCAGCCGCGTGGGCAGTTCGGCGTGGAACATCGCCTTGATGTCCACGATCTCGTCGTCGGCCTTGGCGGCCATGTTGTCGAGAAGCTCGTTCACGGTCTTCTCGATGTGCGGCCTCATGGACTCGACCCGACGCTCGGTGAAAGCCTTCAGGAGCAGCTTGCGCAGACGAGCGTGGTCGGCGCCGTCCTGGGTGGCCATGGTGTCCATGGCCACCCAGGTGATCAGGGGCCAGCCGTTCGATATCTCCCCGTTGATGTACGCAGGCCAGTTCTTGCGGGGATTCTTGGAGAACCGCTCGTCGGCCATGATCTGCTTGGCGACCGCGTAGTCGTGCACCGACCACGCAAGTACGCCGTCCTGAAGTTCGACCCGGGCGATCGGGCCCTGCTCGCGAAGACGAGCGGTCTCCCCATGAGTGTCGGTGCCCTCGGGGTCAAGACGATACGGGCACACAGCCTCGGTCATGGACACAACCTCCAGCAGGGTCTGTTGTAGCGGAACAGGCGTCAGGCGGCTTTCAGCGGATGAAGACGCAGGAGGGCCGCCACATGGCGCGCGACAGGCACCAGTGCACGCCGGCGCGGGCGGCTCGATCGTTGTCCACGCTAGTCTCACGCCCCGTCCACGGCGTCTTCCTGATTGCGGAGAGCAGGAGTTGCCTGCCGGTGCGGGTGACCGCTCGTCAGGAGAGCCGGACACGGGGGCCGGAGGCGAGAGCCGGGCGGCGGGACAGGCCGGGGCGGGCTGAAGTCAGATGTCGAAGGGTGCGCCTCGACGGGTCGTCGTCGGCGTCGTGACATGCCTGGGCCCCGCGCGGTGTACCTCCGCGCGGGGCCCAGGCATGAGGGGGTTCAGGAACTCATGACCCCGACGTTGTTGCCGTCGGGGTCGGTGAAGACAGCGATGCGGCCGGTGGGGGTGTCCTGCGGCGGCATCTTCACGGAGCCACCGAGCTTCTCGGCCTGAGCGAGGGCGGCCTCGACGTCGGCGACCGGGAAATAGGGGACGACCCCGACGTACGGGCTTTCGGAGCCGGCCTGACCGATTCCGCCGGAGGGTGGGCCGTCCCCGGAACTCACCATGGCGTAGGTGTCATCCAGGGCGCTGATCGTCCAGCCGAAAATCTCTTGGTAGAAAGATCGCGTTCGGGGGGAGTCGGGAGTGGAGATGTCGAACCAGCCAGGAACGGCGGGGAAAGTTGCCGTTTCGTTGGTCTTTCCTTTTTCGTCTGCCATGTTTACACCGTACATAAACTGGGGCCTGCCGGTCAACCGGACTTGCCAAAGTGGATGAAAATGCTCGCATTCTCTCCGGGAGTCCGCTCGGCGAAGTATATTTGGATTCGCCGATTCGCCGGTCCGGTTCAGGAAATCGACGCCAAAGGATTACGGGAGGCTCGTGTCAGCGGGTCTGACCGACGATTTCGGAGGTCGGGTCGCGCAGCTCCGGATCCACACGTTCGAAGAGTGCCATGATCAGGACACCGCCGATGATCATCAGCGCCGCTCCCACCCGGAAGGCCAGGGCGTACCCCGACGTCACCGCGACCTCGACGGGGACACCGTCCTGGATCTCGCTGGTGGTGTACCGGATGGCCAGGGGCACCAGAACGGCGAGCCCGAGGGCTCCTCCGATCTGCTGCATGGTGTTCTGGACGCCCGAGGCCAGACTGGAGTTCTGGCTGGTGACCTGGTGCAGGGCAGCGCTCGTCGCGGCCGGCATGGTGGCGCCGGCGCACACGCCGAACACGACCATCCCCGGCAGAATCCCTCCGACGTAATCGGTGTCGACATCGATCATGCTCGTCAGCAGAAGCCCGACCCCGGCACCGATGAAGCCCGCCGCCACGATCGCGCGCACTCCGACACGCGGGGTCAGCGCGGTTCCCACTCCGATACCGATACCGATACCGAATCCGAGAGGGAGGTACGCCAGACCGGTCTCGAGCGGCGAGTACTTCAGAACGTGCTGCTCGAACAGCGTCAGGATGAACGTGTACGAGATGAACGCCGCCATGAAGAACAGGGAGGTCCCGTTGATGACCGACCTGGTCCGGTTGGCAAAGAAATCCAGCGGGATGAGCGGGTTCTTGGCACGGCGCTCGATGATGAGCGTGGCGAGCAGCAGAGCGATACCACCGGCGAGCGGCAGTACCACCGAGGCCGACTCCCAGGGGTGCTCAGCGGCTTGCAGCAGGCCGTAGACGATGGCCACGAGCCCCGCGGTCGAGGTGACCGCGCCGGCGATGTCGAGACCCTGGTCCTTCTCGCGCTCCATCCGGCTCTCGGTGACCATACGCGGAATGGCCACCAGCACGGCCAGGGCCACCGGCAAGTTGATGTAGAAGAGCCAGCGCCAGGACGTCAGGTCCGTCAGCACTCCTGAAACGATGTAACCCAGAGTCCCGCCGAGCGCCACGAGTCCGCCCCAGATCCCCAGGGCCTTGTTCCGTTCCTTGGGGTCGGTGAAGAGTAGTGCGATCAATCCGAGTGACGCGGGAGCGGCGATGGCCTCGGCTGCCCCCTGAGCGAACCGGCCCACGACCATCATCCCCGGAACCACGGCAGCGCCGCACACGGCCGAGGACACAGCGAAGATACCGACACCGGTCAGCAACAGGCGCCGCCGGCCGAAGACGTCGGCCAGGCGACCGCCGAGGATCAGCAGTCCTCCGGCTGCCAGCACGTACCCGTTGACCACCCAGGTCAGGCCTGCCTCCGAGAAGCCCAGACTGTCCTGGACGAGCGGCAGCGCCACATTCACGACGGTCATGTCCAGAAGGATCATGAACTGCAGCCCGGAGAGCAGGGCCAGTACCCACCAACGCCGAGGATCCGCCTTCGGCCGAGAATCGTCCTCGGCGCCGTCCGCGGCCACATCCGAGTTCACCGTGGTCACGCGTTTCTCTCCCTTGGTCATGGATTCCGTGAAGTCGGCCAGGTGTTGAGTGATCGAGGACTGCCGAGAGCGGGCAGGTGTCCACGCGCGCAACCGGTGTTGCCTCCTCGTCCCCACCGGGTCGATCGCCCTGATGTACGCTGTACTCAGAGTGTTCACACCATATACTTCAACGGGCCCAAGGGGGCCGCGGACAGCGGAATACCGGCCGAAGACCCGCGATTTGGCACCGGAGTGCCGAGGTCACGGATCGCCAAGTGCCCGACGCCGGCGGTCCGGTGCCGCCGGCGCCAGTGTCCGATCGCCGCAGAGCGGGATTCCGCACACCACGCAGGTCACACGCCACTGCCGCAGCTGGAGCCTGGTGCCCCCTCCACGCTTCCATACCGAGGCGGATGTTGCCTTCTTCCAGATTGCTCAATGTGCGGGACCGCCCGGCGTTTGATGCAGAACCGGCCGAACGTATACGCTGTCCACATCAACCGTCGCCGGAATCCGGGAAAATGCGGAAGTGGGCCACGGGCACGGATCGGAAGGCACCCGTGCGGGACCTGTCCGCGCGGTGCGCACCACCGCCCGGTCCGGACCGTCACCTCCGGTGCCGACTGTTCTCACTGTCCGCGGCCGGGAGGGTAGGGGCACACCATGGTCCGTGACGCGCATCCCTATCACCGCGGCGGCCTGCGCGCCGCGCTCATCGAAGCCGGTCTGAAGCGTGCGCGGAAGGGCGGCGCGGAGGCGCTCGGGCTCCGGGAGATCACCCGATCGGTAGGAGTCACGCCGAACGCCGCCTACCGGCATTTCACCGACCGGCAGGAGCTCGTGCTCGCCGTCGCCGCCCGGGCCCAGGACAAGCTGGCGCAGGCCATGCTCGACCGTATGCAGGACGTTGCGGACCAGGGGGACCCCGCGGCTCACGCGGTGCAGCAGCTGCGCGGAGTCGGCCTCGGCTACATCCACTTCGCATTGTCCGAGCCGGGCTGGTTCGAGCTCGCGATCCTGCTCCAGGACGAGCCCGGCGGTGATTCGGAGGCACGTGTGCCGCCGCCCTACCAACTCCTGCTCGACGCCCTCGACGGCATGGTCAAGGCTGACGCGTTGTCTCCCGAGCGACGGGTGGACGCCGAGTGGGTCTGCTGGTCGGGGGTCCACGGATTCGCCGATCTGGCGATCCGCGGTCCGCTGCGCCGACAGGACCGCGCGATCGTGGACAGGCTCGCCGTCCACGTCGTGGACACCGTCATCAGCGAACTCGGGGCCTGACGGCCCCCCAGGCCACGGCCGCCGACGCGTCGTTGCTCGCGGCCAGCGCACCGGGACAGCCGGCCGGAGGCCGCGGTACGAGAAGCAGCGCACGCGGGAGTATGTACCGGTCGCCCTTGCGGTCACGACCATGGACCGAGCCCCGGAACGAGCAGCTGCCGACGCGGGTGGAACGCCCGCGCGTGCGAGCGATGCGGTTCCGCAGCGCCTGACCCACGGCAGCGCAAGCCCGGGACGTCGAGTCACACAGGGATGTGTGAGCCGCATACCACCGGACTGTATGGAGTCGTCGTGGGCAGAGATCCCGTCATGGGCCGAGAGGCACCTCGGAAGATCGCAGCGGAGCGGCCGGACCCGCGGCAAGTCGCATCATGACCAGCGTCCTCCCCCGGTTCGAGTCTTCCTCCCGTCCGGGCCTGCCGCCCCTGCGCGGTGTCCTCAGCACACGCGAAAGCGATCTCGTCGCTGCGGCGCGGGACTTCGGCAACCGCGTACATCTCCGGCCCGTCGCCGTGCTGTACCCCGCCGACGCCGAGGATGTCGCGGCGATCGTGCGCTTCGGCCGGGAGAACGGGTTCGCGGTGGTCCCCCGGGGTGCGGCCTGTTCGGTGGACGGTCAGGCGCAGGCATCGGACGGGATCGTGATCGACCTGTCCTCGCTCCGCGGAGTCGGTGAGCCGGGTCCCGGCCTCGTGCGCGTGGACGGCGGTGCACGGTGGAGCGCGGTCCTCGATGCCACCCTGCCTCGCGGCCAGGCTCCTCTCGTGGTGCCCGACTACCTCGGGCTGTCCGTCGGCGGGACACTGTCCGTCGGCGGGATCGGCGGCACGAGCCACCGGCACGGCAGCATCGCCGACAACGTTCTCGAACTCGAGGTAGTCACCGCGAACGGCGACCTTCTCACCTGCTCGCCCGTCCGGCACCCCGGACTCTTCGACGCGGTCAGGGGGAGCCTGGGCCGGTACGGAATCATCACCGGTGCCACCATCGCGCTCACCGGGGCGAGGAGTTCCGCACGGACCTACCGCCTCGTCTACCACGATCCCGCCGCACTCCTCGCGGACCAGCAACGGCTGGTCCACGAGGGACGGTTCGAGCACGTGGAGGGACACGCCCACTGCTCCGGAGAGTCGGACTGGAGGTTCGTCCTGGAGGCGATGCAGTCCTTCGACGTACCGCACGAGCCCGACGACACCGCACTGCTGGCGGGCCTCACACACCATCATGTCGACAGGATCGAGACCACCTCCTACCACGCCTTCCTGAACCGGGTCGCACCGTTCGAGGCCCGGCTGAGAGCGCTCGGCTCGTGGCAGCACCATCCGCATCCGCGTTGCAATGTCCTCCTGCCGGGCCGCAGCGCGGCAACGCTCATCACAGAGACTCTGGCCGGCCTCACCGAGGAGGACATCGGACTGGGAGGGAGCGTGCTCCTCTACCCCATCCCCACCGCCCGGCTCGCCGCCCCGAACGTTCCGAAGGCGCGCGATGCCATGACCGTCGTCTTCGGGCTACAGCGGACCGCACCCCCCGGCCGGCCCGAACTGCTGGACCGCATGGTGCGCGACAACCTGGCCCTGCGGACGAGGGGCAGGGAGGCGGGAGGCGCTGATTACGCGTATGCGGCGACGCACTGCGGAGCCCCCGACGCCCATGAGCCGTTCGGCCGGATGGCACCGTCCCACTCTCCGCGCCTCTAGCCGAACCCGCTTTGTGCACGTTGATGCCCCGTACAGCACGTACGGGGCATCAGGGCGCAAGAGAGCGACGGTCGACTAGGCCGCCCGCAGCGCGCGGGCGAACGCCCGCAGGTCCGAGACGAACAGGCCGGGCTGCTCCATGGCGGCGAAATGACCGCCGCGCTCGAGCTCCGCCCAGTGCACGATGTTGGGGAAGGCGCGCTCGGCGAACCGGCGGACGGGCTGGGCCGAATCGGCCGGGTACACCGCGACGCCCAGCGGCGTCGGCAGCGGTGGCGCGGGAGGGGGCGGGGTGGGAGCCGTCGGCAGCACGTCGGAGATCTCGTAGTAGAAGTGGGCGCTCGAACCGGCGGTCGCGGTGAGCCAGTAGATCATGACGTTGGTCAGCAGCCGGTCACGGTCCACAGCGTCCTCGGGCACCTTGTCCGTGTCCGCCCACTCCATGAACTTCTCGACCACCCAGGCGAGCTGCCCCACTGGCGAGTCGGTCAGGGCGTAGGAGAGAGTCTGCGGTCGCGTCGACTGGATCTTCATGTACCCGGAGCCCTCTGCGCCGAACTCGGTCAGCAGGTTCAGGCGCGCGAGGTCTGATTCGTCGAGTCCGGCGAGGTCGGCCGGATCGCCCGACGGCGGGGTGATCAGGAAGTTCACATGGGTGCCCACGACATGCTCGTGATCGAGCCCCGAGAGTGTCAGGCTGGTCCAGGCTCCGAGGTCCCCGCCCTGCGTGGCGTACTGATCGTATCCGAGGCGCCGCATCAGTTCCGCCCATGCGGCGGCGACCCGGGGTAGGTTCCAGCCGGGTTCGGGAGTGGGGCCCGAGAAGCCGAATCCGGGCAGCGAAGGAATCACCAGATGGAATGCGTCGGCCGGATTCCCGCCGTGCGCACGGGGATCGGTGAGCGGGCCGATGATGTCGAGGAACTCGGCCACCGAACCCGGCCAGCCGTGGCTGATGATCAACGGAAGGGCATCGGGCTCGGGGGAGCGGATGTGCATGAAATGCACGTTCGTGCCGTCGATCTCGGTGGTGAACTGAGGGACCGAGTTCAGACGCGCCTCGGCCTCCCGCCAGTCGTAGCTGGTACGCCAGTACTCGACGAGCTCCTTGAGGTAGTCCAGCGGAACACCGCGGCTCCAGCCCGTGCCGGGAATGTCGCTCGGCCAACGGGTGGCATCCAGGCGCCGACGCAGGTCGTCCAAATCTGCCTGCGGAATTTCTATGCGGAACGGATCCACCAATAGCTCCTTTGCATTCGCTCGCGCCTTCAAGAGTGAAGAATCCACGGACCGGACAGGAAGAGCCCAAGCTGCGGAGCTGCTTCACGGCCACGTTATGGAGCCGCTCGTCACGGCGGCAAGAGCAACTCGTGCAGTGAGCACCTTGGAAGAATCACGGCAACCTCCGTGCCGCTACTTTGCATTACAGAGAGATCGTTCCGCATGATTCGGAGGCGTCATCATGAGTGGTTATGTCGGTGATCACGCGGTGGTCCTGGGAGGCAGCATCGCGGGGTCACTCGCAGCGCGGATGCTCGCTGACGCCTATCGCAAGGTGACCGTGGTCGACCGGGACGAGCTCACCGACGGGAGCGATCCGCGCCGCGCCGTACCCCAGGGACACCACATCCACGCGCTGCTGGCCCGCGGACAGCAGATACTCGACGAGATGTTCCCCGGCTTCACGGATGAGCTGGTCTCGCTCGGCGTGCCCATCGGTGACTTCGGTACCAGCCTGACGTGGTACTTCGAGGGCAAGGCGATCAAGAAGGCGGAGACCGGGCTGACGTGTGTGGCGGCCGGCCGGCCGCTCCTGGAGAGCCGTATCCGGCGCCGGATCAAGGGCCTGTCCAACGTCACCGTGCGGGAGTTGACCGACGTCGTGGGGCTCGTGACCTCTCCGGACCGGCGCAGCGTGACCGGGGTCCGCGTGCAGTCGCGTGCGCAGGGCTCCGCCGAGGAGGTACTTGCCGCAGACCTCGTCGTCGACGCGACCGGGCGCGGCACGCGCACGCCGCGGTGGCTGGTGGAACTCGGCTATCCGGAAGTGGCCGAGGAACGCGTCAAGATGGATCTGACCTATACGACCTGCCACTTCCGCGGTCCCCTGCCGTTCGACCCCATCGGTGACGACATCGCCCTCCTCCCGGTCGCCACTCCGGAGATCCGGCGGGGGGCGATCTTCGCCCGGATGCCCGACCGCTACTCGCTGTCGCTCACCGGGCTTCTCGGCGACCGCCCGCCCACCGATCACGAGGGCTTCCTCGCCTACGCCGAGTCCCTGCCGGTCCCGGAGGTGTACAAGGCCCTGCGCGATGCCGAGCCGTTGGGGCCTCCGGTGTCGTTCCACTTCCCCGCGAGCGTCCGGCGCCGCTACGAGCGGCAGTCGCGCCACCCCGAGGGACTGCTGGTGATGGGTGACGCCGCTTGTGTCTTCAATCCGGTCTACGGCCAGGGGATGTCCGTCGCCGCGATCGAGGCCCTGGTGCTGCGCCGGCATCTGAGCCAGGGTCCGCCCAAGCCTCGTGCCTTCTTCCGCGACCTGGCCCGGGCCATCGACGCTCCCTGGGACATTTCCGCGGGAGCGGACCTCGGCTTCCCGGAAGTCGAGGGGCGCCGGACGTTCAAGACGCGGCTGGGCAACGCCTACATCACACGCCTGCAGGCTGCCGCCGCCGAGGACGGTGAGCTCTCGGCTGCCTTTCTGCGTACCGCCGGACTCGTCGACCCGCCCCAGGCCCTCATGCGACCGTGGGTGATCTCCCGTGTGCTGCGCGGTTCCGCACGGTAGCGCTGCCGGGGAACGCCGCCCCCGAGGCCGATGACGGCACGCCCGAAGGGGAGCCGGAACCGCCCGGTCGGTTCCGGCTCCGCCGCGACGGGAGAGCCGTTCCCCCTACCGTGCGTTCACTGTCCCGCGCCGGCGAACTGACCCGGCTTGCGGCCCTCGCCCGCAGGGCCGCGGTAGGCCTGCGCGATGTCCAGCCATGCCTCCGCGTCCTGGCCTGTCGCGGTCAGGGCCAGGTCGTCGCGGTGGCGGCGGCGGGTCACCAGGAGGCAGAAGTCGCCGGCCGGTCCCCTGACGGTCTGGGCGGCGTCGTCCGGACCGATCGTCCAGACCTCACCCGAGGGCGCGGTGAGCTCGAAGCGGAAGGCCTCGGCCGGCGGGGTGAGGCCGCGCGCTTCGTACCCGAAGTCACGGGTGAGGAACGCGAACTGGGCCAGGTGACGGATCCGGTCGGTGGGCTCCCTGCGCACCGCCAGGGCGTCGGCGATGTCCTGCCCGTGGGCGAAGACCTCCATGATCCCGGCGCAGGCGAGTACCGCGGGAGGCAGCGGGCGGACGAGCCACGGCACGACCTGGTCCTCCGGAACCGAGGACAGGGCTTCGACCGAGGCCTCGCCCTCGGCGCGGAAGCGGGCGAGCAGCTCCCCCGGGGGGAAGGCGTTGAACTGCGCGAGGGCGGCGTTGACCGCACCGTTGAAGTCGCGCGCCGCCGCGGCCGTCATGGCCTTGAACCGCTCCGGCGCGGCCGCGGCGTTCCTGGCCAGTGTGAAGATGAAGGTGAGGTGCGCGATCTGGTCCGCGATGGTCCAGCCGGGGGCCGGAGTGGGAGTGGACCAGGCTTCGTCATCCAGAGGTTCCACAAGGCGGACGACATCGTCGATGTCGGCGGCGAGGTCCTTGAGTACGTCGTTCGCGGGGATCATCTGTGCCTCCTAGACAGGTATGGGGCTCGGGGCGCCGGAGCGCTTTCTCCGGACGGCTCACCTGGGCGTGCCGGGCAGTCCCGGTCGCAGGCGGTCAGTTGCCCACCAGGTCGGGCAGCAGGGGCAGGACGTCCCTGCGTCCGCTGCGGGAGCCGCTGGGGGCCGGCGCGCCGTAGGTGACGCCGACGCCCCGGTCCCGGGCGGCCCGCACGATGCCCGGCACCGCGCGCTCGGCGAGTGCGGAGATGGTCATGGCCGGGTTGACCGTCAGGGCGCCGGGGACGGCGGAGCCGTCGGTGACGAAGATGCCGGGGTGGCCGCGCAGTTCGTTGCGGTCATCGAGCGCCGAGGTGTGCGGATCGTCCCCCATCCGGCAGGAGGCCAGGGGGTGCACGGTGTAGGCACCGACCAGGTCGTTGGTCCAGGGCATCACCCGTGCCAGGCCGTCCTTCTCGAGGATTTCCTTTACCTCGGCGTCCGACTTCGCCCAGGCGTCGAGGGTGGTTCGCGTGGGCGCGTATCTGAGGTTCCCGCGGCCCAGCATCTGCTGGGAGATGCGGTGAGCGTTGCCGGTTGCGGGGGGCGGACCGAAGACGCCCTCGTTGTCGTCCTCGATCATGGAGAAGATCGTCAGCCAGGAGGTCCAGCGCTTGAGGATCTCCTTCTTCTCCGCACCGAACCAGGCGGGGCCGGCGGCATCCGGTACTTGGGCGAGGATCGTTCCCAGGCCGGGCGGGAAGTAGAGCTGCTCCAGTGAGTAGCGGGAGTACTCCGGCAGCGAGCCGTCCAGGCGGTCCCAGCTGGCGACGGTCGGCCCCCTGCCGATGTGGTTGGCGCGGTACGCCGACCCGGCTCCGCGGTCCAGTCCGAGCAGCTCGGCCGCCTTGTCCTCGTCGATGATGGCGGTGTTGAGCCGCTCGCCGTTACCGGAGAAGTAGCGTCCGACCGCGTGCGGCATCCGGCCCAGTTGCCCTTCACTGCGCTGCAGGATGACAGGCGTCGCACCCGCGCCGGCCGCCAGCACGACGATCTTCGCCTCAATCACCCCGCTGCCGGCGGTGATGCGGTAGTCCTGGCCGTCCACGACGTTGTAGTGCACCCTGTACCCGCCGTCCGAGGTGCGCTCGAGGTACTGGACCTCGTGCAGGGGGCGGATCTCGGCGCCGTGGGCGAGGGCCGCGGGAAGGTAGTTGACGAGCAGGGACTGCTTCGCCTCGAACCGGCACCCGGCCATCATCCAGTTGCAGTTGACGCACTTGGCCTTGTCGATGGCAACCGAGAGCGGGTTGGCGGTGCGGCCCGCCTGGGAGCAGGCCGCCGCCCACAGTCCGCCGGCGTAGCTCACGTCCTCCCAGCCCTGACGGGCGACGGACAGCGACTCCTCGACGCGGTCGTACCAGGGGTCCAGGCTCTCGCGGCTGATCGACTTCGGCCACATGCGGCGGCCGATGGAGCCCTGGCGGTCGAAGACGAATCGCGGTGCGCGTGGCATGGCAGCGAAATACACCACGCTGCCGCCCCCGACGCAGTTCCCGCCCAGGACGCTCATCCCGTCGCCGACCATGAAGTCGAAGATCCGCGTGTAGGAGGAGCCAAGCTTGTAGTCGTGCTCGAACTCGTCGTGCTCCAGCCAGGGACCGCGCTCCAGGACAGTCACCTTGGCGCCGCCTGCCGCGAGGTGGTAGGCAGTGATCGCGCCGCCGAACCCGCTGCCGACGACCAGGACTTCCGTACGCTCGACACTGCTGCTCATGCAGGGCTCCCAGTGGACGTGGTGTCGGGGTGGAGGCGTGCCAGTGCGCGGCCGTAGCCGAAGTTTTCGAAGCGCCACAGCCCGTCAGCGCCGGGCGCGGTGATGCCCATGGCCCGCAGGCCGGGGTGGCCGTCGGCGATCGCCTCAGCGGTGTGCAGGTGCGCGGCCGAGTCGAAGGCCATGTTGCAGAAGAGGGAGAGCAGGACCCAGAACTCCTTCTCCGGATGTCCTGGAGCGGTCAGCCTCCGGACCAGTGCCACGCGGTCTTCGTAACCGAGGGCGACGAACGGCGGAACCGTCCCGTCCAGTGCGAGCCCCGTCTCCTCCGCGTAGGCCTGGGCGTGCTCGTTGGCGAGGTCCGCCAGGTTCTCGAGATCGTCGTGGATGCCCGTCGCATCCCAGCGCAGCAGCTCGATCGCGCCGGCGGCCACGGCGCCGCCGTCCTCCACGGCTCCGGCGACGGCCCTGTCCTCCGGCCAGCGCTTCTGTCCCGGGACGATCGTGTCCGCGTAGGCCTCAAGCGTGAGCACGGCATCGTCGGCAATCTCGACCCTGCGCTCGGATTCCTCTTCCGTTTCCTGCACCTGAACCTCCCGTTCCAGTGATATCGGCGTTGTCCCGGTGCTGTGGAAAAGAAAGCTAGACCCGGTAAGTGTTTTCAAACAACTGACTCGTCCGGGTTCGAGTGAACAGCGGGTTGTTCCATGAAACCAATGAAAGTCGGCGCTTCTTCGCCTGGGATCTCGCGATGAAACCCTGGGAACGGTAACTTCGCCGACGACGTGTCCCTTTCCCTGCCATCGATCCGGACACGGGAAGGAAGAGCGTCTCGCAGCACGTCCTGGACTCAAAAGGGGAGGGGAGTTGGAAAGCGTCGGCACAACCCCAGAACCGCTTACGGACTTCACGGACTGGGTGCAGATCGAGGTATTGCTGCCCGCGGATTCTCCTCGCCTGGAGGGCATCAACGAGAAGTACGTCAGGCAACTTGCCGAAGTCTTACCGGAACTGCCTCCGATAGTTGTACATCGCGCAACGATGCGCGTGATCGACGGGATGCACCGGCTCGCCGCGGCCAGGCTGAAGGGACTGACCACCGTACGGGCGCGCTACTTCACGGGAACAGAAGAGGAATCGTTTCTTCATTCCGTTTCGGCCAACGTCGTCCACGGCCTGCTCCTGTCGACCGACGACCGCAAGGCAGCGGCCCGGCGCATCCTGGACGCGCGACCCGAGCTCTCCGACCGGGCCGTAGCGGTCTTGAGTGGTCTGTCACCCAAGACCGTGGCCGCCATCCGGTCGCGTTCAACCAAGGATTCCGCGCGGTCGAACATGCGGATGGGCAGTAACGGCCGGGCCCATCCGCTCAACCGCACGGCAGAACGCCTGCGCGCGGCTGAGCTGATGACCGCCCGTCCCGATCTGCCGCTGCGGGCCATCGTCCAGGAAACGGGGCTCTCACTCGGCACCGCGCACGACGTCCGCCAGCGCCTGTTGCGCGGCGAGGCCCCGGTACCCGACAGCCGCAGGCAGCCGGCCCGGGGCCGGCCCCTGGAAGCCACCGTGCCGCTGACCCGCCCAGCCTGTGCGGCAGGTGACCCCGACACTCTCGGCAGGCCTCCCTCGGCGTTCCCCGAATCCACACCGCTGGGAAGGTCGCGGACGTCCGTGGAGCTGCTGCGCAAACTCTCCTCCGACCCGTCGCTGCGGCACTCGGAATCCGGTCGCTATTTCCTTCGCTGGCTCCACGACCATTTCCTGAGCGACGACGCGTGGCGCCAGCAAGTGGACGCCGTTCCCCCACACAGCGCGGCTACGGTCGCGGAACTCGCCCTCCAGTGTTCGAACGCCTGGAAAAGGTTTGCTGAGGACCTCACCAGCCGTCGGCTGACCGGCGCGGAGCGCCCTTCCCGCATGCAGGCAGGCGCACAGCATCGGAATTGACAGCACGTCTGCGGATTGACATCAACGACAGGGAGACATGGTGACTTCCACCACCATCGAGCATGCTGTCCATCGGGTGATCAGCAACATGCGTGCCAATCTCGGACAGGACCTGACGATCGACGACATGGCCCGCACGGCCATGTTCAGCAAATTCCACTTCACGCGAATATTCAGGGACGTCACCGGTACCTCACCGGGAAGATTCCTCTCGGCGCTCCGCATCCAGGAGGCGAAGCGCCTCCTGATAGACACCGAATTCAGCGTCGCCGACATCAGCAGTCTGGTCGGCTACAGCAGTGTCGGAACCTTCAGCTCGCGCTTCAAGTCCTGTGTGGGCGTCTCCCCCAGCGTCTACCGGGAGTTGGAGGGTTTCACGACCGGCATCGGCCCGGAGTCGTCGTCCGAGCCGTCCGTCCCCTCGTCCGGCCCGTCCGGCACAACGCTGCGCGGCCATGTCACCCTCCCCGAGGGACGGCCCGCCGGCTACTGCTACGTGGGCATATTTCCCACCCAGGTCCCCCAGGGGCGGCCCGTGCGGTGCACGGTGCTGGAGGGTCCTGGAGCTTTCGAACTGCGTGACGTCCCGGCCGGCTCCTGGTACGTCCTGGCGCACTCGGTGGCCTATGGCCAGGAGCATCTCGTCTCCGGCGTCAGCCGCGACGGAGAGGTCGTCTCCGTCGGACGGTACGGGCCGGTCACGGTGCAGGCCGACGCGCTGCCCCTGCCGGTGGGCATCGCCCTTCGGCCGCTGGGAGCCTTCGACCCCCCAGTGCTGATGGCCCTGCTGGATCTGCGCAGGACCGCCGCTCTGCAGACCGCCGTCGGCTGACCTGCCGTACGTCGGGGGAACCCGGGCCGGCCGCGGCCGGCCCGGGCGTCCCTGTCCCCTTCTCACCTGGCCCGGCGGACGGTCATGGGCAGCCCTCCGCGCATCCTCAGGGACATCATCGGTTCGGCGACCCCCTCATGGCCTGGCAGGACCTGCAGGTCCAGGTCCCGGGTCAGCAGGGCCGTCACGAAGACCGCCTCCATCATTCCCAGGTTGCTGCCGACGCAGAACCGTGGCCCCGCCCCGAAGGGGATGTAGGCGTAGCGGGGGCGGTCGGCGACGCGCGCCGGGTCGAACCGCCCCGGCTCGAAGCTCTCCGGCCGTTCCCAGAGCTCGGGATGGCGGTGCAGTGTGTACGGGCAGACCAGCACGTCAGCGCCGGCCGCCACGGTGAACGGCCCGACCTGGTCGGCCTGTCTGGCAACGCGCGGCAGGATCCACACGGGCGGATAGAGGCGCATGGCCTCCTGGACGACCTGCGTCGTGTACATCAGCTTGTGCAGGTCCTCCGCCTCCGGCGCCCTGCCGCCCGACAGCACGCCGCGGGCCTCCTCGCGCACCAGATCCCGGACGTGCGGGTGGCGGGCGAGCAGCAGCAGAGTCCAGCCCAGGGTGCTGGCCGTGGTCTCGTGTCCCGCGAGCAGCAGGGTGACCAGCTCGTCCTGCAGCCGTTTCCGCGCGGCCGCCGGGTCGGGTTCCTCGCGGGCCGCGAGGATCATGCGGGAGAACGCGTCGTCGGCGTCCCCTCCGTCCGCCATGCGCGCACTGCGGTCGGCGACCAGTTCGTCGACGCTCCGGATCAGTTCACGGCGGGCCCTGCGGAACCGCCGCTGGGTGGCCAGCGGCACCCAGGTCGGCACCATGTTCTGCGTGACCATGTCGAACATCGCCTGGTCCTGTACCGCCTCGAAGGCGTGCGCGATGCTCCCGTGCCCGCCGAGGCCGGTGTCCAGCACGGTCCGCCCCAGCACTCCCAGGGTGAATCCGGTGACCTCCTGCAGCACGTCGACGGGACCCTGTTCAGCCCGGTGGCCCAGCGCGCCCAGCAGGCCCACCGCCTCCTCCGCCACGGCCGCGGCCTGGGCGGCGATCCGCCCCGGCCTGAACGCCGGCTGAACGGTGCGCCGCTGGTCGCGCCAGAGCTGGTCCTCGCTGGTCAGCAATCCGTCACCGAGCATCTTGCGGGACTCCACCAGCCCGATGCCCTTGCGGTAGTTGGCGGCGTTGTCGGCCAGCACGTGCTTGGCGTAGTCGGGCCGGTTGAAGATGTACATCTTCCTCGGGCCCATGGCGACACGGACGGCATCGGCCAGGGCAGCCGCGTCGCGCATCATCCCTAGGCGGTCCACGGCCAGCTTGCGCAGCAGGCCGGGCAGCGCACGAAGCGGCGGGGACGGCGGATCGGCGCTCATGCCGCACCGTCCGACCGTGCGGTGGTGAACCGCCGGAAGCGGCCGCGATGGAACACCAGCGGCTCGCGGTCCGGCGTATCGTGCAGGGCGAGCACCTCGCCCACGCAGATGATGTGGTCGCCTCCGTCGTACGCCCGCCACTTCGCGCACTCGAAGTGTGCGGCAGCTCCGGTGATCAGCGGTGCGTCAGCCGACCTGCCCGGCCTGCAGCGCACGGTCTCGAACTGGGCCGTCCCCGTCGGCCGGGAGCGGTCGGCGAAGTACCGGGCCACCTGCTCCTGCCCGGCGTCCAGCACCGACACGGAGAAGGTCTCGGCGTCGGCGAGGACGCGGTGCATGATCGTGTCCCGGCCGAGACACACCAGGATCAGGGGCGGGTCGAGGGAGACAGAGGTGAAGGAGTTGGCGGTCATGCCGTGGGGGAACGAGCCGCCGACCGTCACCACGGTCACGCCTGTGGCGAACGCTCCCAGGGCCCGCCGCAGCCTCGTGGGGTCGGCCGTTCCCACGTCGGAAGGCGGTACGGCGGCCAGCGCGCTCATGCCGTCCGCCCCAGCATCGGCCGGGCCTGCGCCGCATACGGCTCCAGGGCCCGGGCGAGCGCCTCGGGGATCAGCGAAGGCACCGTGTTGGTGTTCTGTCCGCGCATGCAGGCGATCCGCTGCCTGCCACGGGCGACCAGCGTCTCGGCTCCGTCCCCGGCCAGTTTGACGTAGTCGAAGGTGAACTCCAGCTGCGTCTGTCCCAGCTCCGCCAACCGCATCCGGATGGACAGTTCGTCGAAGGCAGTGATCTCCGCGAAGAACTCGCAGTCCACCTTGAGCGTGAACAGCTTGAGGTCGTCCTGGACGTCGGCGAGGACCTCGGGGGCCTCCTGTTTGAGGAACAGCTCCCGGCAACGCCCCTGCCACCGCAAGTAGTTGACGTAGTAGACGTTGCCGACGAGGTTGGTCTCCTCGAAGCCGACCGTGTGCCGGTACTCGAAGTAGCTTTCCTTCATGGTCCTAGGACCGCCCTTCCGTGGGTTCCGGAGCGTGCGTGAGGAAGGCGAAGACGGCGGGTTCCAGCGCGTCACGCAGGGCGGTGACGAAGGTCCCGATCCTCAGTCCGCCGGCGGAGAAGACCACCCAGGCGTCCTTGCGCCGGGGCAGCACGGTCAGCGGCGCGCCCGCCATGACGCCCGCCTTCCGCAGGCACTCCACCGCGCTCCACACTCGGGTGGCGGCGGTGTCGGGCGCTTCCCCGGTTTCCGCGGCGACCAGTTCGGCCACCGCGGCGTGCTCGCCGAGCAGGCTCTTCCACTCGTCCGGGGCACGCATGCTGACCGCCTCGATGTCGCAGGCCACCTCGGTGCCGGATACCGCACTGAGGGTGAGCTCCAGACCGTGCGCGGCCGAGACGTGCCAGTCCCCGGCGAGCTCCGGGCGCCCGTCGGGCCGGTGGTGCACGACCGCGGGGGCGTCCAGGGTGCGTGAGGCCGCGGTCACGGTGAACGCACGGCGTTCGGCGACGGACCCCGCCGGTGATTCGCCGTGGGGTTCGACGGTGACCGCGATGCGGGTGCCGAGCACCTCTTCGAGCGTCCGTTCCAGGTACGGGCCGAGCAGTGGGGCGACCCACGGCCCGGAGCCGTCGGTCTTGCGCACCGCGTGGAGGGTCAGGCCCTCCCAGCGTTCGACGACGGTGCCGTCCGCGTCGCGGACCGCGATGTCGTACACGTACGTGTCGCCGTCGCGGCTCCGCTCGACCGCGCAGTAGCGCAGCTCTTCGGGCACGTGGGAACCGGCGCCCAGTGGGTGGATGCGCTCGACCTTCGAGGGCAGCAGTGTGGCGTCGGGGACGCACACCTGGTTGCCGTGCATCAGCGCGTCGCGCATGCCGGGGTCGGCCAGCAGCAGTTCGCCGGGCAGGAAGCCGGCGAACCAGCCCTGGGGCTCGCGCACGGCCACGTCTGCGTCCACGTGGCGCGCCGCGGCCCGGTGGAAGCGGAGCAGCCGCTGGAAACGCGCGCCCTGAAAGAGGATGTCGCCGTACAGGTCCTTCGCCGGGTCCAGGGGCACCTCCGGCGTGTCGACGGCGGTCTGCAGGGGCGGCCCGTCCGCCGTGGTGGCGCCCGAGTAGACCAGCCGGGCGCGGAAGTGCTCCGCGGCGAAGCCGGTGTCCTCGGCCTGGACGGCGACGGCGACGCTGTCCGTGCCGGTGACGGTCGCCGCGATGCGGATCGTGGTGCTGCCGTCGGGCGGGACCACGATGGGCCGCAGGAAGCATGCGTCTTCGATCACCGGTGTGCCGGTCCACCCGGTGGCGGCGGCCGCGACCTGGACCATCGCTTCCATACCCATGACGGCGGGCATCAGCAGGTTGCCGTCCAGCAGGTGGTCGGCGAGGTAGGGGTCGGTGCCCGCGTTCAGCTGGACCTCCGTGACCAGCTCCACGCCGTGGTAGCGCACCAGCGGATTGCCGGTGAACCGCAACAGCGGCAGGGGCGGCAGGTCGCGTCGCACCGTGTCGATGCCCTCCGCGCGGCCACTGACGACCGTCACCACCGGTGCCTGCGGGTCCCGGATCAGCCGCATCAGGATCTCGACGCCCTGATCCGGGGAGACCGGCGTGATGCCCTCACGGGACAGCGACTCGACGACCGCGAGCTTCTCGCCCATGCCGACCCCGGACCACACAGACCACTCCACGCAGCGGGCGCGCAGCCGCGGATGGGTCCGGGCGGCCTCCTCGGTCAGGTCGGCCAGCCACTCGTTGGCGGTGGCGTAGTGGGCCTCACCGCGCAGCCCGGCGCGGCCGATGATGCTGCCGAAGGTGACCAGCAACTTCAGGTCGCCGGCACCGACCACATCGAGCACGGTCCGCAGACCGTCGACCTTGGGCGCGAAGGTACGGTGGAAGTCCTCCGGCTCCAGCTCGCGCAGCGGCCCGGGCTCGTTGCGTCCCGCGCCGTGCAGCAGACCGGTGACCGGCCCCAGTTCCTTCTGCAGTTCGGCGATGGCCTCCCGTACCTGCGCCGGTTCCGTGACGTCGGCACGCGCGTAGTGCACGGTGAGGCCGCTGTCGGCCATCCGCTTGAGGTTGTCGGCCAGTTCCCGGTCCACCGCGGGATCGGAGCGACCCATCACCGCAAGCCGTGCCCCGCTGTCCAGGGCGATCGCCAGAGCGCACTCGGCGGAGATGCCTTTGCCGCCTCCGGTCACCAGCAGGACGTCAGAGGCGTCCAGTGGAGAGTCCGTGCGTCCGGCTTCGACGGGCAGGGCCCGAAGCGTCGGTACCCGGCGCACTCCGTCGGGGCCGTAGTGGGCTTCGGTGAAACCGGTGGTTGCGGCCACCTCGGCCACCACCCGCCTGACCAGACCCTCGTCCGCTGCACTGTGGACGATCGTCGTGCGCAGACGGGAAGCCTCCTGGTGGAGCGTCTTGGCCAGCCCAGCCGCTCCCCGGCCGTCTTGCACCAGGACGAAACGCCGGTCGTCATGGCCCGCCAGGGCGCTCTTGGCACCGGCGAGGGCGAGTTCGATCTGCTCCGGGGGGCAAGCCGGAGGCAGATACACCAGCACGCCGGGGCCGACCCCGGCCGTCTGCAGAGCCTCGCGCAGTTCCCCGGCCACCGGGTGGCCGGCCGGGGCGAAGAGCTGCCAAGCGCCCTCGTTCCCGCCCTCGACGGCCCGGGGCAGCGGTACCTCGTCGAGGTCCACGGCGAAGGGCCGGGCCCAGGGCGCGGCGCCCGTGACCGGGTCGGCGTCCTCTGCGTCGCTCCCGCCGCCCGTGCCGACCAGTGTCTCCAGCGCCTCAGCCAGTTCGCCCAGTGTGGCGGTGGCGAAGTTGGTCGGGATCTGGGATGCGGCGATGCCCAATCGGGACGCGGCCTGGTTCACGATCTGACCGACCGTTATCGAGCTCATGTGCAGGTCGTCCAGGAGCCGGTGGTCGGCGTCCACGAGGTCGCTGGGCAGTTCGGCCCGCGCGGCGACGAGGTCGCGCAGCACGTCCAGGGCGGTGGTCTCCGCGCTGCCGTCCGCTTCTGCGGCTTCGGCACCGTTCGCGGGCTCCAGTACCGGGGTGGCAGGGCCCGCGGGGGCGTCCGCGGCAGCCGAGGACACCAGGTCCGCCGCCGGGCGGGCGTCCTTCGGGGCCTGCTCGCAGGGGTTGGCGAGGAAGCTGAAGCGCTGTCCGACGTCCAGAGGCCGGAGCAGACGGTCCCCGAAGAGCCGCTCGTGGGAGACGTGCGCGCCGATGACCCACGCGGCGCCGCCGACGCCCAGCAGCCCCCGCAGCGACTCGGCGTCGGTGTCGAGCGCCACGGACGGGACTTCGGTCGACTGTGCGGCGAGCGTGCTCAGCACCCGCCCAGGGCCCACCTCGACGAACAGGTCGACGTCCCGGGCGGCCTCCGTGACCGCCTGGGTGAACCGCACGGGCTCCGTGATCTGCCGTCGCAGCAGCTCTGCCAGGTCCGTTTCGCGGGCCAGTTCTCCGCCGGTGACGGTGGAGATGACACGGGCGCCGACCTCGCCGATTCGGGCGTCGGCGAGCCAGCCGCCGAAGGCGGCGCCAGCCGGCGCCACCAAGGGAGAGTGGAAGGCGTGGGAGACGGCCAGCCTGGTGCAGCCGACCCCCGCCCCGGCGACACGGCCGCTCACCTCCTCGATCGCGTCGACCGCTCCCGCCACGACGGTCTGCGCCGGCCCGTTGAATCCGGCGATGACGACGGGCAGCCCGTCGATGAGCCGCTCGGCCTCTTCCGGGCCCGCGGCCAGCGACACCATGGTGCCCGAGGCACTGTGGTCGGCCATGGCACGACCCCGGGCCCGGGCTGCCCGCAGGAGTGTCTCCTCGTCGAGGGCTCCGGCCCAGTGCAGGGCGGACAGTTCGCCCAGGCTGTGGCCCAGGGCGACAGTCGCCTCCACCCGGAGGGCGTCCAGGACACGCAGACCGGCCGCCGAGCCGGTGGTGATGCGCGGCTGGGCCACGTCGGTGGCCACCATGTCACCCGTGGTCGGAAGACCGGCCTTGTCGTAGACCTCCGCCGCCTCGGGAAAACGGCGGCGGAGCGCACCGCCGTCGGTGCCCGTTCCGGAGCCCTGCCCCGGGAAGAGGAAACCGATCCGGCCGCGGCGGGTAGCGTGACCCAGGAAGCTGCGGCCGTCGGAGGCGAAGTGCGCCTTCTCGCCCGCGTCGAGGGCGTCGACCAGCTGCCGCATCCGTCGCTCGGCGTCCTCCGGGGACGTGGCCACGACCGCGGCCCGGTGCGGCAGGCCCCGCAGTTCTCGCTCGAGCGTGGCGGCGAGGTCGGCGACCTGGGCGTAGGAGAGCTGCCCCGCGAAGTCGGCGACCTGAACGAGCCGGGCGCGCAGGGCCTCGCGCGAGTCGCCTTCCAGCAGCAGCAGTTCGCAGTCCTGGGCGGAATGCGCGAGCGCCATCGAGCGGCGGCTGGGCAGCGTGCGCCGACGGGCGGCGGGCTCGTCCAGGACGAGGTGGGTGTTGATTCCCCCGAAGCCCATGGCGGTGATACCGACGCGGCGCGGCACATCCTGCGGCCAGGCCTCGGCCGTACGCAGAACCCGCAGGTTGGCTTGCTCGCCGACGAGGAGCTCGTGCGGGTTGACGCAGCCGACGGCCGGGGGGAGGACCTGGCTGTCGACGGCCTTGGCCGACTTGATCAGACCGGCGATGCCGGCCGCCGCCTTGGTGTGACCGATCATGCCCTTGATGGAGCTGATGGCGGCGGCGGGTGCGGTCGGGTTCGCCGCTGCCCTGGCGCCCATCAGGGCTGTCAGTTCGGTGCGGTCGCCGACGGCGGTGCCCGTGCCGTGCCCTTCGAAGAGGGGGATGGTGTCGATGCCGAACCCGGCGCGTTCGTAAGCGCGTCGCAGCGCGAGCCGGTACCCGCTGACCTCGGGACGGGTGATGCCGCCCTGACCGTCGGAGGAGATGCCCCAGCCGGCGATCGTCGCGTAGATGCGGTGGTTGCCCGCCAGGGCGTCTTCCTCCCGCATCAGCACGATCATTCCGCAGCCCTCGCCGGGCCAGAAGCCGTTGGAGCCGCGGTCGTAGAGGCGCATCTCGCCCTTGGCGAGTGCTCCTGTCTTCGCGAAGCCGATGATCTCGAACGGGTCGATCGACAGGTCGACCCCGCCGGCGACGGCGACGTCGACGTCACCGGACAGGAGCGAAGTGCCGGCGGTGGTGACCGACAGGAGGGAGGAGGAGCATGCTCCGTCAACGGTGTACCCGCCGCCGTTGAGGTCGAAGTGGTTGCAGATGCGGCCCGCGATGGTGTTGGCGAGACCGCCCGCGAGTGTGTCCTCGTCGATAGCCGGGAACGGCTCCTTGTATGCGGTCTCGACCTCGGCGAGGAAACCCTCGACACGCAAGTCGTCCCAGCCGTCCTGGCCGGCCAGGGCCGCGGCCATCACCCGCCGTACGTAGGGCCAGCGCAGCCGCATGACGTTCGCGCGGGAGAACTCGCCGGTGAGGGTGTTGCCCACCACCACTCCGGTGCGCTCGCGCGGCAGGCCCTCGCCGCCGGGGAAACCGGCGTCGGCCAGGGCCCGTCCGGCGGTGTCGAGGGCGAGCCAGTGCGTCAGGTCTGTGGAGCGGAAGGTGCTGCCCGCGATCCGGTGGGCTATCCGGTCGAACTCGTATCCCTCGATGACGGCGGCGTTGCGCGCGTAGAAGGTGTCGGGCGTCGCCGGGTCGGCGTGCCAGTAGTCATCCAGGTTCATCCGGACGTCGGGCAGCCGGCGGAAGGCTCGCCGCCCGGCGACGGCGTTGTCCCACAGTTCGTCGGGTGACGTGGCGTCCGGATAGCGGCATGCCATGCCGACGATGGCGATTCTGGTCATGCTGCCACCGGGACCTTCCGGGTCTGGCCCTGGGACTCGGGCGGGCAGGCACAGGCACCGTCCGGGCAGTCGCACGCCGGCGCCGCGTCCCTGTCCATGGCCTGTTCGACCGCGGCCAGCTCCAGGGCTTCCTCGGCACGCCTCCTGGCCACGATGTCCGCGGTCCACAGGAATGCGCCCCTGATGGCGCAGACGACTGCGGTGGCGAAGAAGAGGCCGTACGCCACGCTCATGGCGGTCAGCACGCCGTACATGGCCGCGACACCGCCGCCGAAGGCGATCTGGCCCCACTTGGAGGACGGGGTCGTGCCCGGGTCCGTGATCATGTAGTTGGTGAAGAGCACGAACGCCACGCCGGTCATCATCGCCAGGGCCGCGGGGATGGAGGTGCCGAACAGTAGGCCGCGGACGATCGCCTGGACGACGAAGCCGCCGACCCAGGCGAGGATGAGCCACATGCGCTCGGTGAGCTTGGCGTTGAGCATCGTGCCGAGGGTGATGATGATCGCCGGCACGAGCCAGTCGAAGCCGCCGTCGAGGTACTCGGTGAAGTGGTACGGCGGGGCGATCGAGGCCCAGGGGAAGAGCAGCAGGATGACGGCGATGCCGAAGTTCGACGGGTTCATGTAGTGCCGCATACGGCCCTTGACCGGGGTGCGCAGTACCCACTTGGTGCCGACGGCGACGATGACGCCGAACACCATGACCCACATCTTGTCGTTGACGTACGACAGCATGTTCACGGCGAGTGCGGTGATGTGGGCCGGGAAGAGGAACTCCACCATGCCCTTCAAGCCGCCACCGGCGAAGCGCGGGGCGCGGGCCTCGGCGCGGGCCCCGATGAACTCCAGGGCGATCTCGACGGTGTAGCCGGTCGCCAGGGCGACGAACGGCCAGATCCAGGGCTGTTCGAAGCCGAGCAGGGTGTAGCCGAAGATGTTCAGCACGGAGATGGAGATCGCGAACCGGCGCAGCGCGGTCGTGACCTTCGGGTTGTGCCGTGCGGCCGGGGTGGGCGCGGCCGTGGTGGGTGCGGCGGTGGTGGGTGCGGACATCGTCACTTCTCCTTGGCCTCGGTGCCCAGCTCGAGGCTGTGCCAGCCCGGCTTGAGCTTCAGCTTCTGCTCGTGTACCTCGCCGGCCCGGTCACGCCAGGTGATCATGGCGGGGAGGGGACCGTCGGCGTCCTTGCCCAGTCCGATGTGCACGTCGGTGCTGCGCTTGCCGGAGTGGCCGCCGCCGCCGTCCAGGCGGGTGACGCGCTTGGTGCCGTCGGGCAGTTCGACGCAGACCTCCGCGCCGACCACGGGGGAGCCGTCCGGGTGGGTGAGCTTCAGACCCAGGTAGGAACCGGGGTTCTCGCTGACGTTGTGAAGAAAGACCGGCTCGCCCCACTGGCGGGCGACCGCGAGGTCGAGGCGGCCGTCGCCGTCGACGTCACCGGTGGCGAGGCCGCGGGTGGGGACGGGCTCGCCGATGCCGAGGGCGACGGAGAGGTTGTGGTAGCGGTCGGTGTCGGGGTCCTTGGCGAAGAAGCGCATGCGCTGGCTGCCGGCGAGGTCGTCGCCGTGCTTGACGTTGGGCCACCACAGGGGGTTGGGAATCAGGGCGTCATTGGCGGTGGCGAGCTCCTGCAGCTGCGGCCAGCGGTTCTTCTTGCCCTTGACGAAGCCGAGGGCCTGGGTGATCTCCAGGTCGCCGTTGTTGTCGAAGTCGCCCGTCTTCACGTCCCAGCCCCAGCCGGACCAGGCGAGCCCCATGTCCGTGGACTTGTCCTTGTACGGGGCCTCGCCGTCGGCGAAGCGGCCCTGCAACTCGGAGCGGCTGCCGGCCTGGCTCATGAAGGCGAAGTTGGACTCCTGGATGCCGAACGAGGTGGTGATGTTGCTGACGAACATGTCGTACTGCCCGTCGTGGTCCAAATCGCCGAAGTCGACGCCCATGCCCTTGAACGAGCTGCGGCCCATCTCCTTGGACTTGGGCACGGTCGCGCTGTGCACGGACTTGACCTCGGAGAAGCGGAGCTTGCCCGGGGTGGAGGTGTTGTGCAGCAGTGCCGAGGTGCCGAAGTCGTGGGCAAGGAACATCTCGGGCAGCGCGTCGCCGTCGAGGTCGGCGGCGGAGGCGCCGAGCGTCCAGCCCTTGTTCAGGCCCTGCGGGATGGCGTCGCTGACCTTCTCGTAGCCGTCCTTCGTCCACCGGAAGAAGTGGCCGCCGCCGCCGTTCTGGGCGTGCGACAGTGAGGCGTTCATGGTGACGTCGCCGTCCTTGGCGGGGTCCAGGACCGGGCTGTCGGGGAAGTAGTTGCCGATGTAGATGTCGTCGTGGCCGTCGCCGTCGAAGTCGGCCACGGCCGCCGCGTTGGAGTTCCACAGCGGCCCGGTGTACGTCCGGCCGGCCTTGCCGGGCAGCAGCTCGGTGGGGGTGAAGGAGGCGGCGGTCAGCGGCTCGCCCTTGTCCCCCTCGTTCATGAACAGCACGGGCGTGCGGCCCCAGTAGTAGACGAGGAGGTCCATGCGGCCGTCCTCGTCGTAGTCGCCGGGCATGCAGCCCATCGGCGCCATCGTCTTGCTGGTGCCCAGCGGCGCCGGGTCGAGCGCGAACGGCTCGTACTTGTCCTTGCGGGTGGGTGCGGGGGTGACCACGGCCTGGTCGATGCGCACGTCGTTCACGCACAGGTCGTTGGGCAGGCCGTCGCCGTCCAGGTCGTTGACCGCGACACCGGCGCCCACCGAGGAGATCCAGGCGTCGATGTGCTGGTAGGCCTTGTTGACCTTCCGGACCTCGTGCTTGTCGAATCCGGCGGGCATGGCGATGGACATCGGCTGGAAGGAGAAGTTCTTCGCCAGTTTGTCGATCTCAGCGGCCGAGGACTCGGGCAGCCGCACGCCGTAGAACGTGCCCACCATCAAGGCCAGGGCGACGACTCCAGGCGAATTTCTGCGAAGCCAGCTCTTTGCGACCGTCACTTGTCGGCCCCTTTCGAAACGAGCGAAGAAGGTGCGAGTTGCGCGGCGATGTCGCGCCGCCATTTCTCGTAGGCCGGGAATGCGCCGTGGGCGCCGAAATCCTGGGGCCGGGTGTCCCGGCACACCTGCGAGGCACGTTCCGCCGTCGTGCCGCACACGACGCGGGCCGCGAGATGGGTGTGGTCGATGACCGTGTCCGCCTTGACGCGCGCCTCGGTCGCGAACGCGGATCCCTGGGCGAGCGCCCAGCGGTGTTCGCCAGCGCCCTCGGCGAAGTGAGCGAGCTCGTCCTCGCTGGCCCCGCCCGCGTAGGCGCAGGCGAGTCCGGCGCCCGCGTACAGGTCGCTGTGGCGGTGTTCGGGGTAGGCGCGGATCAGGCCGGTGACGACGTCGGGATCGGTGCCGCCGACGAACCACAGCGCGCGGCCGATGCCCTGGTCGATGACGTTGGCCGTGTAGTGGTTGTGGCCGCCGCGCCAGCGGAAGGGGTGCTGGACGTGGGGGCTGCGCACGTACGCGTCGGTCCTGAAGTACGCCTGGTGGAAGCCGTACCCGTCCAGCGCCAGCCAGCGCAGCAGCGGGTCGGTGGTGGGGATGTCGGGCCACAGCGGCTTCGGCAGGCGGGCCATCGCCCAGCCGACGCCGACGTAGATCATGTAGTCGTGGTGACGGCCCCGGCCGGCGAGCAGTCCCCGCAGTCTGCCGCTGTGACCGGGCAGCGCGTCGTGCACGACGGCGCCCATGCCGGCGCCCTCGTAGGCGAAACCGCGCATGTCCCGCGGGACGGTCTCCAGCAGTTCCTCCGCCTCGGCGGGCGAGCTCGCCTCCACCGCGTGGGCGTAGCCCCGCAGGAACACCTCACCGATGTATTCGAGCCGCTCTTTTGATTCCGCGCTCTTCACATGGAATCCGCGTAGCTCCATGGTCGTTTCAGAAACAGGAGGTGTGAGCAATCGACGCCGGAGTGCGCCAAATACACTGGACACAACAGTAAACCGCCCCTCATGAATCCCTTGAATCCCCAGGCGAATCGAATGTAGCCAGATGCACCGGAGCGGCGTCTACTTCAGATGTGCTCAAACAACGGCCGTGCCCATTTGCGTCCGCACATTGCGCCGCCATACCTCGTAGGCCGGCGTGGTCCCGTCCCCGGGCGCGGTGGCCGCGCAGTCGTCGGCGAGACGGGCCACGGCCTCGACGGTGTATCCGGTGAACGCATGCACGGCGACGTCGCTGTGCTCGGGAACGAACCCGGCGTGGTGGCGGGCCTTCGCCGCGAACACCGCGCCCTGCGCCAGGGGGCCGGCGAAGTCCCCGGCCTCGACGCGCAGCGTGGCCAGGCCGTCGGCCGTGGCGCCGCCGGCGAAGGTGGCGGCAAGGCCGACGCCGCTCCACAGATCCGCCTGCCGGTCGCGCGCGAACGCCCGTACCGCCGCGGACACGTTGCCGACGCGCCCGCCGTGGATGAACCACAGGGCTCGGCCGACCCCCTGGTCGAAGGCATGCTGCCAGTACGAGGGGACGCCGTCCCAGTCGTACGGGGTGTCCAGGCGCTGTCCGTCCACCCAGGTGCCGGTGTCGAAGTAGGCACGGTCGAAGCCGTAACCGTCGACGCACAGCCAGCTCATCGCCGGGTAGAGGTCCGGCTCGGTCAGGTCGGGCAGCAGCTTCTTCCACAACGGCCGGGGCAGCTTGGCCATGGCGAAGCCGATGCCGATGTAGTTGAGGAAGATGTGTGGCCTGCCACCGCCGCGCAACAGGTCACGGGTGCGGTGGCCACCGCGGCTCATCGCGTCGCGGATGGCGCACGCCATGGTGGCGCCCTCGTAGGCGAAGCCCCGGTTCAGCGGGTCGACCAGTGCGAGCCGGCGCTCGGTGGTGGCCAGGTCCCGGTCCTCGATGCCCCACTCGAAGCCGGTCACCACGGTCTGGGGGACGGCTTCCAGCTGACGGGTGCGTTCGGTGGGTTCGACGTCGAAGCCTCGCCCGGCGAAGCCGACGTCCTCCAGGGTCGGAGCCATGATGAGCCTGCGCAGCGCTCCCAGTGCGGGCACGGACGCCTCCTCGTACGTGCCGCTCTCTCTTTCGGCGGCGGGGCTGTCATCGTGGGTGTCCTGGCCCCGTGGCGGCATCTTCGTCCGTGCGCTCCCCCACCCCTCAGCGGATGCGGCGGACGTCCACCTCTTCGTCGTGCACGGCGCGTCCGCAGTCCGTGCAGCGCAGTTCGACCTGGAGGGTTCCGGTACAGCCGGCGTGGTCGGCGCGGCGCGGGGGGCCCAGTTCCTGCGGCAGGTTGCGGTCCCCCCACTGCATCAGGGCGACGACCGTCCGGGTCAGGTCTTGGCCGGCCGGGGTGAGCCAGTACTCGTGGCGCACCGGCTTGTCCTGGTAGGGCACGCGCTCCAGGATGCCGTGCTCGACGAGCCGGTTGAGCCTCGAGGACAGCACGTTGCGCGCGATGTCCAGGTGGGAGAGGAACCCGTCGAAGCGGGTGGTGCCGAGCAGCGCCGAACGGATGATCAGCAGGGTCCAGCGCTCGCCGATGACCTCGAGGGACCGGGCAAGGTTGCAGTCCTGCCCCTCGTACGTGTGTCTCAGCATGGTTCCCTTCAGGGCCGGGCGAGTTGCGTGAGGCTACCCGAGTGGGCGAAGAGGTACCGGGATTGTGCCGGGGCCGTCAGGCGGCGGCGAGCATCCGCTCTCCGCCGCCCATGGGGCGCCGTTCGAGGCGGTTGTAGGCGTACGCGGCCGACACCAGCGTCATGTGGTGGTGCCAGCCGGGGTAGGAACGCCCCTCGAAGTCAAGCAAGCCAAAGCCGTCCGCCATCCCGCGCACGGACTCGTCCACCTGCGCGAGCGTCTGTGTCAGCGCGAGCACCGTCTCCATACGGGTGTGCGTGAGGCTGGTCAGCCACAGCTGGACGGGGCGCCGCCCTGCTTCGGGGCGGACGGCGAAGAGCTGGTAGGTGTGGTCGATGCGCTCACCGGCCCGCCCCGCCCCGGGCAGCCGCACGAAGCCGGACATGACCGTGGCCTGGCCGCCGCGCCCGTTCCAGGGGGCCACGCTCTCCAGCCGGGTCAAGGTGCCGGCGTCGAACTCGAACAGACTGCGCGCCGCGAGCACCAGACCCTGTCCGTCCTCCCGGTGCGCGGGCTCCAGACGCAGACGCTGGCCCACGGCGACCTGCAGCCGGTCGGGGACGGCCACCACGAAGTCGCGGCCACGCCGCGCGAGCCCGTGCACCAAAGACGCCGCGTTGGTCCCGCCGAGGGCTTCGAGGTCGGCGACGACCGGCAGCGGCGCGCTCCGGCTGTGGTCGGCGAGAGTGTCCGCGAGGTCGAGGATGTGCTGCTCGACGGATCGGGGGCTCACCTCGGCGGGTATCCGGGTGCGGTGGCGCCGTTCGGGGTCCTTCGCCCAGGAACCGGGAAGCAGCAGCCGCCAGTCGGCCGGCACGGCCCGGTCGTAGGACGACAGGAACATGCCGATGCCCACCTGGCACGTCACCGAACGGCCGCTGGAGGCCAGGAAGCGGCGGTGTACGCCGCAGGAGTGCTCACCGCGCTTGCGCAGCACGGCCTGGCCGATCACGCACGCACGCGGGGTCACGCGCTGCTCGACCCACCGGGTCAGCTCCGCCCGGACCGGCGTCCAGTCCCAGGGACTGGCGTTGACGAACTGGTGCAACGACTGTGACGCGGCCGGTGAGGTGGAGACCGTCGCGGCGAGCCTGCGTACCGACTTCTTGCCCGGAGTGGCGAGCAGGCCCTGCACGTAGGCATGAGCCCAGCGCCGCTGGTCCGCCCGCGGCAGGCACTCGAAAAGTCTCTCAGCGAAGGCGGGCAACGACGTGTGTTCGGTCGTCAGAGCATGTGCGCCCATGGCTGGTTCCCCTCCCTGGTCTAGGTCTGCGGCTGCCGACCAGGCTAAAATAATAGCGAACGCCCTCTTTTTTTTGCGACTCAGGAGAGTTGCCCCACGCACTTCGCCAAGTCGGCCCCCGCTCCGCCCCGCCATCCCAGTGAGCTGCAGCGATCCGGGACTTCTTGGGCAACTTCGTCTTGCCGAACGCCAGATGGGAGCTCAGCCTTTGAGTGGAAGATGAACGTTTGTTTACTGCGGGACGCTCAGGCGGTGTGCCGGCGCCTCGTAGTCGGGGCCTTGCTATCTCCGGCCGCTCAGAGCCCTCTTCGGGAGACGGTGTGGTGAAACAAGAGAGGGCTCTGCGCACGCGTCAGGCCCTGATCAAAGCGGCGGCCGCGGAGTTCGACCGTCACGGGTACGACGCGACGTCGCTGTCACGGATCAGCGCCGTGGCCGGCCTGTCGATCGGTGCCGTGACCTTCCACTTCCCCTCGAAAGCGCGGCTGGCGGACGCGGTGCAGGAGGAAGGGCGGTCGGTGACCCTGGCCGCGCTGTCGCGTCTCCCCACAGAGGCGACGCCACCGCTGCGTCTGGTGATCGACCTCACGCTGGAGCTGGCGAGACTGATGGAGAAGGAGCCGTCGGTACGGTCCGCCATCCGCCTGGCCCGCGAGCGCCCGGACGCCGAAGCCTGGTCGGACGCCTGGCTGCCGATGGTTCGCGGCCTGCTCGACCGCGCGTACGAAGACGGCCAGCTCCGCACGGACGCCCTGCCCGCCGACGTCACCATGCTCGTGGAGCACCTGACCAGCGGGGCGGAGGCTTATCTGCGCAGACGGATGGGGCCGGATCCGGCGTTCGAAAGCACCGTCGCCCAGCTCAGGCGGGTGTGGTACCTGGCCCTCGTGGGCGTCTCAGCCGACGAGGCGGTCATACCCGGCCGGCCGACAGCCGAATCCGGCCGGGAGCAGCTGGCCGGATTCCGGCCGGATCCGACCATCGAGGGGGAGCCGGTCGGCTGACGGGTTGCTGAGCGGACCGTTTCGGGCCACCCGGCAACCCGTCAGGAGAGCCCTGTCAAACGGCGGTCCGGCCACCGTCCACGGCCATCGCCGTCCCCGTGACGAACGAGGCATGCGGGCCGGCGAGCCAGAGCGCGGCCTGCGCCACCTCGTGCGGGTCCGCCATACGCTTCAGGATCTGGCGCGCGGCGAACTGCTGCTGCAGGTGGGGCTGCTCCTTCACCGCTCCCTCGATGAGTTCGGTCCGTGTGCAGCCCACCACCAGGGAGTTGACCCGGATCCCGCGCTCGCCGTACTGGGCCGCTGCGGCCTTCGTCAGCCCGACCACCGCGTGCTTGGCGGCGATGTAGGGCGCTCCCGCGCTCGTCGCCATCACGCCCGCCGTGCTGGCGGTGTTCACCACTGCACCGGCCCCGGCACGGAGCATCGCGGGTATCTGGTGGCGGAGGCAGTTCCACACACCGCCCACGTTGACCGCCATCACCTTGTCGAACTCCGCGTCCTCCGTCTCGTGCAGCTTCGTGCCAACGGTGCCCCAACCGGCGTTGTTGAACGCCACATCCAGTCGGCCGAACGCCTGCTCCGTCGTGGCCACCACCCGTCGCACGTCCTCGGTGTCCGTGACGTCGCCCGGTGCGGCCAGGGCGCGGCCACCACTCTGGACAATGTCGTCGACGAGCTGCTCCACGCGCTCAGTGCGCCGGGCCATCAGGACGACCGCCGCCCCCTCCATGGCGAATAAACGTGCCGCCGCCGCGCCGATACCGCTGGAAGCGCCGGTGATCATGGCGACTCTGCCCTCCAGCAGCCCGCTGGGTCTCTCCGCGTTGCTGAATCTTCCGTCCATGGTCCATCCCCCCTGTAAAACGGTCAAAACGCACCGGCCCGGCCTGCGTGGACCTCACACCGGCGCACCGGCCCAGACCGTACCGGCGGCGGCCTCCCCGTCGACAACGCGCAGCATCGCGTCGTCCAGGGAGGCCAACGACGTCGCGATGTGGCGCACACCCACCTCGCTCATCATCCGGTGCTGGAAGCTGCGCTCGAAGGTGCTGGGACAGCCGATGAACGGCACGCCCAGTTTTCTGGCGCTCTCCGCCACGCGGGCCACGTCGTCGACGAAGAGCACCTGGTCGGGAGCGAGACCGAAGACGTCCTCGGCGATCTCCCGGATCCCGGGCCGGACATCGTTGGTGCACACGTAGCCGGGCCCGTCGAACAGATGGGCCCAGGACCCCAGGAAACGGTCGAAGTGCTCCCTGCCCAGCCCGCCGTAACAGACCGTCCGCAGTCCCAGGCTCCGTACCCGGCGCACCAGGTCGATGGCGCCGTCGACCACCCGGACAGGGTGTTCGCGCAGATAGGCGTCGCGCTCGGAGAAGTACGCCCGCAGTGCCTGCGGACCCGTCATGGGTACCGGTACCGCGCGCGCCAGGTACGCGCTGGCCAGGTGCTGGGGCTGGGAGAAGACGTGTCGCTCCACCTCGGCGGTGTACTGGCCGCCGCGGCTGACGACGAAGCGGTGGATGACGGGACTGAACGTGTCGTTCAGCAGCACGCCGTCGATGTTGAGGGCGGCGAGGCGCAGGTGTCGAAGTCCGCTGGGCACGGAGGATCTCTCCTGTGTTCGTTCGGGGGCGTGGACGGTCGAGAGGCGGTGCGAGGGACGTCGACGGCGCGACGGCGTTCAGACGAAGCGGCGTACGTTCAGGTCGATCGATTCGGCGATTCCCTCGGTGGCGACGCCCGGCAGCAGGATCCGCCACATCGCCACGGCCCGCTCCGGCAGGTCCCGTCGGCCGCTGACGGCGTTGGCGTACATCTGCATGCCCGTGCACGCGCTGACGAGGAACTCGGAGAGCTGGCGGACGTCGGCCGACTCGACGACCTCGCCCGCCTCCTGGGCCTGACGCAGGGTCATTTCGAGGATCTGCGCCCACTCCTGGTAGGGCCTGGCGTCGCGAACGCTGGTGCCCTCCTGCTCGTTGGTGAGGCGGACTCCCGCGCGCAGCAGGACGTCCCGCTGGATCTGCCAGGCCCACACGAACGTCATGTCCACGATCCGCTGCAGTCCGTGCGCGTCCAGTCGCGGGACGATCGTGTCGGGCTGCGCGTTCATCACGGCCCGGGCGAGGTCCTCCTTGGACTTGAAGTGGAAGTACATCGCCCCCTGGGAGACACCCGCTCGCTTCATGATCCTGCTGATGCTGGCGCCATTGAAGCCATATTCGTCGAAAACTTCGGCGGCACCCCTGATGATGGTTTCCCGCGTCCTGACTGCTCGGTCCTGCTGCAGCTTCACCATGAGCGGTGGGCTTCCTCTCGACAAAAAAAACGAACAACCACTATTTTATAGCTCGCCCGGCCGGTCAGGCGGGGCTTGGGGGACACGCACGCCATGGGGGAGAGGCATGCTCACAACTGCAGAACCGCACAGCGCGATCACGCCTGTGCTGACGAGGACGGTCGCGAGAGAGTACGTGCACCGAGCGGCTCTGTCGGAAGTCCTGATGACCGGCTGGACCAAGCTGGGACGCGACGTCTTCACCGCCACTGCCCAGTGGCCCCGCTCCCACAGCTTCTACATGCCCGAGCACGGGCTGCACGACCCTCTGCTGCTGTGCGAGACGATCCGGCAGACCAGTACGCTGCTCGCCCACGTCGGCTACCACATTCCGCTCGGCCACCACCTGACCTGGTCCCGCCTGCAGTACGTCCTCGCTCCTGAGGCCCTGCGCATCGAGGCCAGACCCGCGGAGATCCAGCTCCACGTGACCTGCTCGGACATCCGCTACCGCCGCTCGGTGCCGGTATCGATGGCCATGCATCTGGAGATCGCCCGGGACGGGAACCCGTTGGCCATGGCCAGCGTCCGCTTCGCCAGTCATACCCCCGCCGTGTACAAGCGCCTGCGCGCGGGCCGGGGGGAGGTCGGCGAGGTCTTCGCGAAGGCGCCGCAGCCGCCGGAGCCCGTCTCACGCAGCACCGTCGGCCGGCTTCGCGAGCAGGACATCGTCCTGGCGCCGACACCCGAGCGGCAGCGCTGGCAGCTTCGCGTCGACACCAGTCATCCCGTGCTCTTCGACCACGCCCTCGACCACGTCCCGGGCATGCTGCTGCTGGAGTCCGTGCGCCAGGCGGCGCACGCCATGGAGCCCGGACGGGCGGCAGCAGTGCTGCCGACGTCGATGGACGTCTCGTTCAACCGCTACATCGAGTTCGACGAACCCTGCTGGATCGAGGCCGAGCCCGCGCTCACGACGGTCTCCTCCCCGGGCGCCCGCAGCACCATCCGGGTCAACGCCGTACAGAAAGGTTTCTTCGCCTTCCACGCGAGCGCTGAACTCGCGGATGCCGCCTGGGTCTGACACACGGCGTCAGCAGCCCCGGAAGAAGAAGTGAGGAAAAGGATGTAGAGCTTCACGGGGCGACCGATGCCCTGAGGGGAACGGTCACCGACCGGCACCCAGTGCTGCCACCACTGGGATCCACGGTCTTCCAACACCGCCCGTCGAGATGCCAACTCGGCGGGCGAAGGCCCGTTTCCGGGTGCCACCCCGGAAACGCGCGATGCCAGGTTCTGCCAGAACCGTCAAGCCGCCGCACAGCGGCTTTTCCATGCCTCGTAAAGAGACGTGCCCATGATGAGCCAGAGTCCCGCGTTTTTCCAGCCCCATGAACATGTCCATAAGGCTGCAGAACACATCAATGCCGGTCCTGGGACGGCCGGATCCAGCCGTCCCAGGACCGGCGACGACCGCCTCGTCCCCTCGCCCCTGCCGCGCGGCCGGGTGAAGGTGCCGATGCGGCTCGTCGAGTCGCCTCACTACACCGATGCCGCGCTCAGCGTGTACATCAAGGTCAAGGCGCTCGGCCTGCGGGTGGAGGGCTGCACCGCGGGGGTCGCCACCCTCGCCTCGTATCTCGGCCTGTCCTCGTCGACCGTCCAGCGCGGCCTGGCGCAGCTGCGTGCACCGGCCCCCGACGGCGTCGTCGAACTGCCCGACAGCCGGCGCCGGTCCCTGCCGGGCGGCCGCGGGACCACCGCGCTCCGCCGGGTCCGCCCACTGCAGCGCACCGAGCGGTTCATCTGGCTGCCCGTAGTGGCGAGCGAACTGCTGCGGCCTCGCCTTCTCCGCGCCTACGCGGTCATCGCGTACGCCGTCGTGCAGAGGATCCCCCTGACCGAGGGTGTCCTCGCCGGCTTCCTGCGCCACCATTCCGGCCGGCGGGCGGGAGCGGCGATCAGTTCGGACGCGGCGGGGCGCATCGTCGACGAACTGGTGGCATCCGGGTGGATCGACGTACGGCGGCGAGCCGGCTTCCAGGGGCGTCACGTGTTCGTCGTGCACGACCAACCGACAGCTGCCTCCTCCTGTTCTGATGACCGATTAGGTTCCGATGCTGATGCGCGTTGGCTCGCGAACAAGGAAGACCTGATGACTGACCGACCCGAGAACGACGCCGCGCTTGTCCCATCCGCCGTAGGCGAGGTACCGGTGGACAAGAACGCCGAGTCCCGCCTCACGACACCGCGCCCCGCCCGAAGACCCGGTGATCGCGCGCTGCGCGCGGGTGGGGAACGACTCCCCTCCCCCATCCCCGGCAAGAAGCCGTACGCGGGGCCGCACCTGACCTTCAGCGGCAGGCTCCACGGCGTGCTGGAGCCAGTCCGCTTCCTGCTCGCCGACGTGAACACCTATGTGCAGCGCAGAATCGGCCGGGAGATCGCCCGGCAGCTCGACGACGGCACCACCGTGCCCCGCCTGCGGGCCAGGCTCACCCAGCGCCTCGCGCACACCATGCTCACCGACATAAGGGACCCGGGCCGGTGGCTGCTGGGCGTGGCCCTCCCTCGCTGGGGCTGCGCCGATCCGGACTGCGAGGCGGGCGTGCTGTGGTCGACCGGTGCAAGCTGCTCCGCCTGCCGTGAGGTGGTGGCGCGGCGCGCGGCGGCCCGCCGGGAGGGAACACCGGATCGCCGCGGGGAAACGGTCACGCGCGCCGAGGGCCTGCATGGTTCCGGCTCCCTGGCCCCGGTCCCCTCCCCCTCCCGCCGCCCCCTCGCCTGCTGCCCGCGCTGCGAGCGTCCGCACCGCCCGGGGAACTCCGGGCTCTGCCGGGCATGCCGTGACCGCCCCCTACCCGCCGCCACGACCGACGCCCGCTGCCGGGGGAACGACTGCGCGTGCGGCCGTCCGGCCCCGCACGGCTCGTGCTGGCGGTGCCGGACGGCGGCGGAGGCGAGACGGCCGGGCACGCGCGCAGGTGCGGCCCTGATACCTGGTCAGGCCGCTCAAGAGCGTCCGGCGAGGGTGGGCTCGGGTGCCGCGGCCTCCTGGGCGGCGGAGCGGGCCGGGACACGCTCGGGCTCGGACTCGGCCGCTCCGGACTCCAGGGAAACCTCGTACCCCGCCTTGACCGCGCGCCGTTCCTTCCAGAGGTGGTAGAGCGAGATGGCGAGGATGGCCGTGCCGATCAGGTTGGCGACGAAGTGCCACCACACCCGGTACGTCACCAGCGCGGGCCCGGGGTCGATCGCGCCGAACCAGGTGGACAGCCCGATGGCACGGCTGGCCCCCAGCGCGACGGACACGGTCAGCACCACGTGCTCCACGCCGTGGATCCCCTGCATCCACACGCCCATCCTGGCCCACTTGCGGGAAGCGAGGCTTCCGACGGCCCGCCGGGTGATCTGCACGATGCCGACGAGTCCGGCGAGGAAGATGAAGTTGCCGGTCAGGTGCAGGATCTCCATGCCGAGCGCGGGCTTGCTCGGGTCCACCTGGCCCATGCCACGCGCCAGGCTGTCCGCCCAGGGAGTCATCCAGGCCGGGGAGTACGGGTTGGCCACCCAGTAGGCGGCCTGGGTCACATGCTCCTGGAAGTGCCCGATCTGCCCGATCACGCCGAGCCCGATGACGCCGACCGCGGTCCTGTACAGCCACGGCCGGACCGGCCCGCGATTCGCGTAGGCGAGCACGACGACAGCCAGCCACATCGCGACCGCCCAGCCGATGAACAAGACGGCGCCGATGGTGTCCAGATAAGAGACGGAACTTCCCATCTCGTGTGCTCCGTGCGCTCCGCGCGGGTGATCCATGAGGTTCTCCTGATATCCGCCTGCGGTCAGCGATCCGTACGTTGCTCCGCGTCACGCTAGGGATACCGGTGTTCCAGCAACCACTTCACACGTGCGGACTTGCCGGGATCCGCAGTGGGTCTCACCAGGTCTGACGAGCACCGCGTCCTTGAGTCCGGCTCTGGGCTTGCCAGCGAAGGGCGACGCACTGCGTCTTCTGACGTGCGCACTGCCTGCCGCGCCTCGACCGAGTCGTGACTTGTTCAGGGGTCAATGAGCACGTCCTGTCGACCGCACCTCATGTACGTCACGTCAATGAGGTGCGGTCGGTGGGACGTCAGGTCGCGCGGCGCAGAGGGACGACGACGTTCTCCCCCATGCGCTTGGGGTCGAGTCGGTACTTGATGTGCCCGATCCTCTCGGTCTCCTCCAGCCACCCGGCCTCGATGACCTGCTTGCGGGTGCGGGAGAAGACGGGGGGCGCCATGCCGACGAGCTGGGCCAGGTTGGCGGCCGTCTCGAGAACGGCACCGGACCGGTCGGTCGGGTGCAGGGCGTACAGCATGACGACGAGGCGCTGGTTGGCGGTCATGCCTGCCGTCCTCTCAAGCAGCTCGAGGTTCTTCTGCTTGTCGTCACTGCTGATCACTGGGCCTCCCACCGCGCAGGGGCGTTCTCGTTGAATCCGGGGATGTCCGGCGGGTTGCATGTCTTCACCGCTTCACGCTGCTCGAGCCCCGTTCCGTGGAAAGCGATGTACGGGCTGATTCGGTAGAAGTTGTAGTTGCCGATCCGTCCTCGGACGATCAGGATGCGGTGCTTGGCCAACTTCCTGTTGATTTTCCCTACAGCGTCGGTGGACATCCCCACCCGCTTGGCGATGTCGGCTCCGGTGGCCCGCAACGGCTCCATGCCCTCGGGCGAGACCCCGATCCACCACAGGACGAGGAACTTTTGGCTGGGCGTGAAAGCCTTGGATTCGGTGATCGCCTCGACGCGCGCCTTGTCTACCTGTGTGTGCCTGCCGGAGAAGGCGTACGGCGCATAGGGGACCGCCTCGCCTGTCTCGGCATCAACCAGCCTGCGTGCTGCTCCCAACGGGCCCTCCGTGAACGGGGGTTGTCTGACGGTCATGAGAGGCGGCTTCGAGGCCGACCAGATGAACTTAACCTCGGGCTTTCACGAGGTGACCTGTCCGAGGCTTGATCACAAACGCGAGAAGTGCTCCTGAGTGCGCAGGTGGCCGTGACCACGGTGTAGAGCAGGACGTCGTAGGAGTTGAGGCCGGTCAGGGCGTAGTACCAGCCCTGGCGTTCCTCCCAGTTGAGCCGGATTCCGCCGCGGCCGCTGGTGCGGGAGACGTCCCAGGCGAGGGTCATGTAGGTGGTCAGGCCGCGCTCGAGGCCTCGGTGGCTGGCCCGGACGGCACCGGGCGGGAGACCGCGTGCGGTCAGGGCGTCGTCGACGGCCTGGACGTAGGGCCAGTGCGGCATCCCCTGGGGTGCGCCGCGCGTTCCTGGCGGGTCGAGCAGCACGGGTCTACCTCCACGGGAGTGGCAGCTATGAGGCGCGGCGGAAGACTGCGGCGGGGCCGATCACCTGGGGGCCGAACTTGTCGCGCACACGGTCGACGGCGCTTTCCGCGGCGAGGCGGGCCTCACGGGCGTCATCGAGGGAGAGCTGCCAGGCGGCCTGGTCGGCGTCGATGAGGTCCTCACCCTTCAGTACGAGAGCGGTCAGGCGGCCGCGCTGAAGAGCGGCGGCGTCCATCAACTGATAGGCGAGTTGGCGCAGGTCGTCCTCGTGGCCGGAGGGCGCTGCCAGGCGGCGGGTCTTCTCCCATCTGCCGCCGCCGGCGAACTGCAGGGTCAGGGTGAGGGCGCGGGCCACCTGGCCGCGGCCGCGCAGCCGGGTCCCGAGCTCCACGACCAGCCGGAGGAGGGCCGCGCGCACTTCGGCGCCGTCCAGCGTGTGCTGGTCGAAGTGGTAGCGCACGCTCGCGGTGGCGGGCAGGGCGCGGGGGACGACGGGTCGGGGGTCGATGCCGCGGGCCCGGTCGGCGGCCAGGCGGCCGGCCTTCCCGCCCAGCAGGCGCTGGACGGTGGCGGGCGGGACGGCGGCGAGCAGGCCCACGCAGTGGATGCCGTAGTCCCGCAGCACCGCAGCCTGGCGGGGGCCGATGCTGTGCAGGGCCTCGACCGGCAGCGGCCTCAGCCACCCGGCGGCCTCCTCGGGCGCGACGGCCAGGACGCCGCCGGGCTGTGGAACCTGAGCGGAGGCAGTGGCCGCGATCGTGATCGACGGTCCGATGCCCACCCGGACGTCGACTCCCAGCCGGGACAAGGCGCGGATGCGCAGCACCTCGCCCAGCTGGCCTGCGTCCACGCCGTAGTACGGCAGCGCACCCGGTCGATTTCACGGAGGGCCAGCATGACCTGGAAGGCGTCGGCTGGGCGGTCGTCAGGGTTCTTGGCCAGGAGCCGTTCAATCAGGTTGACCAGTGCAGGCGGGGTGGAGAGCCGCCGTTTGATCAAGGGAGGCGGCTGTTCGTTGAGGTGCTGGTTGATCAGGTGCCAGGAGCTCCCGGTGAAGGGCTGGTGCCCAGTGAGCATCTCGTAGAGCACGCACCCGAGCGAGTACAGGTCGGAGCGGTGGTCGAACGTGCCGTTGAAGCACTCGGGTGCCATGTAGGCCGGGGTGCCGATCAGGACGCCGCTGGTGGTGATGTCATGCCGTTCGTCGCTGCTCTTGGTGATGCCGAAGTCGACCACCGTCGCCTGGCCGTTGGGGCGGACGATGATGTTGGACGGCTTGATGTCCCGGTGTGTCAGGCCTGCCGCGTGTGCGGTGCCCAGGGCGTCGGCGATGCAGACCGCCGTGCGGACGGCATCGGGCAGGGGCAGCCGGCCGTCTTTCAGCACGACGCTGAGGGGCTTGCCGCGAAGCAGCTCCATCACCAGGTAGGCGTGTAACCGTCCGTCGTACCTCGCGGAGCCGAAGTCGTGGACGGTGACGATGTGCGGATGGGACAGGCCGCCGGCGACCGCGGCTTCGCGGGCGAAGCGGGCCGCCTGTCGGCTGCTGTCCGTGCTGCCGTCGCTGGTGAGGACCTTGACCGCCACCAGCCGGTCGACCTTGGGATCGTGCGCCTTCCAGACCTGCCCGAACCCGCCCGCACCGATCGCCTCGATCAGCTGGTAGCGGCCGTCCAGCACGGTCCCTGCCTGCACGACTCCCCCTTCTCGGTACGCACCGCGACGCACGGTGTACCAGGCGTGTACCCGTCACGCTACGCCGGGACAACCACCTGTCACCAGGGAAGTGCTGATCGCGTTCTCGGGTCAGGCCGTGGTCCGCAGTGCAGGAGGCGGACCGACGGCCGGCGTCCCGGCTTCCCGGGCCGCACGCTCTTGCCGGGCCCGGCGCAGGGCGGCGGCCTCGGTGGCCGCGGCCTGGCGGCGGCGCTGGGCGCGAGCCGCGTCGATCGGGGCCGGCGCGTCGTCCGCAGGCACGTCCGGCTCCGGGAACGCACGACGGCTCAGCTCCCGCATCGCGGCGGTCTGCCGCTCCACCGCTTCCGCGATGTCCGGGTCAACCCGGGACGGCCGCGCGGCCTGGCGGTGCGCTTCGATGGCCAGGCGGTAGCCGTCCGGCGGGGTCCGTCGCTGCACCGGCCCGGCGGGCGGGGCTGTCTGCGGGATCGGATCGGCGGCCGCCATGGCGGAGCCGGCCTTCACGGGCGCGGGCGCCAGGACGTGCAGGGCGCGGACGTTCGCATCCCGCACCCGCTCGTTGGCCGCCGCGATCAGCTTCGGCGCGCTCCAGCGCAGTTTCGTGCCGTACGCGGGAGCGTCGGGAGCGACGTCCAGACGGCCGGTGTCCACGTCGAAGCCCACGGCCTGGACGTGACCGGCGAGCTCGGGCGCGGCCGCGGCGAGAATGTCGTCGAAATGGGCGAGGACGCTGCCGCCGGCGGCCGGGGCGACCATGCCGCGCTCGGTCATCATCATGCCGATCGCCGCACCGAGCCCGAGCGGCTCCCGGCCGTCACGGCGCAGTGCCGTGCCGGTACGCCGCTTCGGCTTCTCCTTGCGGGGGGCGCCGTTCTTCTTCGCCGCCTCCCGGGCCGCGACCAGGGCCTGGCGCGCGAGGTCGACCCCGCTCAGCTCAATGCTCACGCCATCACCGCCCCGGCCGTACCGCCGTCCAGCGAACGCGCGGCGAGCCTGGTGAGCCGGTCAGTCCACGGCGCGGGCGCGGCCGGCTCGGTGCGCACCGCTGCCTGCTCGCGCAGCTGCTCCAGCCGCGCCGTCAGCAGGTACTCAGCAACGCGATCCCGGGCAGCGTCGGCGGCCTTCGTCGCGGCGGCGATGGCGTCCGCGCCGTTCGGGTTGTGCTGGAACCACGGGCGGTGCTGCTCGGCCTTGAACGCCCGCCGGGCCTCGGCTTCGGCCTCCTCGGTCCGGCCCAGCATGTTCAGGGCGTTGTCCTGGTACTCCTGGACGGCCTGCTGTGCGGTCTGGAACGCGGCGAATGCGTACGCGTCCTCAGCTGCCTGCGGATTGGCCTCCAGCATGGCGACGTCGGTGATCTGCAGGAACTCCTGCCATGCGGTGGCGATGCTGTTGCCGATGGCCGTCCGGACTTCGGCGACCACGGCCGCGACGTTGCCCGGGTCGGTCAGTTCGGCGGACCAGGCCGCCGCGAGGAGACCGGCCTCACCGATCAGGGTCTCGGTCTGACGGCGGTGGTCGCACGCCTCGCACAGCCCGGCCGCCTGGTCCTGCCCGCAGTCCTCGCACGGCATGGCCTGGCGCACCGCTTCGGCAGCGGCTGCGGCCTCACGTTCGCGCTCCGCCCGCTCCCGGGCAGCCGCACGGGCGGCATCGCGGCGGGCCTGCTCCGCGCGGGCCTGCTCCCGACGCCGCACGAGGCCCTCCGCCTCGATGGCCGCCTGCTCCCGCAGCCGCTCCTCGAGGACCCGGCGGCGCTCGCCCTCACTCAGGCCAGGCAGCTCCCGGTCGACCTCCGCCGCGATCTTCGCCCGCCGGGCACGCCGGATGTGGACCACGTTGCCGCAGTTCTCGCACTCCCCGCCGGTGTCCAACCGGATCCCGTCGTCACAGCGCCAGTCCGTGCACGCCTTCCGCTGCACCAAGCCCCGCCCGATCAGCCACCCGTACGGCTTGTTGACCAGGGCCTCGCCGCCGGTCTCCTTCAGCCGGTCGGTGAGCCGGTCGGCCAGCAGCCGCGGCGCGCCACCCGGCAGCGCCAGCAGACCTTCCAGGCGTGCCAGCTCCGCCTTCGCGGCCGCCTCAACCCGGCCCTGCTGCCAGCCCGACAACCGCTCCCACAGCCCCGAGACCGGCCCCAGAGCCACCCGCAGACCAAGATCAGCCGGAAGGCCAACCCTCCGCTGCTGCTGCGCCTTTCCACCACCCACGGCCTTCAGCCGACCACCGGCCACAGCCCCAGCAGCACGCTGCCCACCCCGCTCATCGACCGAGGACTCCTTCGGCTTTTCCCCGCGAAGCGGGCCGCCCTCAGCCACCGGCGACGCCGACCCGGCAACGGCGGTTTCGCCGTCGACGGCCTGGTCCTCGCGCACGCACACGCGCTCCGGCCGACGGCCTTCACCCCCACGGCCTTCGCCGGAAAAACCCCAAGAGAGCTGTTGAGGAACTCCAGGAGTAACCACAGAAGCGTGGACTGCGTGGAACTCTGCACCATCGGGACGCTCCTGATCTCCCGCACTTTCACCACCCTCAGCACCCCAGATCCCAGAGGTACCAAGGGCACCAGCCACATCAGTCGGAGCATGATCTCCGCACGCACCATCAGGACGCGCCAGAAACACGCTCTCGGAGTTCTGAACAGTCTCCACAGAGGCCACGGTGCGACCGTACGCACGAGCCACGGGCAGCAGCCTGACCCGGCTCCGGCCGCGCATCCGCGTCGCCGTATCCCGGTGCTGCCGCGCCACGACACCGGCCTCCGTCAGCCGCGCCAGGACCTTCCGCGCCCCGGACGGCGAGCAGCCCAACAGCCGCGCCAGCGTCGCCGCCCCGCGCCCCTCCTTCTTCTTGACCGAGCCGCCGCACAACTGCAGCCAGCCCGACGCCGGGGTGTTCAGCACCATCAGCAGCAGCCCGAGCCGGTCGGTCGCCGCGCCCTTGCCCGTACGGCCGGCCAGCAGCCCCGGCGGCGTCGGCTCCTTGCCCTCCGGCGTCCAACCCGGCCCGAACAGCGCCTCGAGGAGGCGCAGCAGCGTCGCCAGCTCCGCCTTGTCCAGCGCCAGCGGGTGACCCGCTCCCCCGCCGTGGTGGGCGTTCCACAGCGGCATCACCAGGCAGTCCAACCCGGTCGGGTGCCCCTGCGCGTCCCTCACCACACGGGTCCGCAGCGCACCCGAGCCACGCAGCACAGGCAGCACCTCGTGGTGGACCGTCGACTCCTTCATGCCCAGCCAGCGGCCCAGCTCCGCCCCCCAGATCGAGGTCTGGAGGTCGGTTTTCTCGCCCTTGGGCGCCCGCGACTTCGCGTACATCACCACCGACGCCAGCTTCGGCGTGTCCTTCAGCCCGGCGATCGACGGATCCGCCATCAGCGCCTGGACCGCAGCGAGCAGCCGCAGCCGCATCTTCCGACCGAGGCGCAACGGGTCGTCCGAGTCTTCGTCGCCCGCCTGCCCCGAGGCCGGCACCGACTGCAGCGCGGTCCGCTGCCCGGGAAGCACCAGAGCCTCGTCGACGGAGTCGTCGAAGAGCTCACCGAGCGGGCGGTCCAGCGTGGCGGCCGACGCCGCCACAGCGCTCACCGGCTCATCCCGGCTGACGAAGCGGACACGATCATCGGGCGATCGTCAGTCGACAGCCACTGACCCGCCTCCGGCACGTACAGGCCGGGCAGCACCTCGACCGCGTCGGCGTCGTCGACTGACGGACGCGGGGTGGGCACCATCGCGGCGGCCGGCGCCGCTACGGCGCTCACCGGCTCATCCCAGCTGACGAAGCAGAAACGATCATCGGGCGATCGTCACCCGATCGGCCTGTGGACAGATTCTGCGGAGCCGCGGCGGGGCTGTGGACAACCGCAGCAGGAATGCTCGGGGCAACCCGGAAGCCGACCCGAACAACCGCGCATTCGGGACGTACGGGGCGGACATTTTCCGTCACATGTGACAGCCCAGGCTGGCAAAACCGGATCAACCGGGCATTGTCAGACTGGCGCGAGGCAAGCTGGTCGTGCAGAATGGCGACGGCCTCCTTCTAGTTGGAAGAGGGCATGACGAAGCCCCTCGTGGTGCTTCAGGTTTCTGGGCGAAACCGAGAATCGAACTGTTCGACCGGGTGCGAACCGGCCGGACAACCCCTTCAGAGGGCGTGCGAAACCCTCTGGAGACAGATGGGGCGCCAGCCGGGGTGATTGCGAGTCACCTGGGTGGCTGAGCGTCCCGGCGGCGAATGCCGCCCCAGACCTACGTCATCTCGACCCCTCTGCGGAGGGCTGGTCGGGGTGCGCGGGAACGCGAAAAGACCCCGCTGACGTGCAGCGCGATTGATCGCGGAGACGGCGGGGATCTTGTGTGGCCCGGAAGGCCCACGGGTACAGTGGTGCCATGAACACCGAGAGCCTCCTTTGCAGGTTCTCTACTCCCCCGGGCTTCCCAAGGCGCGGGGGATTTTCAATATTCAGATAGACCTTGATCGCAGCCACCATACAGCGTCGCTCACGCTTCGTGCAGAGGGCGTTGCGGGTGAGTCGGCGAGAACCGTGTGGAAGGGGCATCTCGCGGTGCTGGAACGTGGGCTGACGGTGGCTCAGGGCAAGATGATGTCCATGCCTGCATCCCCTCCCCCAGGCTGGGACGCCATGGATCCCGGCGTTGCCACCTACGCGACCGCCGCACAGCAGCGCGCGTACATCGCGGCCATGAAGAAGATCCGCGAGCAGCGGAAGGTCGGCGACCTGGTCCGCGTCTACATCTGCGCCACCCCGCACATCGCCCGCCGCCAGGAGTGGGACCGGCGCCTTGCGAAGATCCGCCACCGGCTGCCCGGGGTTGAACTGCTGCAGTTCAACGACCTGTTCACGCCCGAGACCTACGCGGAGAAGTGGAAGCAGGAAGCGGCCAGCTTCGACGGCATGGTCGTCGTCGCCTCCCCCAAGCGCGGTGCCGAAGGGCACGTCTACAGGTTGGGCGAGACTGCCCGCCTCGAGGTCATCGACATGGTGAAGGCCGGCAAGCCGGTCCTCCTGCACGCCAAGGGCCTGGGCCTGATCCCGTTCGTCGACTGCAAAGTCCACCGGGTCGGCGGGGAGAGACTGCGGACGAAGGTGACGGTGCCCGACGACTGGAACCCCGCGGACTACGAGCCGACGCTGAGGGCCGCGCTGCGCGCACTGCGCCCCCGTAGTGCCGAGGCGGACAAGTCCAAGGACACTCCCCCGCATCTGACGCATCCCTTCGCTGCACCTCCTCAATGACGTCTTCGACCCGTTGTCGACTACAAACGCGCAGGTCGCGCTCGTGGTGCCCATGATCCGAACATGTTTTTCCGGATTCGCCAAGAGCGGTATGCCGGATTCGCCGGATCTCCCGTCCGGCGGGCAACATTCCGAGTTGGCCGTCCGCCTGACGGGAAGCAGAGGACTCGAACAGCATTCACGATCAGCGCCGGTTGCACCAGGAAGAGGGTCTTCCGGTAGGAACATACGAACGCTCTGATCAGGCATCAGAGCACTCAGCACGTCGACCGGGTTCTCGGTGAGCTTGGTTCTGCTGGCGCAGTGAACGAGCCGTCCAGCCATCACCAGCTCCACTCGTGGGCGAGAACGGAGAACAGCACGCTGTCGCGCCACGCTCCGTTGGTGAAGACGTGGTCGCGCAACACGCCCTCGCGGCGAACCCGAGCTGCTGAACGACGGCGATCGAGGCGGCGTTGTCCGAACCGATCGCCGCGGTGATCCGGTGGAGACCGATCTCCTTGAACGCGTATGTGACCAGAGCGCGGGCCGCGTCCGTGGCGTAGCTGCGGCCCCACTCCGTAGCTGCGATGGCGTAGCCCAGCTTCCCGGCCTGGACGCCACTGAGCCCGATCCTGGCGAATCCGATCACGCGATCGCCGTCGCGCTTGGTCACCCCGAAGTAGAACTCGGTCCGGGGCTCCTGCTGAGCGCGCTCGAGCGCGCCCTCGATCATGGCGACGGCCTGGTCCCGGTTACGGCTGTCGAAGGACAGCCACGTTGTGACCTTGTCGTCTCCGATGATTGCCAGGACGTCGTCGACGTCCTCGAGGGAGAACTCGTGTAGGACGACCTGGTTGCCGAGGATGCGGATCGGATACGTCACAGGTGATCTCCTCAGGCGGCCGTCACGCGTCGAAGGTCAGCAGGGGTACGTCGTAGAGGTCGGGGTTCTTGGGCCGGGTCATCACCGGGGCGGTGACTTCGACTACGAGCATCTCGACAAGGAACTGGACGCGGGCGCTGAGCAGATGGCTTGTGTGGCCGGTGGCCGATCGCGCCTTCTCCCCCAGCGAGGTGTGGATGTGCGGCAGGACCGTGTCCGTCTCAGCGTCATACGCGAGCGTTCCGCACCCCATGGCCTCCACTCCGGTCAGGTGGACCTTGCTCCACACGGGAGCCTCGGGGTTCTCTAGCTTCTCGCAGGCGCCGACGATCTCGGCTTCGGCGAAGCCGGCGATGAACATGGGGATGTAGCCGTGCCGTACGTTCTTGCTGCGGCAGAAGTCGGCGAGGGTGGGAAAGAAGTCGTCGCCGTGATCGAAGGTCACGCCGAAGGTCCGGCCGGTGGTGAGTTCGTAGCTGCGCAAGATAGGGTCCCGGGGCTGTTGGGGCGGTTACGAGAGGGTGCTGAAGGCCTGCATGATCTGGTCCCTGTCGGCGCCGGTCATCAGCAGTAGCTGAAGCAAAATGCGCGCCTTGACCGGGTCCAGCGTGCTACCGGAGATCAGCCCGCGGGCGAGCAGGTCCGACTCGGAGCCGGGGAAGCCGTAGGTCTGCCGCAGTACGGGGCCGGATCCGGTGCGGGTGGCCAGGATGACCGGCATGCGCTTGGCGAGGTCGGTGAGGGCGTCCACGCAGGCCATCGGGACGTGGCCGGCCCCGAACGCAGCGACGACCAGGCCGTCGACGTAGTCCCCGAGGACCTGGAGGAGCGTCCCGTCGTCTCCGATCCCGACCGTGAAGACGGTGGTGCGGGCGGCGGGAGCGGTGGCGCTCGGGGGAGCAATCGTCGGGGCCGCGTCGGGGCGGGCCAGAATGCGTACGTGGTCTTCCGCGACGTAGCCGACCGGACCTGGGTACGAGGTGAAGGCGGTGGGGCTCGTGGCGTGGGTCTTGCGGACCCAGCGGGCAGCGTGGATCTCTTCCCCGAATACCACCACACAGCCGGTGCCCCGTGCTTCGGCGCTGGCCGCGGTGCGGATCGCGGCCAGCACGTTCGCGGGACCGTCCGCTCCCGCCATGCTCGCGTTGCGCATCGCGCCGGTGACCACGATCGGCATGTCGCCCGTGGTGACGAGGTCCAGCAGGTACGCAGTCTCCTCGATCGTGTCCGTCCCCTGGGTGACGACCACGCCGTCGACCGCGAGTGTCTCGATCGTCGCGGCGAGCTCGAACAGGTCGGAGAAGGACAGCGACGCGCCGGGCAGACGGCGGAAGTCACGTACCTCCACATGGATGCCGGTGTCAGCGAGCCCCGGTACCGCGGCGATTAGGTCGTCGGCCGACAGCGTCGGCGTCGCGCCGCCGTCGGTCTGCGCGGTCATCGCGATCGTGCCGCCGAGCGAGATCACTGCGACGCGCCGGACGTTGTCGGCCATGGCCTCTTTCCCCTTCGTGAACAGGCAGGTGATGGTGCGGGATCAGTGATCGGCCGGAAGAGAGGCCACGTACGCGCAAGCGGCGTCGATGCCAGCTGCGGAGACCAGCCGGCTGCGGGACTGGATCAGCCCAGACGATCCGTACCGGGCGAGCTGGCCGCACCGCTGGATCAACCAGGACCACGGCAGATCGAGGTACTGCGCCAGAGCACGCAGCCGTCCGGCAGCCGTCGGCGCCGCGGTGAGTGAGTCCGCGTCGACGTCGCGCGCCGCGATCGTGAACTCGCGGACGACCGAGGACCGGGCGGTCACGTCGACGTGCCACATGCCGTCGCCCCTCACCCAGTTCGCGATCACCGCTTCCTTGTCGGGCGAGACCACGAAACCCTCAACGCTCTCGTACGCGGGATCGGACGTGAACTGTGCGTGGATCCCGAGCGACTCCATCAACGCCACGGCCAGGAACAGCAGGACCCGCTCGTACCTCGGAGATGAGCGGACCACCTCCTCCGGGATGCAGAACGCCCGGGTGCTCGTGCTGCCGAGCGCCTTCGTGGTTTCCCGCAAGTACGGGTACTTGTGGTCGAAGATCAGCCAGGCGCTGGCCTCCTCACCGCGCTGTTCCCTTGTCCAGAACGCGGGCAGCGCTGGCAGATCGGGCAGCGCCCGGAGGATGTGGCGAGCGCAGAAGTCCGAGCCCAGCCACATGTGGGCGACCGGATTCAATCCGGGTGCGGCTTCCCGGCTGACCGCAGAGGAGGATAGCCGCTCGTAGGCCTTGAGATCGCTGCGGGTTTCGGCAAGAGGCTGGTCATCGGCCTGTAGAGCATCGTCGTAGTTGCTGACGGCCCACAGAATGCCGTAGGTGAGGTCATCCAGTTCGTAGGCCGCGGGCGCGGCGACTTCGTACACGCCGCCGTTCTTCGCGAGCTTGCTGCGGGCCGATCGGCCGTCCAGAGCGTAGAACCGTGAGACTCCCTCGGCGTTGACTGCCCCGACCAGCAGGCTGCGATGCGGCCGTGCCAGGAATTCCTCAGCCCGCCGCTGGTCGGGGACGGACACGATCACTCGGCCTCCCTCGAGGCGCGCGGGGTGCACCTGGAGCGAGAGCTGGGACCCGAGCATGGAACGGCCACCCGGGATGAGGGCGTGCAAGTCGACTCCGAAGTCAGGTGTCGGACGGGACAGCTGAAGGCCTGGCCAGCTTTCGGCGGCGGTTCTCGCAAACCCGAATGAATCTTCGGAGGTGCTGATTGCTGAAGCTGCTGGCATCCCCGTGCCGGCAACCGCAGCTACACCGACCCCCACCCCGGCGCGCAAGAGCGCGCGTCGATCGAGTGCCACAAGCACCACCGTTCCATCGTCGAGACGTGCAGGGACGAAGATCCCCTCACTGTCCGACGGTGCCGTGTGCGAAAGGGCCGTGGCCAGGCTCATCGGTGTATCGGATACATGGGCCTCCGAACCGGATACATGGATGGGCTCGGATACACCTCGGTTGATCTCCTGCCACAGCTCGATCAGGAACCCGCCAGCACCAAGCGTTCGGTCGATGAGCTCCGCCTCACCCCGGTCCTGAGGTGGGCGGGCCCCGTTTTCCCAACGCTGCACCTTGGAGTGCGAAACGAACGTCCTCGCGGCGAATTCCCGCATGGACAGTCCACGCGCCTCACGCAGCTGTCGGATCATGTAGCCAAGGCGGTGCTGGGGAGACTGGTCCGGCGTCAGCACCTTCGGCCTCTGCCCCACGTTGAGCCCCCTCGATGTATCCAAGTCCCTGTATCCGCAGGACGGATACAGGGCAACCGTAGAAGTCACCCAAGATCACGCCTACACCTGGAGTACCGGCTTCTCCAGCCGGGATCCCCAACTTCGGCTCTAGGAGGGCGAGATGAACGAGCTTCGGCATGCCCACGACACGGGGCACCGTGTAGCCGACGCGCATGGCCGCAACATCGATCTCACGCCCACCGGCGCGAGGTCGACACATGACTGCACCTGCTCGGGAGCCATGGCAGGAACCCGGCCGCGCGGACACCTCCGCGGCACGGTGGTCATACGCGTCACGGTCATTCTGACCGGCGGATTGGTCGTAACGGTTCTGCTGGTGGTGATCCGCGACATCGTCACCACCGTGGCCAGCACCAGCGTGACCGGTGTGATCCTCAAGGCCCTGCTGATGCCGTCTCACCGGCGGGACCGGTGAGTTCCGTGGCCTCTTGCGATCGGCTTCGCGCGCGCCGGGCACTGTGGGTTGGCTCCCTGTGCGGGAGTAGCAACCCACAGTGCACGGGTCACGAAGCGGGTACATCAGGCGTCGAACTCGTAGTCGAGCACGTACGCGGCGGAGTCCATGGTCATTTCGTTGATCTCCACCGCTCGCCCTTCGGAGTCGAACGCTGTACGCGCCAGCTTGATGACCGTCCTGTCGGCGGGAATGGCCAGCCGGGCTGCCTCTTCGGCGGAAGGCATACGCACGCGGATCTCCTCCCGGAAGTGAGCCGGGGCTCGACCAAGGTCAGCCAGACGGGCGTAGATACCGCCGGGACCGGTGTCGGCCTGAGTGATGGGCGAGCCCGCCACCAGCGACTGCGGCAGGTAGGACTCCGCCACCATGACCGGGCGTCCTTCCATTACGTACCGACGACTGCGGACGCAGACCGTCTCGCCGGGCGCCAGCTCGAACACGTCGCTGATGTGGTTCGGCGGGGTCGTGTCTTCCTGAACCGTGATTTGGTCGACGTCCGGAGCGCGGCGGTCGTCTGCGGACCAGATCGTCTTCCCGCTGCCCCACTGCCCGCGGGCCAGCCGGGGAATGCCCCGCCGCCTGATCGGGCGGAACGACTCAACGAACCAACCGGATCCCTTGCGAGACCCGACAAGGCCTTCCCTGCGCAGCACTCCGAGCGCCTGGCGCATCGTGAGGGGTGCTACGCCGAAGTCGGCAGCCAGGGTGTTCTCGCCTGGGAGACGGTCGCCGGGCTGGTAGTCGCCGCGTTCGAGCGCACCCCTCAGTTCTGCGGCAATCCGCAGGTACTTGGGCTGGCTGGTCTGGCCCTCGCGGCTCATCTGTCTCCCAGTGGTCGGCTCTCTATAGAGCTGATCGTACGGGCGGACGGCCGAGGCAGGCCAAGGCCGTCCCTGACAATTTAGCGCGTCTCTCTAATGAACCGTTGACCTCTATAAAGAGATTTGCTCTACTGGAGGCAAGCGAGGTCACGACGAGCGATCTGCCGATCACCCCGTGCTGCCCTACTCGACTCACCGCTCTGAACCAACCAGGACAGACCCCTTGCGAGAGGACCACCCCATGAACATCACCCGCCGTCCCGCCGCCAGCCTCGCCAGCGAGTCCTTCGACGGCGAAACACTGGCGCTCCTGGCTGAACTTGAGGTGGAGCTCCCCGAGTTCGGCGACGTTGACCTGGACATGGCGTTCGGTACGCCGCTGGAGATGTACGCGGCTGGTCATCTCCCCCATGAGCAGTTGGACAGCCTGGACATCAAGGCAGCCATTGAGGCGATCGAGGCCCGCGAGAACCGCATGCTCGCCGCCCGCGACATCGCCGCCGACCCGGTCGCCACCGAGCTGGTGCGCGAGCGCCTGGTCGACGTGCTCATCCTCTTCGCCGCGCAGCTGCGCAGCACGTCGCTGGCCGCCGCAACGGCCCTGCCGGTCGCGGCCTGACTTCTCCACTCCCGCCGGGTCTTCGGACCCGGCTCCCCCACCTGGAACCGCCCACGGGCGGCGCCGGATGAGGGAGCCGGACCCACAGTCCCAATCCCGATCAACTTCATATGTCTGGCTGTCCGTGCTTACACGCCGGCCTTGGTGACGAGTTCGACGCGGTCCCTTGGAGCCACAGCCAGATGAGCCACCCGCAGCTATTGCGCTGCCCGCCGGTCAGGAAACGGGCCCCGCCCGGCTCCTGGCTGAAGGAGAACGCAATCGCCACCCAGGGAGTCAACTCGATGCGCCACAATGGCCGCGCCCCCATCAAGGCCAGCAGCCTTCGCCCCGAGCACCTCAACCTCCGCGAGGGCGAGACCCGCATGGTCGTATGCCCCGAATGTAAGACATGGCACCGCCTGACCCGGTCGATGATTCACCCCCACCGCGACGGTGTGGAGCAGCCGAAGCCCGAGGGCCGCCGCTACCGTGACGCCTCCGTCAAGGCCAAGCCGTCCAACGGCCGCCGCTGCCCCGGCAGCGCGCAGCGCATCGAGATCGACATCACCTCCGAGCAGTGGACCGAGCGGCTGCTCGCCGCTGAGAGCACGGCGTCCAGCCGGCGCACCACCAACCCGGTCCGCAAGCCGCGCCCTCAGGCCCCGCCTGCGACCGTCCAGATGAACTCTGCTGCTCGGGGCCCGCGGGAGCAGCTTGCCGAGCACCTCCAGGACGACTGCTCGCAGTGCCGCCTCGGGCACTGCGCCACGGTGATCGAACTGCGCAAGCTGATCAGCCGCATCGCGCAGACCAACGTCCCCGCTCTGTACGGGCAGCTGCGCACGGCTCTGCAGCAGCACCGCACCACCTGCTCGCCGTGCAAGGCGGGCACGCCCTGCGAGGGGGGCCGCCGACTCACCGCCCGGATGTCCGGGCTCGCCCAGGACCAGATGCGCAGCACCCGTCCCGACCTGTACCGCACCACCCGCCAGGTCCCGACAGTCCACCTCACCCGCAACGGCTTCATCACCCGGACCGCGCCCGCCGCCTCGGACGGCCGCGACGCCGAACGGGGTTGAGGCCCGCACGAACGACCGCGGCCGCGGCTGCTCGTACGACAGCCGAAACGACGACGACCCCGGGATAGCGCCCCAGGGCCGTCAGCAGGTCAATCCAGTGGAGGAAAAACCTTGAGTCCCATGATGACATCTCCCGCGCCTCCTGGTGCGCGCGGTGACAGCAGCCCGTGCATGGACGACATGCTGCGCCGGGCCCGCCAGGCCGACTCCGGCCGGCCTGCGGCCCGCCCCGAGCTCCCCGCCGTCGTCCCCGGCCTGTACGTGCGCCACCGCGAGGGCGGATTCACCGCCCACATCACGGCCTCCCCGGACACCTTCAGCGAGGTGCGCCGGCTGACCGCGACGGTGCCGGTGGCGTACGGAGCCGAGCAGGAGGCCGCGGACACCGCGCAGTGGGTCGTCTCGGAGCTGCTCGGCAACGCCGTGCGGGCCAGCGGCGATCACGTACCGCTGATCGTGGAGGTGTACGCCACCGGCCGCGGTGTGGCGGTGAGCGTGCACGACCCCGTCGGCGAGCTGCTGCCGATCCGCCGCTCGGTGGCGATGGACAGCGATGACGCGGAGTCCGGGCGCGGCCTGGACCTGCTGGACGTCCTCACCTCCGGATGGCGCGTCGTCCCCACACCGCTCGGCAAGCAGATCCACTGCCACATCGGCGGCACGCAGTAGCACCTCCCGCCGAAGGGGCGGGTGTGAAGAAGGTCAGCCCGGTGATGGCGCGCACGTTGCGCTGGAGGGCCGCTGATCACCGCACCCCGCCCCTTCGGCTTGCCCGCACACCCCACCCGCCTGAACCGCCCGCTACGGAGGACACACATGGACTGGCGTCACAACGCTGTCTGCCGCGAAAAGGACCCCGATCTCTTCTTCCCCGTCGGCAACACCGGCCCGGCTCTGCTGCAGATCGAGGAAGCCAAATCGGTCTGCCGCCGCTGCCCCGTCATCGAGCAGTGCCTGCAGTGGGCGCTGGAGTCCGGCCAGGAGCACGGCGTCTGGGGCGGGCTGAGCGAGGACCAACGCCGCTCGATGAAGCGCCGCGCCGCCCGTAACCGGGCCCGGGCCGCGGCACAGGCCCGTGGCTGAGTCCCTGTACGACCGCTACATGAAGGCCACAGCCGCCAACCGTGCGCACGGCGAGACCTGCACCAGGTGCTCACCGGACGCGCGGTGCGACACCGGCCAGCGTCTGTACGAGTCGCTCGCCCGGTTCCAGGACGCCTACCTCGCCCAGCAGAAGCAGAAGCGGGACTGACCGCAGCACGGGACGGAAACCCAACTTCCGTCCGCACCACGTTGTTCCACCAGGCCGGCCGCCCGCCGTACGGGCGCCGGCCTTTCGCGCGTCTCCAGCCCGGGAAAGTCTCGGGCTCGCTTCCCCCGCCAGGAGAGCCCCATGCGCAGCAGCACCCAGCTCGACACCGCGACGACCACCACCGGCGCCACCCGGCTGCCGGACTCGCTGTGCACGCACACCCCGAAGTGCCCGTCGGCCGACAGTCCGGACCGGGAGGCCGCGCACGTCGTGGCCGCTCACCCGGAGCAGGGCTGGAGCCTGCTGTGCAACGGCGTCCTGCTGTTCGAGGACACCGGCGAGCTGCTCCCCGACGGCCAGGTCATCGCCCCGCACCGGCCCCTCGCGGTCGTGGCCTGACGGCTGCCTGATCCGCCCGCACCGGCCGCCGACTTCACGGCGGCCGGGTCGGGCGGTGACTGGGAGCCGGACAGTCCGGACCGCGTGACCCGCCAAGGAGTTGCCGTGCGCGACAGCGCCCAGAGCACCACCCCCGCGATCAAGTTCAAGCGGGGCCAGTTCGTCCTGTACCGCGCCCCGGAGCTGTTCTGGACCGGGCAGACCAACCACACCTTCGTCTGCCGCGTCGACCGGGTCTGCCTGGACAACACCTACGACCTGACCCCGCTGCCCAACGGCCGCCCGATCTACTACGCGAACCCCGACTACATGCGGCTGCTGCCGGCCGTCGACGCGATGCGCGACATCGACACCGCGCCGCTGAACACCGACGGCGCGGCCGACGACATGACCGCGGCCGCCATCGCCTGGCTCACCCAGCAGCACGCGACCGCTAACCAGCGGCCGGAGCTGCCCGCCCAGCGCGACTGACCGAACCACCCGTGAACCGCCGCCCCCGTGGGGCGGCACCCGATCTGGAAGGAGGCGGCGTGGCCGCCACTCGAACCCGTAAGAGGCCCACCGCCCGCAAGAAGCCGGCGGCATCCCGTCCGACTCAGCAGCCCACCGCCTCCCCCACCCCCGACGCTCCCCCGGCCCAGGCCGGAACTACTGAGACGGAGATGGACTGGGAGGCGCTGGCCCGTGTCGCGGACGCCCGGGACCGGGCCGCCGACATCATCGACACCGCGCGCGAGCAGGCCGCAGTCCTCCAGGCGGAAGCGGAGACGGCGGCCGCGCGCACCGTCGCCGACACGCACGAGCAGGTCACCGTGCTGATGACCGAGGCGCAGTCCCGCGCCGCGGGCATCACCGCCGACGCCGACCAGGAGGCCACCGCCCAGCGCGCGGCGGCGAAGAGCGACCTGGAGGCCGCGCGCGGCGAGGCCGACCGGCTTCTGGCGGAGGCCCGCGACCGTGCCGAGACCCTGGTGGCGGAGGCCCGCGCGCAGGTCGCCGACCTGACCGAGCTGGCCGCCACTGACCGCGAGGCGACCGGCAAGGCGGTTGCCGAGCTGCGGCGCCTGGCCGAAGCCGATCTCACCGAGATCAGCGCCCTGGTCGACCAGCGCCGCCTCGAGGCCGGGCAGATCCTCGCCCGCGCCCAGGAGCAGGCCGACGAACTGGTGGCCGCTGCGCAGCGGGAGGTCGACCAGGCCCGCGAGCGGTTTGCCCAGCTCGCGGCGAAGGCGGCTGAGCAGTACGACGGCCGCCGGGCGGAGGCGGAGGCGCTGTACGCGGACGCGGTCAAGGCCGCCGACGACCGGCGCCGCGAGGCCGACCAGCACGTCGCCGCCGCGCACACCGAGGCGGAGCAGGCCCGCACCGAGCTGCGTGAGAAGCTGCGCGCGCTCACCGACCAGTTCGACACGGAGGCCGCGACCAAGCGCAAGGCCCTCGCCGACGAGCTCGCCGGGCTCAAGCAGGCGTGCGACAAGCAGCGCGAGCGGCTGCGGGAGGAAGCCAAGACCGTCGCGGCGCAGCTGCGGGAGGCCGCCCAGAAGGAGGCGAGCCGCATCACCACGGAGGCGGAGCGCAAGGCGAAGGGCATCACCGATCGGGCGCAGGCCGATGAGGCCCGCGCACGCCGGCTGCTCGATGAGGCCCGGGAGGCGAAGCGGGCCAACTCCCGCTTCCGGGGCTGGCAGCAGAACCTCAGCCGCAAGGCGTGGAAGACCGCCCCGTGGATCGCGCTCGCCGCCGGCGTCGGTCTCGCCGCCTCCGGCGAGTACGAGCTGGCCCGCATGGTCGGCATCCACCCCTACGTCGCCCCGCTGCTGCCGGTCAGCATCGACGTCTACTGCGTCACCGCGTTCCGGGCCAAGAAGGACATCCCCTACGCGCTGCTGCTGATGGCGTCGGCGAACGTGACGTACCACCTGTCCGAGCAGGCGCACATCGTCAAGGAAGGCCAGTCGGCACCGTGGCAGCTGACCACGTTCGTCGTGCTGATCTTCGTGGCGGTCATCTGGCGCGTCCACACGCTCATGCACGACGACGGTACGGACGGACACGGCAGTACGGCTGCTGCGGGCGGCCGTACCGGTACGGACAGCGGAAACGGAACGCCCGCCCGTACAGGTACGCACCGGCGTACAGACGGAACGGATGGCGCGTCGTCCAGCCGTACAGGGGCCGCCAGCCCCGACCTGTACACCGCTCACAGCGCGGTCCGGCCGGACGGAACGGGCACCGGACGGGACGGTACGGACCCTGTACGCCCCGCCTCGCACCCGCCGCACGATGACGGGTTCGAAGCGGCGGTGACCAGGCCGTACAGCGACCGTACAGACGGTGTACACACCACCCCCGAGGGGGCGCGGCGTACAGGTACAGCGGCTGCGGGGCGTACCGGTACGGCCAGTGCGGCCGTACAGGCGCGCACGGGTGCCATCAGCGTCCGTACACAGTCCGGCGGTGACGGTGTTCCGGAGGCCCGTACAGGTACGGGTGCCGCGTCCTCTCCTGCAACCGGAACCAGCGGTACGGCGGGTGCGGACCGTCCCGGTACGCCTGTACGGACGGACGCTGAACTCCTGCCGCTCGTACAGAACCTGCCGCGTGACGAGGACGGCTTCGTCACCCTCTACCAGGCCCGCACCAAGCTCAGCGTCAACCAGTCCCGCGCGGTCCGGCTGCTGAAGGAGGCCGGCCTGCTGCGTCCCGAGGACGCGGACAAGCACCTGAAGTGATCCACCGTCCGGCACACAGCAGTGAGGGCCAGCCCATCGGAAGTGGGCTGGCCCTCGCTGCGACTGCCGGAAGCAGTCGACAGCCCCACAAGTACACCAGGAGGGAATCCCCGCCGTGAACAGCAACAACGACCCGAATTACGCACCTCTGCGCGACGTCGCGCAGAGCCCGGAGGCAACCGCCCGGTACCTGGCCGACGTTCAGCGGGTCCTGCTGGACATCGGCAAGAACCTGGAGACCCTCGCGCACGAGACCCGCGTGCACCTGCGCGACACGCACGTGGAGGGCGACCGCTGGTACCACGCCAGGCTGCGCGCGATGCCCGTCGAAAAGGCCCTCGGAAACGTGCTCAAGAACCTGAACAACCTTACCGAGGGCCTGGAAAAGAGCGCCTATAAGCGCCGCGCCCACGACGAGGCCGTTGTGAATACGGCCAAGGGCAGGAAGGAAAAGGAAATCGAAAGGCAGCGGAAGAAGAACCCGCCGTCGCTCCAGGCCGCGCCCAATCCGCCGCAGCAGGGTGGACAGAACCAGAATCCCGGGTACAGTGGTGGTCCCACGTCGATTTACGACCTCGGTCGGGAGTCGGCGTGAACCGCCCCCTCAATAGTGCCGAACGCTCCGCGCAGCGGCGGCAGAACTGGCTGACGGAAGAGGCGAAGAAAGCCCGCGAATCTCGCGGCGAGGCAGGTCAGATGGAATTCTGGCTCCGCCTGGCGCGATCCCGAATGGCCAAGGACGTTAAAGCCGGTCGCGGCGACGTCTACTCCGGATTCGCGATGATCTGCCGCCTGTTCATCACGGCGCTGGACCAGCGCGTGGAGGGCAACGGACGGATCTGGAACGACCTGCTGCAGTACGCGGAACAGGTCGTGGCGAAGCACGACCCGCGTAACTGAACGTCACCAGCGAAGGCCCCGCCGGGCTCCGGCGGGGCCTCGCGCGCGTAAAGCGTGCACACGTGCACGTGCACACGCGTGCACACAAGACCCCACGCTCTGTCAAGTCCCAGGAGGGAGGCGCACCGTGTCCGATGAGGACGGCACCGGGACCTTGGTCCAAGGCCCCTGGAGCGGTGATTCCACGTATGTGCCACCGCCGATCCCGGATTACGGCGACACCATTCCGCCGCCGGAAGACATTCCCCCAGCGCCGCCGGAGTCGCCGGAAGAGACGACGATGGAACTGCCGACGATTCCGGCTGCCCCGGACCCGTCAGCGGCCCTGCGCTCTGAAGGAATTACGGCACCGGAAATCAGCGAAGATGACGGCGAATACGAGGAAGGTGAATACGAACAGCCTCGTTCTCTCGCTGACCGTCTCGGTGACTGGTTGGAATTCCGCCTGGAAATGGCGCGGGCCAACCATGAAAGCGAAGTGCCTTTCCGTGAGGCGGAAATAGCACGGAAGGCGGCGCTGCTGGAGGGCCGCACCGCGCAAGAAGTCGCGATGATGGAGCAGAACGGAAAGCTCCACGCGGCGATGATGAAAGCGAAGGGCGACAAGGCGGCGGCGCGCGGAAAGGCCGACGCCGACCGCACGAAGTCGTCCGGCTCCGGCCTGGGCGCGGACAAGGGCCGCTCGAAGGCCGGCGGCGGGGGCGGGTCCTCGCGCGGCGGTGGCGGCAGTGGCGGCGGACCGTCTCGCAACAACTCGGGTCCCGGCTCCAAGGGGCCCGGGTCACGTGGCTCCAACTCCGGAGGCCCCGGCGGGCGTTCGGGGTCCGGATCGTCCGGGGGCAGCGGAGGCGGCAAGGGCGGCACGAAGGGCTCTCAGACGGGCTCTGGCGGCCGTGCATCCGGTCCCGGGCGCAGCGGTTCGTCCGGGGGGTCGAAAGGCTCTCAGACGGGCTCTGGCAGCTCCGGCCGGGGCGGCAACTCGAAGGGCGACGGCGCAAGTCAGGCGTCCGGCGCCCGTGCCGAGCGGGCCCGCGGCCGCCAGGAGCGCGCCGGGGCCCGGCAGGCCGGGCGGCAGGAGCGGCGCACAGCTGGGCACGCCGCCGGCGTCGCGGACCGGAGCAAGGACCGCGACCAGGCCCGCGCCCAGCGGCAGCAGGCGTGGGAGGCCCGCCGGGCCAAGAAGGCGGAGCGGGCGGAGGCACGGAAGGCGAAGCGGGAAGCCGCGGCGTCGGCCGACTCGGGCCGCACCACATTGGGCAAGGCCGTCGGTGAGGAAGCCCAGCGCCGCTTCGACAAGCGCCGCGCCGACGCGAAGGCCGCCGCGGACGCGAAGGATGCCAAGGGCGCCAAGGCCGGCACCGAGAAGGTGAGCCTGACCAAGGACAAGGACTCCAAGGGCAAGGGCAAGGGCACCGACGACGGCAAGAGCACCGACGGCAAGGACGGGAAGTCCGCCAAGGACGGCCCTGACGGGGCCTCCAGCGCCGCGAAGGACGGCAAGGCGGGCGATGAGCCGGGCAAGGACTCAACGGCCGGTGACGGGGCGTCTGACGGTGCGAAGAAGCGGCGCCGGTTCCGGCGTCGGCGCACCGGCGGCACGGGACGGGCCGGACGGCGTGGACGTACCCGCCGCACGGGTCGCACCGGTCGGGCTGGGCGTGGTCGTACGGGTCGGGCCGGGCGGCGTGGCCGCCCGGCGGACAGCCCGTTCGGCGAGGAGGACTCCACGCCGACGTGGGAGTGGCTTGGCCGTCCGGCCCGCTCGCCGCGCACGGACAGCAAGGGCGAGGACGACATCGTCGACGCGGACATCGTCCCTGACGGGCCCGCAGCCATGACGACCGGCGTGAGGGGCCTGCCGCCCGCGCCGGAGCGGCACACCGCACGGCCCGGCACCAGCCGGCCGACCAGCACGGAAGGGAGCAGCGTGAGCAGTTCGGAGGTCAGCAGGCCGTCCGGCGCGGGCGGCCTCGGAGCCCAGCACCGCACGGACATCACGTTCGGCGAGTACCTGATGGAGATGGCGAACATCGCCATCCAGGCCGCGTCCGACCAGGAGCGGGCCGAAGCCCTCGCGGAGGCCCTCGACAAGGTCGCCGACGCCCTGCGGGACATGGCCGCCGACCTGATCGGCGACCACAACGTCAGCACCGAGGTCACCGAGCTGATCTCGGACCTGGCCGACTCCGCGGCCCGGTTGAAGCAGCTGGCCGAACGGTGCGCGTCCGAGTGCGGGCTGGCCCTGGAGGCCGCCAAGCTCGCGGCCGCCATGGTCGCCCGCGTGTACGGCCAGGACATGGCTGCGAAGGAAGACGCGGGCCTGAAGTACACGTCGGCCGCCGCCCACCACGACTAAGACCAGGGAGGAAACCCGCTGATGAGCAGCGAACTCGCACCCCGCCCCAGCGGCGCGGCGCCCGCCGTGGCCGACGGCGACAACCGCTATAAGGCCGTCCAGGCCAAGCTCGACGCCCTCGGACGCGCGCTCGACGATGCCGGGCTCGGCCTGGAGGAACTCGTGCGCAGCATCGCGAAGAACCGCAAGCGTGCCGAGGACGCGGCCCGCGACGTCGCCAACGCCGAACTGGACCCGAAGTTCGTGGAGCTGACCAGCAACGTCGGTGTCGCCCTCGGGGGCGCCGGGGTGCAGGTCAAGAAGCTGCACGATACCGCGCAGGAGACCGCCGACCTCACCTTCGAGACCAAGCGGACCCACTCCAAGCTGTACGGCGCGCTGGACGACATCCGCTCCAACCGGCGCGAGAGGACGCCCAGGCCGGGCTTCTTCAACGACTGACCCCCACTCCCCCACCCACCCCCGCCACGGGCGGCTCCGCAGATCGCGGGGCCGCCCGTCCCGTTTCCCGAAGGAGAAGCCGGTGACCACGCCGCGCAGTGTCGCGCTCGAACGCCTCGCCTACACCCTCGCCGCGCCCGTGCTGGCCGTGGCCCCGAACCTCTACCCCGACAGCCCCGTCAACCAGGTCGTGCAGCTCGCCGGCGCCGCCGGGATCGGCGGCTGGTTCCTCGCCGCCAAGAGCGATGAGCCCGGCGCCGGACGCAAGATCCTGCGCTGGTCCCCGCTGGTCCTGGCCGCCGCCGTCGACGTCGCCGCCAAGACCACCACCGGCTTCGGCCCGTACTGGATGGACGCCCTGCTCGCCGCCGGATGGGCGGCGGCCGGCTACCTGGTGATGCCGTTCTCCCGGCACACCCGCCACCGCCACCGCCCCGCCCTCGCCGCCCCGGCCCCGCAGCCGGCGCCCACGGAAGTCCTCGAGGAGCCGGTGGTACAGCCGGACGACGGAGCCGACCTGCTCACCCGCGACGCGCGCGTGCTGTGGGAGCAGGCCGGGATGCCCGGCCGCACGCACATCGTCAAGGCCACCCGGCACGACGGTCAGCGGCACGACATGACGATCCTGCTGCGCGCCTCGGAGACCGGACGGCCGATCACCGGCCTCACGGAGGCCGCGGTCGCCGCGCCGTTCGGCGTGCACTCCAGCGACGTCGTCCTGTCGGAGGTCGCCATCCAGCCCGGCCGCCAGGGCGGGCCCGGCTGGATGGAGGCCCGCATCACCCCCGACGCCAACCAGCGCCGCCGCACCAAGCCGACCGCGCAGGAGCGCTGGACGGACCGGGTCGGCGGACCCAAGGGCGGCGCCCCCGGCTCCGAGCTGGTCCACAAGACCCGCGACGACGAACGCGGGGTCACCTTCTACCGGGCGAAGATGGCTGACTCCACCGAGACCCCGCGCATCGACCTGCCCAAGGTCTGCCGCGCACTCGGGCTGCCGGAGGACGACTCCTGCGTGTTCGTCCTCATCGACGGCAGTGAGTTCCTGATCAGCGCGTTCGACACCCCGCCGCTCAGCGCGATCTTCCCCGCCACCCGTGAGCTGCTCACCCCGGACGCCAAGGGGATGTACGTGTGCGGGTTCACCATCACCGGCCAGCCGGTGAAGACGATGGTGTACCAGCACGACAAGAACGCCGCCGCGCACGGCCTGATCCTCGGGGTGTCCCGCTCCGGCAAGACGCAGTTCTTTGCGATCAACATGGCCGCCCAGTCGCTGGACGGCCAGGTGGTGTGGCTGTCGACCGTCCGCAAGGACGAGAAGACCACCGTGCTCGGTCGGTACATCGACCGGCAGGGCTCGAACGCGCTGTGGATGGCCCGCCAGCTGCGCGCGGCCAAGGCGCTGTGCGAGATCAGGGCGGAGATGCCCTGGCCGCACGACGGCCAGCCGCACGACTACAAGCCCGGCGACACGCGCTGCCCCTACCGACAGCTCAACGTGTACGCGGATGAGTTCATGACCGCCGCGCAGGACGCGGACTTCGGCGAGTTCATCCAGAAGGACGGCGACGACCTCACCGTCACCGGCCTGAAGTACGGGATCGGCTTCAACCCTGCGGGCCAGTCGCCGTTCGCGCACAACGGCTTCTCCACCGAGATGAAGGACAACCTGCGGCAGAACAGCCGCCCGATCATCTTCAACATGGGTTCGCCCGGCGCCACCCGCAAGGCGGCGGAGGGCACCATGGAGAACGCCTACGACGTGCCGACCATCCCGGCCCGCTACTCCCGCCAGGAGGGCTCCGCAATCGAACGGGCCATGAAGGGCGAGGCCGACCCGGAGAACGGCGTCTCCACCGGCGGCGTCGCGGTCATCGTCCTCGACAACGGCCGCGCCGTGCTCATGCGGTCGCTGTACGCGGACTTCGACACCGACCTGTCCACGCTGTTCCCCGACGAGGTCAACCGGCTCACCGACTACGAGATCAGCGAGCTGGAGAAGCGCGGTCTGTGGTTCGACTGGAACGAGCCTGTGCGGCCCGGCGAGTTCTGGCCCGAGCCTGACGAGGACGACGAGGGCGAGGGCCGGTCCCGCCGGCGCGGCGGTGGAGGCGGCGGCAAGGGCGGAGGCGGGCGCGGCTCCAAGGGCGGCGGCCGCCGCTCCGAGCAGGTCGCCTCGCCCCGCCAGGCGCTGGAGGCCATCAAGAACCTCACCGACGCCTGATCACACCCACCTATCCCTGGGGTCGGCCTGCCCGAGCGCGGCCGGCCCCACCCGACCCCTTGTGAAGGAGCACCACCGCCGTGGCCCTTTCCATCTCCGCCGCCGCGCTGCTGGGCATCATCGTTGTCGTCCTGGTCAAGGGCGGCTACGTCCGCGTCGGCTCCGCACTGGCCTGCACGCTGTTCGGCTTCACCCTCGCCGCCACCGGCTTGGCCCCGGCCATCAACAGCGGCCTCGCCTCGCTCGCCGGACTGCTCTCCAGCCTCTGAACTACGCCTCGGTCCACGGCGGGTCGGGCGTGTAGTTGAGCCCGTCGCAGAAGCGGCAGTCCCACTCCGAGGGGATCTCCCACTTGTCGACCCAGAAGCCGACCTGCTTGCCCACGAAGTAGTTGTCGCCCCCGCACCATCCGCAATCGAAGACGAACTCCACCAGATCCCCTTCCCCGCGCCTGTTGGTTCGAGGATGCCCGGGGCGCAGGTGCGGTGACTACCCACCCGCCAGCCTCAACTCACCTGCTGCGCAATTCCGAAGGGCGCCACCGGATACGACTCCGGCGACGCCCTTCGCCGTTGCGCGCGGCCACTCCCCCACGCGCCCTCCCGGCCACCACGGCCAGGAGGGCGCTCCCCTTCCCGCGTGATCGGAGAACCCCGATGGACCCCCTGAACACCACCCAGTCCGGCATGCCCGAGTCCGAGGCCGCGGCCGAAGCCCGCCGCCTGCTCGACGAATGGGCGAGCAAGCCCGTACGTCACCACCCCACCTCGTTCCGCGACGACACCGAGACGCCGGCCTACGGCGATGCCCCGCCCGTGAAGCAGGAGGACCACCGGGTCGTCCCGGCCTGGGCGGCCGGGATCGCGGTGGCCTCCATCGGCGTGGGCGCCGGGGTCACCGGCATCGGCTGTGGTGCCTGGCTCGTGCTCCAGGGCCTGGCCTCCGTCACGTTGAACGGCGTCCTGATGGTCACCCTGCCGTTCGCGGGCCTGGCCATGGTCGCCACCGCCATCGGCGGCGCGATCAGCAAGGCCCGCGCGGCCGTCACCAGGAACGTCTACGAGGGTCCGGTCACCCACCACACCGAGATCCACAACAACAGCACCACGCGCGGGGCGTTCTTCGCCCGCACCCGCAACGAGATCCGCTGACCAGCTCCGGCCAGCCCGCACCACCCACAGATCCCCTTCGCCGAAGGAGCAGCTACGCCATGCCCAGCAACGACAAGCCGGTCAACGGCCAGGAGAACCCGTCCTTCCTCGACGTGCTCAACCAGTTGCCGCCCGTGCCGCCGACCCCCGAACCGGACGGCAAGCCCGGCACCCAGCGGCTGGCCCGGCTGCGCACCGCGTGGAAGGAGTCCTGGGAGGAGGGCGGCTTCCTCTACCAGCGGTGGGAAGAGATCTTCCAGGCCCGGCACGCCAGCTGGCACGAGATCGCCACCTGGCTCAAAGCCGCCGCACTGTTCGGCGGGCTCAGCCTCATCGTTCTGATGGTGGACGCCGCCGGCGACATCGCCTCCGCCACGCTCAAGGGCCTGTCCGCCGTCCCGGCGTCCGGCGCCGGTGACGGCAGCGGCCTGTGGGGCACGGTCGACCACCCCATCCGGCTCTTCCTCACCGACCAGGCCGCGCACCTGTCCGTCGCCCCGGCCGCCCTGTACGCGTTCTGGCAGATGACCGGTCTGGTAGGCCTGGTCGGCGGGTTCTTCGGCAACGCCGGAGCTCGCATCGCCTGGCTGCTGTTCGGCCTCAGCAGCCTCGCCATGATCTGGTCCGCCGCCCCGGCCGGAGGCCGCGCCGCCGCCATCGGGCTCGCCGCCCTGATGTGGGCACTGGCCAGCATCTTCGCCCTGCGCGGCCTGACGCTTCGGCCCATCGTCCACAACCACCCGCCGCAGTACCAGTTCAACCCCGCGCTCCACCTGCACGCCACCATCCCCGCCCCCAGCCCGGCAGGCGACGACCTCGGTCCCGACAACATCCGCCCGATTCAGCGCTGACCTGACGCTCTGCCTGGCCCTCGCCCACCCCGCCCCGGGGTCCGGCGAGGACCGGACAGGCCGCCCGGCCGCACGCACCACCCCGTTCCGATCGAGAAGGAGACCCCGTTTTGGCTGCGAAAGCCCCGACCGTCATAGGCGTGCTCACCGAGCCCCCGGCTCCGACCTGGTGGAAGGCCAACCGACACAAGGTCTTCGGCGTCACCGGGCTGCTGATCGGCTACCTGGTCGGCACCCACCTGCACGGCGCCCCGCAGCAGCCGGAGACGCCCCGGCCGGGCCACACCACGCCCGCGCCGGTCGCGCCCGGAGCTCTCCGCACGCACACGGCCCACGGCCTCGCCGCCTAACCAGCCGCCCCCCCGGCCGCGCCCCGCCGACACCAGCACGACGTCGGCGGGGCGCGGCACTGTCCGCTCGACGACTGGAGGAACTGCTCGTGCTCATTCCCCGCCCGCGCCGTCAGATCGGCCGGCCCCGCCCGCAGCGTCCCGGCCCCCGCTACCCGCACCGCCCCTACCGGCTGCCCGGCGCCTGGAGCAGGTGATGACGCGCCCGCGGAAGAAGCGCCGCCGCCCCGAGGTGACCCGGGTGCCGCGCAGCGACGCGGCGCTGCCCGAGTACGACCGCAGCACGGTGCCCGAAGGCTTGGTCACCAGGCGGCAGTTACGGGAGATGGGACTGAGCCCCGGCGACAACGAGGGACCAGTCGCGATCCTGCGCTGCAAACTGTGCGCGACCCGCCCGCAGTGGTCCTGCCGTCACCCCACCCGCGGCTACCTGCTCCGCGTCGACCTGGCCAAGCCCAAGCGTGTTCCGACGCTCGCTCAAGAGTGGGCCCTGGACCGCGCCATGGCCGCAAGATCCACCTGCCCCGAATGCGGGCGCCGGTACTGGTTCTGTCTCCCGCTGCGCAGCCAGGGCTGCTGCGACCCCTGCGCCAGGGGCTTCGAGCCCAGTCCCGACACCTACGTCGCTTCCACGGCCCCGGTCATCCACCGGCTCGCCGCCTGACCAACGAACCCCTCGAAGGAGAGTCAACCGTGGCTCTGTTCACCCGCCCCGCCCCAGCGCCCGAGACCTGGACGCCGGAGGGCACGATCGTCTCCCAGCGCTACCGGGCGCTGGAGGGCGCGACCGTCCTCGTCTACACGCCGACGCCGACCGGGGCACCGCGCACTACGCCGCCGCCTGCCTGGGCTGCACCTACCGCGCGGACCAGAACGTCGCGCACAACCCGATGAAGGAGACGGAGGCCGCCAAGGCCGCCAACACGCACGCCGCGGCCTGCCAGGCGATGCCGCGCGGCGTGCCCGCCCGGCCCGACGACACCGAGGCCGCCGAGCTGATCCGCACCCGGCTGTGGGCCCGCCGCTACGGCACCCAGCCGCACCCGGTGCACCTCGCCGACTTCAACGCGCTCCGCGTCGACCTCCAGCGCCCCACCGACTGGATTGAGGCGCTGCTGGCGTCCCTCGCGCAGACCGACCCCGGCTTCCTCACCGCGACGCCCACCAGCTCCGGGCAGGGCACCCGCTTCACCGTCCAGCCCTTCGGCCGGCCCTGACGTCGTGCGCGCCCGAACCGCCGTGCTGGTCGCGGCCGCCGTGCCCGTCACGGTCATCGCGGCTGCCGCCGTCCTCGAGACCGGCCACTGGAAGCTGCATGCCGACCGGCACTGCATCGAGCTGACGCCCCGGCCCCGCCGCTCCTGCCCCGACTACCGGGGCGCGGGCGGCTGGTGGACCAGCGGGCCGTTCCCGGACATGGAGGCGTGCGGCTGCTGGTCCGACCGGCGCGAGCTCCGCATCCGGCTCCTGCCGCTGCCCGCGACCCCCGACGAACCACCGTTCTGACCACCTCCGGCGGGCCGCGCGCGGCCCGCCCGGCAACGACAAGGAGAAGCACCGCCCATGACCTCCACGGTCACCGCTCCCAGCATCGACAAGAACATGGACGCCGCCTGCGCCTCGGTCGCCAGTGAGATCAGCAGGACGGACGGAAAGTCGTCCTTACTGCTTGCCTTCAACGGAGCCGTCCTGGCAGGCCTCGCGTCCGTCGCCGACAAGGACCTGCCCCTGCCGACCAAGGTGTTCGGCGCGGCGGCCGTCCTCGCCCTGGGCGCAGCCGCCGTGCTGCTGCTCCTGGTCGTCCGGCCCCGGCTCAGCGGCGCAGACCGGGCCTCCTTCCCGTACTGGGCACAGCTCGACGAGGACGCGATCCGCGACTGCATGGACGGCGACACCCGAGCCGCCCGCATCCGGGTCCTGTCCACCCTTGCCGTACGGAAGTTCACCCACCTGCGGCGCGCGGTCGACCTGTCGCTCGCCGCCCTGGTCCTGATCGCGCTGGCCGCCGCCGGCCTCGCCCTGTGACGGCGGCCGTGACCCGCACGCGCCTCGAGCGCGTCCGCGCCTCGGTCGGCATCGCCTCCCTGGCTCTCCAGCAGATCGAGGACGACCTCAGCGCCGAGGACATCGACCAGGAGGAACTCGCCGCGATCCTGCGGGAGCTCATCGAGGACACCGACCCGCCCGGCGGGTTCATGGCCCGTGTCGCGCAGCTGCTTACCGTCGCCGCGCACCGTGCCGAGCAGGTCGAGCCCGACCGCGACGGCGACGCCTCGTGCCCGCTGCACGAGGCCGCTGCCCTGCTCACTGACAACGCCGGGATGCGGCTCATCTGGGCTGCCCGCGCCCTTCACCCGCAAGGAGCCAGCTGAGATGGCGAACACCAAGGCGATGAACCCGCCCCGGGGGCAGTGCACGCAGTGCTGGTACCACGCCTACGCCAGCCGTGAGGCGCACGCCGGGCTCGGTCCGCGCGAGGACTGCCCGCAGTGCGTGGACCACATGAAGAACGGCCACCCCGCTCGCATGATCGTCCGCTGACGGCGCCGCGCAAAGCCGCCGCCCTGCTCACCCATCACGCCGGGCAGCGCCCCATCCAAGCTGCCCGGCACCTCTCACTCCGTTTCGCTTCGCCGAACAACCAGAACCCGCCGCGACCCGGCCACACCGGGCGCCCGCTGCTAACCCGGGAAGGACACCCACGCATGGGGATCACGATCACGAACACGTACGGCACCGCGCACAACGTCAGCGAGACCAACCCGGCCCACGTCACGAGCTGCGACTACTACCGGCTGCCCCTCGTCGGCACCATCGCCCCCGGAAACCCGGGCTACGAGGACATGGTCGAGATGCTGCGGGAAAACGGCCACGACACCCGACCCGAGGGGTATGGCCTGATCTTCCTGGAATCCGAGGAGTTCAGCGCGACGTACTTCGGGTCGATCGAGCAGATCGAGAAGTACAAGCGCGAGAACGTCGACGGCAAGGCGACCTTCGACGCCTCGCAGGGCGTCATGTACGCCCAGTGGCCCCACGGCAAGGGCTGGGACGACTTCCTCTCCCGCGTCTTCTGGAACCAGGCACAGCGCGGCGCCATCGCGGACGGCGTCGGCCTCGTCACCGCCTTCTCGCACACCGAGATCCCGGGCGCGGAGGTCATCGTCTACGAGTTCGAAGGCACGTGGCTTCCCGGCGGCGAGCCGGACCAGCTGATCACCTACCACTGCACCGTCTGCCACATGGACACGTTCCACGACTGCGGGCACGTCCACGAGAACACCGGCCCCGACAGCCGCCGCTGGGCCGCCCGCCAGGCCCGCCAGCACATCATCAGCGCCGCCCGGCACGGCGTCGGCGACACCAACAGCGCCTGCCGCCCCAACAACGGCGAGATGCTGCGCGCCGTGAACGCGGTCGCCCGCGAAATGTGGGGCACCACGGGCAACGCCCTCCCCGAGACCGACGACGCGTACTGCGCCACCAAGGGCCCCTGCTCCATCATCCGCGAGCTCCGTGCCGGAGTCCGCCCGCCCGTCTACCGCGCCTGACGGACGCTCCGTGCCACCCCGGCCCACGACAAGGCCGGGGCGGTCGCGGTGGTCCCTCAAGCAGCAGAAACCCCCGGGACCAGGACCAGAGAGGAGATGGACGTCATGCCGGACCACGAGTTCTACGAGGTAGACGTCCCGATGCACCACACCACCAACCCGGCCCTGCGGGGTCTGCACGTCTTCGCCGGCGTGGCGGACTCCCGCAGTACAGCCCTGCGACGCGCGCACGAGGTCTGCGACGCCGCGCTCGCCGCGCAGCAGGCCGGACTCGAGGACCCCGGCAAGCAGCCGGACAGCTGGACCGCGCGCGGGCTGCGACCTGGCTGGGAGCTCGACTGGCTCGCCGCGAAGGCCGGCCCCTGGAAGAGCCCCTACAGCTGGACCACCCGCAGCGACTTCGAGCTGTAGCTACGCCCCGGGACGGACGTCACGGCGTCCAAACCAATCGCCCGTCCCGGGCCCACCCAACCCGTACGAGACGAGAGGGAGATCCCCAGTATGGACTCCGTCCTGCGCGTTCAGGGCCGGATTGGCCCGCGCACCCTCCTGATCACCACCGCTGCCCTGCCGTTGACCGGCTGGATGGTGCACGCCTTGGCGCTGCACCGCAAACTTGCGGCAACCCGGAAGGATCCGCTGACCGGCTTGATGCGCCGCGACGCCTACACCGCCCGCGCCCGCCGGCTCCTGGCCCGCCACGGCGACGACACGACCGTGGTCCTGGTCGACGTCGGCGCATTGGTTGGCGCCGCGCCCCCGGACGTGATCGACGCACGCGCCCTGACGCGCCTGCAGAGGGGGGCCGACGCAGCCCTGTACGCCGGCAAGCATTCCGGCCGCGCGGTCCTCGCCACCGCCGTGCACGCCACCGTGCCGTCCATCAACGGGCGCCGGGCCGGACGGCCGGGCACGGCCGTGTGGGGGCGAGCCGCATGAGCCCCACGACCCTGCCCGAGGGCGACTGGATCCGAGGCATCAGCATCCGGCAGCCGTACGCGGCCTGCATCCTCGCCGGAGCCAAAGACGTGGAAAACCGGCCCGCACCGTGGCGGACCGGCTGGGTGCTGCTGCACACGAGCAAGACCATCGACCAGCCCGCGCTGCGCACCCCGCTGATCGGCCGCACGATCCGCGGCCGCCAGCTGGTTACCGGCTCGGTGGTCGGCATCGCCCGGATCACCGACTGCCACCAGGACCCCGACGGAGCGCCGCCCTGCTCGGAGTGGGCGCACCCGGGCGCCTGGCACCTGGTGCTCGCCGACGTCCAGGAGCTGCCCCTGCCCGTCCCCGCACGCGGGCAGGTCGTGCCCTGGAAGCCGACGCAGGACCTGCTGGAGCGCGTGTTCCAGCAGCTGCCCGGCTTCCGGCCGTGAAGGGCCGTCCCAGCAAGAAGGAGTCGCCGTTCGAGCCGGGCCTGATCCCGGCTCCCGGTGGCCTCCTGGAATGGCGCGACGCTCGGCACTTCGCCCGCTGGAAGGACCTGCCCTGCGTGTTGTGCGGGCGGCCCACACCGATGCGCTCGCACTCAGAAGAGCCCGTGCACAAGGCGTGCGCCGAGAGCTGGATAGCCGCCAACCCCGTTGAGGCCCGCCTTGGGCGGTTTGCCTCCGACGCCAAGCCGAAGCCCAAGTCCAGGGGCCAAGGCGACGACCACGCCTGACTCCTCCGCCTGGAGGCTCCCATGAGTAACACCCACCGCGACGTCGACCACGCCCTCGCCTATCCCGAGCCGCCCGCCTCGCCGCTCTGGCACCGGCACGGCGCGAAGGCCCGGCCGCTCACCGACGCCCAGCGCAAGCGCAACCGGGAGCTGCTGGACCTCGCCCAGCGCAAGCCCCGCACCACCGCCGCGTAGGAGGCCGGGCTGTGTTCACCGACAAGAAAGAGGCCCTCGAAGCCGAGGCCCTCGAACTCACCCCGCTCGGCAGCGACCAGAGCAACGCCGCCTCCCTGGTGGTCGCCCACCACGCCCGCGACAAGGAAGACCTCGCGGACCTGCTGGGCGCCCTCGGACTGCCCTGCGCCGAAGACGACCTCGTGCGGCTGCTCCCGCACCTCACCAACCCCGACGACACCGGAGAGACGATGACCGTCAACGCCTTCACTGCCACGGCCGCCTCCATGCTCAAGAACGGCAACAGCCCCGAGCACGTCCGCAGCACGCTCGGCCTGTCCGAGGGCGAGCTCGCCGAAGCCGTGAAGCACGCCGACCTGCCCGCCACCACCACCGTCCCGGCCCCGGGCACGGACGACAGCAGCACCCCGGAGGCGGCTGTCCAGGCGCCCGACGGCACGGCGGACTCCGACGGGATCGAGGCCCTGCTCGCGTGGGCGGAGAACCACCCGGCCGCCAGCATCCGCAACCGGGCCGCCCGCGTCCGCGCCGACCTCACCGAGCTGACCGAGCGCCGCGCCACCGACGCCGCCCAGCGGGAGGCAGAGCAGCGGGTCGCGAAGGCCAAGGCCGAACTCGAGGCCGCGCAGGCGCAGCTGCGCAAGGTGAAGGCCGGCGGCCGCGCCGCCACGGCGGAACAGGACGCCACGCCCCTGGCTCCCGCCCCGGCTCCGGCGGTTCAGACCGGCAAGCGCAGCAAGGAGGAGCTGGCAGCGATCCGGACGTGGGCGCGGGCCAACGGCTACCAGGTCGCCGACCGGGGCAACCCGGCCAAGGCCGTCCTGGACGCCTACGACGCCGCCCACCGCACCAACGGCCTGGCGGAGGCGAGCTGATGGACGCCATACCGCTCGCCCTGGACGGCTACCTGGCCGCCGAAGCCGAACCCGGCGACCGCGAGGGCACCGTCTCCTGGCGGCTGACCTGCTCCGCCGGGACCGACCACCTGGTCGAAGAAGCTGTCATCCCCTGCACCACCATGGAGCCGGAGATCGCGCACGCGTTGCTCACCGAGCGGCAGCCCGGCGGCCTGCTCCGCGTCATCGGCCACCTCACGCTCCCGGACACCGCCGACGGGTCATCCGGCTGCACGCCGACAGCCTCGAAGTGCTCTGGGAAGCACCGGTGCTGGACGCGGGCGACGAAGCAGGGGACACGGCGACCGCGACGGACGCGGACGCCGACCGCACCAGTGCGATCGCAGCTCTCGCTGAAGCCCTCACCGGCTTCGGGCAAGCCGCCCTCGGCCCCGGGCAGAGCATCCGCATCCACATCAGCCCGACCGGAGCCCTCGGTTCAGGCCTGGAGCACTGCCACAGCCTCGACGTCACCCCGGCCATAGCCCACCGGCTCGCCGACTACATCGACGCCATGAACTGTTCATGGACAGCGAACGCCCCGACAGCGTCGTCCTGGACCCGGAGACCATCGCGGACCTGACCGACCTGTTCGAGGACATCGACCTGATCGACCTCACCAACACGGTCCTCAACGCCACCCGGCCCGAACACCGACCCGCCGTCACCCAGGCGATGGACGACATGTTCGGCGACGTCCCCGCCCCCGAGGACACCGACCCGTGACCGCCAGCCACACCCGAAGGGAAGCACCCCTGATGGTTACCCAGCCCCAGCGCACTGTCCTGGAGAGGTTCCCCGCCGGAGGCCCTCGTGGCTCCTGGCCGGCGGAAGAGTATGCCGCCGCCCAGCGCGCCCAAGGCAGGCCGGACGCCCAGGTCGTGATGGACCTGCCCAGCGACCAGTTCCTCGTGGTCACCGGCACCACCACCGAGTAGCAACCCATCCCCCTGAGCGCCGCGCCCGCCTCCCCGGCCGGGCGCGGCCTCTCTCGTCCTACAAGAAGGACCCCCGTTCATGGCCCGCAGGTGCTTACCGTAGAGCCATGGCTTTTCGCTCACGCCGGCTGGAGGCACTCCTCGGTGGCCGTCTGGAAACGGTTGGATACGGCGACATCGCCGCTCTCGTCGGACGCCAGGAGGCAATCGAAGCCGAAGACCTCGACTACAAACAGCAGCACTACGGCGGCGAACCCAAGCACCGGGAAGAGCTGGCCAAGGACGTCGCAGCTCTGGCCAACCACCTTGGCGGCGTGCTCGTCATCGGGATGGCAGAAAGCCGGGGCATTCCGTCCCGTGCTTTCGACGTCGACCTCGATGACCAGCACATCCGAGACCTCCAGCAGCGCATTGCCTCGTCCACTGCCCCGCCGGTGCAGTGGGAGCCGTTCCTCAAGGAGAACCCCGGCAATCCAGGGCACGGCTTCCTGCTAATTGCCGTCCCCCGAAGCCCGCAGGCGCCGCATGCCATCACCATGGCGCCGACGAAACCAAACGCCCCAGCCCTGCGATACCCCCGCCGCTCCGGCAGCAAGACGGACTGGCTGTCCGAGACCTACGTGGCCACGGCCTACCACCAGCGCTTCACCGCTGCCGCGGACCGGGCGACGCGCACGCGCGACATCGAGACATGGCTCGTGACGAGCGAACTGACCCGCGAGCGCCCCCATCTGCTGGTGACGCTGGTGCCGGACATGCCCGGCGAGATGCGGATCAACCAGAGTTCCTTCACTGAGTACAAGGAACAACTCCTTGCGGCCCAGCCCTTGATCGGCTCCGGGACACGACTGTTTCGGCAGGTCAGTGTCGGCCCCCACAGGCTGACCCTGGAGCAACGCGCCGGCCGCTCCGACGGAGACCTGGTCCACCTCTATGACGACGGATCCGGCATCTGGGCGCAGCCCCTGCCGACACGCGTCGACACGGACGAGGACCCCACGGACCGAGTCCGTTCCCTGCAAGGGGACGTCCTCGCCCATCGACTGATGTCAGCGCTGGCCTTCCTGGCCGCTCATGCCCGGGACCGGTGCGCAGCCACCGGAACAGCAACTGTCGAAGTCGACCTCGTCGACGGCATGTACGCCCACCCCTACGCCCCGCCCAGGCCCATACGCAGGCCCGGACAACCCGCACGCAGCGAGACTTACCCCCTGACGGTTGAACAGGTACCACCCTTTCCGTCGGGAACGCATTGCGCCGAAGCGGCACAGGCCGAAGCCACCGCGCTGGTCGACGACCTGGCGGACGGCAGCACCGGCATGGTGCAGGCCGCATCGCTCCTGGCGAATCACCTGGTCCACACCTTCGGTATCCCCGAAGCTCACAGCATCACCGCCGCGGGCGAACTCCGTCTCGTGGCATGGCAGTCGGAACAGCGCGAGAACATCAGTGTCTGGGCGCACCAGCAATCCATCGCGACAACCGAGTAGAAGCTGCCATGGCCGGGGACCCCGCTAACCCCGGCCGCGTTCACCGTTCTAGGCAGCCAGAAGCATCCGCGACCTGGGCACCCTGACACCTGCTCCACCATGAAGCTCCGCTCCCCGGCTGCGTGCCGGGGAGCGGAGCTTTTTGCGTTTCGAGCGTCTGTACGGCGTCTCACTTCGCTGTCGGGTCGAATGACGGTCAGGTGGCTGCTGCCTGCTCAGCGAACTGAGCCCGCTTCTCGGCGCGGGGTACGGCCTTCCAACCGGGCAGCAACGCCGACAGCATCGGGTCGCTTTCGATTCTCTGCTGGGTGAGCCGCATGCCTTCATCGATGACCGCGTCCCACTTTTCGGTGGCGAGTTCGACGCGGCAAGGCAGGTCTTTGATGATGTTCGTGTCCACAGTCAGGTAGTTCGACGCCCGGCGCTTGCCGCCTCGGTCGGCAGCGACGTAGGCGTCGGGACCGGCCTGTTCAGGCAGGAGTGAAATGAGGACGGCGTCACCGTCCTCAGCGATCTTGCGAGCCGCCTTGCTGGCCGCAGAAACCTCAGTCTTGGAGGGCGCACGTCCGAGTACGCCGATCAGTGTGCCGCGGACGCTGACTGTGTCCCGGTCGGTCAGGGCGCTGCACAAGGCCGCCAGGAGAGTTTCCGTTGTCGATGCCATGACCGCGATTGTTGCGATCGGCCAGCTCGCAGTGGCGCGCTCATTGCCGTGCTCCGTGTGTGTTCCCCCATACGGCAGATGAAGGCCGAAGGCCCGTACTCCCCGCTGAACGCGGGGTACACGCCTTCTTGTGTTTGCGGAGGGCCGAGCCCAGGGCCCGCGTGGGTGCTTCGGGCCGGTCGAAGCAGCTGTTTCCAATTCGTTCGACCGTCTCGAATGACTGCTGTGGCTAGCTGTGCGGACTAAAGTCATCCGACTCGCCAGCCTCGAGCAGGCCCTTAACCGGGTTAAGGCCACCTCCTTGTCTGCGTACGCTCAGGCTTCCTCGATCTGGGCGCGTAGAGCTTCTTCTTCCTCTGCGCGCCTGCGATCTACGAAGGTGTCTGAGGCGAGGTTCATCCACAGATCCTCATGGGTGCTGCCGTCGGCGTACGTAAAGGTCGCGGCCGGCCCCATGGGGATGTCTTCGTAGAGGTGATCGAAGTAGCCGAGAAGGTAGCCGTCGAGGGCGAAGCTGCAGACGCTGCACAGGAAGTGGCGGGTGACGAGGACAACCTGCGGCTCTTCTTCCATTTCCGCGAAGCTGGTATCTAGATCACCGCCGACCCAGCCGCGGTTGGAGCAGGCAGGGCAACGGCGCATCGCTGCGGCTTGCCCAGCTACCATGCTGTGTACCTCTGCGCTGGCTATGGCCTTACGCCGCTCCTCGGTGTCGCTGGCGCCGAACCGTGCCACGTACGTCTTCTGAGCGCGGATCTTCAACGCCTCGATCCGGATCCAGTCCGCGCGGCGCTTCTCCTCAAGGATCTTGTCGTGCAGAGGCTGGAACTCCCCCCAGTACTCGGCAGCGTCCTCTTCAAGCGCGACGAGAATGGCGTCGACGACCTTGATCCCGGTACTGAGAAGGTCCTCTAGCTGGGCGGTGTCATGGACTCCGATATGAGCGACGCCGTTGCGTGCGTCGGCAATCACGCGGAACTGCTCCTTGGTCACTAGCAGCTTGTCCTTGTCAAGGATCTGACTGACTCGCAAGAAGGCGTCGACGGCACCGATGGTCTTGACCAGCGGCAGTTCCTTCTTTGCGAGATCACCTCGGCCAGCGGCGTGCAGCAGACTCGGGAGATCGCGCCCGTCGACGACAAGAGACGGGTGGATGTCGCACAAGTGCGCCTTGAGAGCGTGCTCGATGGCGACGCCTGCGTGCAGGACAACCACGTCAGCTTGCTGGTCAGCAGCACCGAGGTCCCCGAGGGCCAGGTGCATGAGGCGCCTACTGGAGGCGAGGAGATCGCTCTTGTTCACGTCTTCTTCCATGACGGTCGTGGGGAGTCGCTGAACTCGCAGAGGCCCCGGCGTGGTCTCGGGCACTCGACAAGGAGGGTCCGGACTCCTAGGGGAGTCCGGACCCTCGACCATCCAACCCGATCGTTGGTTGTACGGTGCCGTCAGCTATCTGCCATGAGCAGCAGCACGAGCTCCTCGCGGTGCTCATCCGACATGTGCGCGCGGAGCTGCTCGTTGAACCAGGCCGGATCCGTCCAAGGAAGATCTGGGACCTCGGCGGGCCTCTGCACACCCTTAACCGGGTTAAGACTGTCAGCGTCCGGAGCTGCGCTCGTTGCGTCCCCAGGCACCTGGGAAGGAATCGGAGGCGCAGCCGACTCGCTGGCTGGGGCGCCGGTTTCCTTGGACTTGCGCTTGCGAGGAGTCTTAACCCGGTTAAGGGCTGCGGCAGCCTCGGTCTTCTGCCGGTCGGCAGGGAGCCGGCCGATGCGGCGCCCATCCTTCACTGTCAGCTCGCCGGACTCGACCTTCTCCTTCAGATCCTCGGTCAAGCCGAGCAGCGCCAGCCGCTGCGACACCCAGGCACCCGACTTGCCGAGTCTCTTGGCCACCTTCTCCTGGCTGCCGTGCTTGGTGAGTAGTTCCTGGATCGCCTTCGCCTGATCCAGCGGCGGGACATCGACCCGGTGAACGTTGGCGATCAGCGCTCCCTCGAGCATGTCCTCCGCGCTAGCGGCGAGATCGTCGTTGACATCGATCCGCAGCTCCGTCAGCCCGGCAACGGACGCGGCAGCCAGACGCCGGTTACCGTCGATGACGACATACTCAGCAGTTCCGATCTCCTCTTCCCGCCCAGGATGCACTGCCAGGAACGCCGCCCGCCGGACGACCGCTACCGGCTGAAGCTGGCCCTTCTCCCTCAAAGAGTCCGCGGTTTCGTCGATCTCGGTGAGCTCATCGCGCGGGTTGAACGGGTTGTGCGCCAGCATCGACAGGGGCACAGACGCCGGGGGGCGCTTCCCCTCCCCATTCATGATCTGCTGCCGCGTCCGAATGCGACGGGGCGCAGGCTTCGCCTCCTGGCCCTCCTCGTCAATGCTGAACCCGCGGGTGACCCGCTGCGTCGGGGGCGTCATACGGCCAGCTCCTTTGCCAGGTCGCGCATCACCTGCGCGTGCTCACTCTCAGGCGCGTACTCCAGCAGCGGGATCTCACCGTCTGCCGCCTCACGCCCTTCCTTGAGGTCACCGATCACGGCCAGAACCGCAGGAGAACTGCTCTTCTCCCACTGGTCCTTGTTCTCCTTCACGAGCTTGCCTCGGCGGCTGTCGTACGCGTTGATGATCAGACCGAGGTAGTCGACCTGGATGCGGCCCTTACGGCACAGATCATCCATCTGCGACTTCAAGAGCCGGAACGCCCGATGCGAAGCCTTGTTGGCCCAAACCGGCGTGATGACGCCGGAACGGTCAGCGAGTTCACCGTCGCGGCGCCGTACGTAGTACAGGGCCGTGTCCATGTTCAGTCCGAGGCTGGGCGGTCCGTCGATGATGATGACGTCGTAGTCCGCCTCCAGCGGCTCCAGCGCTCGCTCCAGCGCGGCCTCGCTGAAGCTCACTTTCGACAGCGCCACGTCACGGAGGAACGCGTCATCGGATGCGGGCAGCAGGTGGAGCCTTTCCCCGAACCGCTCACCGTCCAGCGCCACCAGCAGGTCATGGATGTCGCCCTTGGCGCTGCCGTCCATGTGCATCATGAGCGTTTCGACGTCGTCCTCGTACATGAGGTCCTCGAAGCCCAGCTCGGCAGTCAGGTGGCCCTGGGGGTCGTAGTCGACAAGCAGTACCCGGTGGCCGGCCTCCGCGAGAGCTTGGGCGATGCCAGAGGAGAGGAACGTCTTGCCCACGCCGCCCTTCTGGTTGGCCACTATCACCCGCACCACCGGCTGAGCCACCAACGGGGCGCTGGGGGAGGGGTGGTTGTCGAGCCACAAGGTGATGGCCTGCGCCAGACCCTGGACGTAGGTGACACCGCGCTCCGAGCAGGCCGCCTTGAATTTGTCCGGCTCGCCGACAGGGAGGAATGTCCCCCATGTCTTTGCGCCGTCCGTCTTGACCTCCGGCAAGCCGTCGGCCGAGTACCAGGCGTTGATCGCGTGCTCGGTCGCGTCCTGGATGTCCATTCCGTGCTCAAAGGCGCGGATCTTCAGGTGTCTGCGCAACTGGGGAGTGAGAGCGGTGATTAGCTTCTCTCGCTCCCCCCGGGGGCTGGGGATGCTCATGCGGCCGAACATTACTAGGTGATGATGGGGGAGAGGCACGCTCTGAGTGCAAGACACTCACTTCGGCCCAACGGTGTACGTGCCACCTGCCCGGCAAGTTCGCCGTCAGCGCTGGGCCATGGACCTTCCTGTCCGGCGGAGTCTCCAACGGGCCGTGACCGAGCCCTCCGGCGGTCGTTGTCTCCAGCAGAGTCGCCCGTGACGGCTCCAGCTCAGCAACCGCCGCCCCGTGAGCGCCGACTGCATCGAGAGCTGAGACACGCTCCGCGTGATCGCTGCCGGCTCATTCGCGTCATCACCGACTGCCAGCGCCGGGTCACGGGTCTGGCGCGGAAGACGAACCATGCAGTCCCACAACCAGGCACGGGCCAACGCGGCCCGGCGACGGCAAGCCGAAACCGGCGAGTCCTACGCGGCTGCGCTAGAAGCGATCCGTCTGGACCGGCTCCACGAGGATGATGGCGTCGCTGGAGCAGGCAATCCTCGTGACGGCAGAGGACCCGACTACTTCCACAACGAGCCTGTCCCTGAAGTGCTGACCGAACTGGTGCGATACCACTCCCACCGAATCGCCAAGTACCTCTACTTTGCGATGGATGAAGGGCGCTGGCGCAGCGACTTCGCGGAATGGCAGGCCATGACGCTGTACAAGCTCACCGATGCCATGGCGCACCTGCAACTGCTGATCGGCACGATCTCCGCGTACCTACGAGACGAGGGAGTCGAGCGGTATTTCCTGCGCCGGTACCTCCAGGTCAACGAGGACCGCCAGGTAGAGGCGTACTTCACCCCACGAGTGGAAGAGCATCTGGCTGGACTCACTGGCCAGCCGGCACCTGAACACTCAGTGGTCTGGCACTCCGTGGGCAGTGACATCGCCGGCCAATCGGGGTGGAGCCATCCGGAACAGCACGAAGCCCTGGAAGCGGCGCTGCACGCGCTCTACGGCAACTACCCGGACGACAGCGAAGCCTTCGACCACTTGCCGCCAACTCTTCAAGACCGCGTCCTCGCGCTGATCCCGATCATGAAAAACCCGAGCACCACGGTGCCGCCGACTGAACCGTCGCAGTGCGAGCGCGCTGAGTAGGCCGTTGTGGCCATGGAGGCGGAGCTCCAATCGGGAAGGGCCCCCGGGGTCACACCCCAACGCCCCGCAAGCCCAATGGGGTGAACCGTGGACGCAACGTCCCCGATGTAACCATCTGTGCCACTACGCTGCTGAACGGCCTATCAGGAGGCCATCACCCACAGGCGCGCCAACCGACCAGGTGCCCAGCACACAGATTGTGGGTGTGAAGGAGCCAGGCCCCGCCCCACTAACACCAGCGCACCCAGATCACCGACCTGAGTGCACCGGGGTCGGACGGCGCACAGATCAGGATGATCATGAGCCACGGAAGCGCGCTCACGCAGAAAGCCCGCTACCGCTCCCACTGCACCGGCAGAGGCCACCAGACAAGCCTGCAGCAACTTGCATCGCCAGTAGACCAGCATCCGGTGCCCGACGCAGATCGTGATCAGGCCCGGCTCGAAGCGAGCGTCTTCGAGCGCCTGGGCGGCACGGTCGACTACTGCGCCCATCCCGTCGGCGTCGCCTACACCCTCCCAGCAACCGATCACCTGGTAGTGGGACTGGACGCCAAACTGGGACCCCGTCACCGGCTCCCGCAGCACAGCCTCGGGGCTCTTCTGCCCACCCGGTACACCGGCACCAAGGACTCAGTGGAGGGACCCGGCGGCATCATGGGTGCCAGACTCCATCGAATCGACGCGGACGGCCTTCATCTCGGCCTCGTCGGCACCGATGCCCACGTCATCCTGGCCGGGCCGACGCCGAACCAATGGCGGTCGATCCTCGCCGACCACCGAGCCTGGTGCACTGATCACCAGCTTGCACCCCTCTGGGACGCCCCCGAACTGACCAGACCTGAACGTGACTACCTGGCCCAAGACCCCACCTGGTGGGAAGAACGAGCAGGAACCGCTTGGATCGCCAGCGGCCTGCTGCGCCGGATCGCCCTTCTTCACACGGTAACCAAACCGTTCTGCGTCAGGTACTGGCAGCACGGCCTGGGATGGAAGTTCGAGCTGTGCTACGAGCACGGCGTCTCGGTTGATCACGACGCGCTCATCGAACACCTGACACATCCGAGATGGGGAATGAGGTTGCAGGTGAAGCGTGACTTCTGCGCCTGCAAGCCATGTGACTGTGACGGCGGTGCCGAGCGCTCCTGCTGGTTCAGGTTCGACCCGGGGCTCGGCTACGGAGACGTCGCGGTCCACTTTCGCCGAACCCGAGCCGACTACCGCACCGCGGACGTGTACGAACGGCTGGTTGCAGCAGGAGCCGAACCAGCCTGGCTTGAGCAGGCACTGCCAGCCCAACACGAGCGCATGGCCGACCAAGCGACACCCACCGCAGCCAGGCAACCCCGCACTCCTGCCGTCCTCGCATGATGTGCAGCGGGGACGTTCACCGATCCCTCGGCCGCTGGCGCGGACGCCACTACGAAGGCTGTGCCGGTGGACTGGCGAAGCGGCGGCGCCACCCGGCGGTGAAGCGGGCGTGGCCTCGTACAGGTAGCACGGCACCCCGGTAGGTGCCAGGGCAGCGTCTTTGGCCGTCGGGTGAGGGGAGCGGTACGCGGGGGTGAGCCTTGACGCTGGAGTCGGCTGTCGTTGGGGTGCGTGAGGCGTAGGCGGTCGTCCGTCGCGCAGCATTTGCATGGCCCGCCCGGTGGGCACGGAACTGCGGCCGGCGCCCGCCTTACGGGACCGGCCGTGAAGTTCTGGTGAACTGTCCCGCCTCACGGGATCGTGCTTTTTCCCAGGTCAGAGTCGGTGTCCCCTGTGGGGATGCTCAGTGTTGCGAAGGTCCAAAGGCGAAACGCGTGGCGGTACACCTGGAGGGCCGCACGACCGACCCCGCGACGTGGATGACCTCGCCGCAGAACCTCGCCCGTATCGCCGCGCTCACCCACGCGGCCGAGGCCCGCGGCCGCACGGTCCACGAGCAGGCGGACCAGACGAGGCAGGCGGACCAGGCGAAGCAGGCCCCGGCCGCCGACGCGGGCGGCCAGCAGCAGCGGCACCCCACGGTGCAGCCGGACCAGGGCAGGGGAGCGGGCGGCCGCGGCCGCTGAGGGAGACCGGAGCCCACCCGGCGGAACGGACGGCGAAGTCGTCGGGCCAGCTGCCGGGACGCGGCCAGAGCGCACGCCCTAGAGGCGGCGGGGACGGGCGAGGGTGCGGGGGACCGACTCGCCGAAGCATGGAGGCCCGCATGGTTGACCCGGTCCCGCCGTACCTCTCGCCGGAGCAACTGAAGCACCTTCAGCGGCTCACCGACGCGTCCCGGCTGCGCGCGTCGCTGTATCCGTCTCCGCGCCCATCCGGCGCCGCTCGCGGCAATACCCCGGTGGCCGGCCGAACCCGTGGCGCACCGCGCGCGTGCGCCGACGCCACCAGCGGTGAGTGAGCCTTCGCCAACCTGAAGCAGCAGGTCAGCAATGTGGTGTGACCAGCTCTCGAAGTGCTCGCGCTGGTCGTGGGTGGCTGTCTGCGGAGTAGATCGTCTGACAGAGCCGGACGGTTCGCTGGTTCCTACTCGCTGGGGTCAGGCGGCCATTTACGATCCGATGCATGGATCCCGAGCTGCTGGAACGGATCACCGCGCGGCGTGCGGAACTGGATGAACTCGAAGCACAGCTGGCCAAGCAGCTGGCGGAGGTGCGGGCCGAGCGAGACGAACTTGCTGTCGCCGAACGGGTTTTTGAGCGGGTGAGCGAACAGATCGCTGATGAGCGCGTCTCGGCCACGTCGGTGCCCGCGCAGGTGGGTGGGCGGGCGGTCATGCTGATCCCACACCGCACCTCCGATGTGGAGGAGAACGTGCTTCCGCCGGACTACCAGCGCATTCTCGCCGCCGTGCGACAGGCCGCTGGACCGGTCATGGCTCGGCAGGTCGGCGAGATGCTGGGAGTGGACGTCAACATCCGATCCAAGCTGGAACCGCTGCGTGGAAAGCTGGTCAGACTCGTCGACCGGGGCTGGCTGCGGAAGCTACCCGACGGCCGGTTCACCACCCGCCTGTGACGGGCTGCCGCTGATCACGTACTTCGCCCCATCCGACAGATCGTTGCCAGCGGATGGGGAGCCGCTCGGCTCTCCTGCTGAAACTCGCGATAGAAGTTGCCCATCACCGCGGCGACCGGTGCGTAACGGACAAGGAGCGCCGCGACCGACGCGGGAACCCCCTCTGGGGGCGCCCCTTGGGCGCACGCGTTCACAAACGTTTTGCGTTCTTCCGGTGTGTGTCCGTAGAGAGCGACGGCCAGCCAGTTCATCAGGTGGGTGACGGCATAGCACTGGTCGTAGGTGCGGTGCTGGTCGAAGAAGTCGGCCTCGTCCTGTGTGAGGTCGAAGCGTGAGGAGATCGCGAGGCCGTAGTCGGTGAAGAAGAGCCGTCGGCCGTCGGTGAGGATGTTCTCGAAGTGGGCGTCGAAGTGCAGAAGTCCGCGGGCGTTCATGAACGAGATGCCAGCTTTCAGCTCGTCGTCGACCATAGCGCAGGCCCGTGCGGCCGCCTCGTCGCCGGCCCCGATCTGGACGCCCAGCCAGTCGTGCAGGTTCTGCGGGATGTACTCCAGGAACAGCACAAGGCTTGCCGTGGAATGCTGGAGAGCTTCGATCCGTCGGCGTACCGCTGATCCGCCTCCCCAGTAGGCGACAGCTCGGTCCACATCGGCCAGTTCCTCGGGCAGCGGCCGGCCAGAGTCTGGGATCACCCGCCAGTGGTACATCAGAGGGAAGCCCTCGTAGTCTCCCGCGACCACCCAGTTCGTCGTCATGGTGTGCGCGGCCAGCTCCCGCCAGGCCCCGAACCCCGGGCCGCCGATGGTGCCGATGCCGTAGTGGCAGAAGGCAGGGAGTCCGAACAGATTCGCGGTGGAGTGAACATGCTCCGGCCGTCGCTCCAGATCGGTCAGCCGTACCTGCTTGACGAAGACCCGGGTTCCCTCGACCTCCAGCAGGACCGTCGTCCCACCGATGCCCGACCCCAGCGGTGCGCCGGCATCCACAAACTCGCGCAGACTGCGGTCACTGCGCAGCGCCAGCGATGTGGAAACGGCGCCGTGGGCGGCCAGACGAGCACCGCGGGACATATCAGGGCCCTTCACTCACTCCTCCAACCGTGCCCCGCCTCCTGTTCAACGGCTCCAGCAGACGCCGGGACGGGGGCCAAAGACCACCCTCCCACGCAGAGCCGGTGAGAGGCGGCGTAACTGGAGGTGCTGCAGGTGGGGTTGAGGTCGTATGACGAAAACCGAAGAGCCTGCCGAGAATTCCCGCGCACTTACTTACCAGTGCCGTTTATCGCTGTCCACGCGTACCGTCAGCCACCTCGCCGGTCTGCTGCGACGCCATCTGAAGCTGATCCGGTCCAGGTGGCGGATCCTGCCGCCTGGAAGGATCGCGGTGATCGTCCTGGCCGTGCTGCGTCATGACCAGCGCTTGGCCGACATGGCTGGCGGCAACAATGTGTCCGAGTCCACCGTTCGCCGTTGGCGCGACGAGCTGATCGAACTGCTTGCCGCGCAGGCGCCGCGGCTGGACCGTGCCCTGAAGAAGGTCGTCAGGCAGGGTGGGGAGGTGGTCCTGATCGATGGCACCCTCATCCGCACCAGGCGCCGCACCGGGAAGGCCGACCGGCGGAACTACTCCGGCAAGCACCGCAGCCATGGCCTGCACTTCCTCGCCCTGACCGACGAGAACGGGCGCCTGATCTGGATATCCGCTGCCCGGCCCGGCAGCACCCACGACAACACCGCCGCCCGTCACGACCATCCTGGCCCACCTGCGCGCCGCCGGCCTCGGAGCGCTGGCCGACCTCGGCTTCCGCGGCCTGGACAACGACATCCTCGACCCTGTGATCGTCACCGGCTACATCGCCACCCGGACCCACAAGCTCACCCCGGGGCAGAAGCAAGCCAACAGGGTCCTCGCAATCGGATGGGCACCAGTCGAGCACGGCTTCGCCCACCTCAAGAACTGGCGGATCCTTACCAAGCTCCGCACCGATCCCGCTCGCGCCACCCGCCTCCTGCGTGCTCTGCTCGTCCTGACGAACCTCGAGATCAACCGCTGACGGACGATCTTCTGCGCGGACTCCCGCCCACGACCAGCACGAGTACCCCGGGGACCGGTCACACCAGTCCTTTGAACTGGAACTTCAGGTTGGCGGAGGCTCAGTGGACGCCACTTGGCGCACCGGGCGGAGAGTGGAGCCCATCGTGAAGCGCATCGGCTGCGCGGTGGAGTCCACCCGGTGCGCTCCATCCGGTGGGGGAGTGCGGTGCGTTGCGTGCAACTCATCGCGCCGCGCGCCTACCGGTGCGCCTCCGCGCGCCGCTGTTTCCGGTGGCTGGTGCGCGTGGCGCGCGACGGCCGCCAGGAGTCGGCTCTACGATCCGCGCGTGGGACAGACCCCGGCACAGAAGGCCGCGAAGGCGGCACGCGGGCAGCAGCCGAAGAAGCGGCCCGGCAAGGCGCAGCGCGAGGCGATCAAGCGGGCGCAGGCAGCGAAGAAGAAGGCGGGCGGCGGGAAGCTGGCCGCGAAGAAGACAGCGGTGAAGAAGGCGGTGCCGCTGCCGCGCGGTTCGGTACGCGCCGCGTATCCGGGCACCTGCCCGGCCTGCTTCAAGGACTACGCCAAGGGCGAGGTCATCACGAAGGTGACCGATGGCTGGGGACACCCCGGCTGCGCGCCCCGGCAGATGTCCGCAGCCGAGCGGGAGTTCGCCCGGAACAAGGCCCGGATCGAAGCCGGCGAGACGTTCCGCGGCCAGAAGCCCTCGGACTGGCGGCGCGGAGCCTCGCCGTCCAGCACGCGCCCAGCCCGGTGAGGACCTCGGGCTACGGTGCGACCGCGCCTCCTTGCTGTGCGGTGGCTCTCAGGCGTGCGTAACGGCGGTTGGCCTCGGGCACCTCGCTGTAGAGGACGGCGCGCGTGACACCGAGAGCCTTCGCGACGGCGGTGATCGTCTGCTTGGGGTCGGCTAGGAGCTCTCGCGCCAGCGCGACTTGCTCATCCGTCATCCTTCGTGGCGGGACGAGCGCGACGGGGTTTCCCTCCTCATCCCGCTGGATGTACGGGTGCTTCCTCCCCGTTGTTACCTCCATGGCCGCGGCCTGCGCCAAGTCCATGTCGACTTCGCCGCGCAGCCCATCGGTGAAGGCGCGGAAGGCGTCGCCCGCGGCGATCAGCTCTTCCAGTCCCACTTCCTTGTTGTCAGCCGTCACGCCGTAGGCGTCCTGGGCCCGGTTGAGTCGAATGCACAACGCGATGGCTTCCCGCAGGGTCTTCTCCACGTCCCGTCAACCTGGTGCCGGGCGGGAGGTCACGAAGTGCTGCGCTGTCCGGGGAAGGTGTCCGGCGAGCTGAGGGACCTTGGGCCGCGCTCCGGGACACGGCACGGACGTGACTCCGGTCACGGACAAAGTAGGACTGCAAGGGGCGGTCAAGGAGGAACCGGACGCCTAACGGTGGTTGCCGTCAGACCGCGGACAAGGGGTGGCTTCACACGGTGGCCCCGGCCCGTGCGCACATCCGCGCGCGGGCCGGACGACTGCCGACCCGGCCAGCAGGCCGGAGAAACCGAGGACACCGTGCCGACCGAACCCACGCCCAACCCCGCCCACGAGGACCGCGCCGCCCGCGTTCGCCGGCCTTCCGTCGACGCGGACCAGGCCCCGCAGGCCCCCTCCACGGGCCCCTCCATCGCCCCCTCCACGGCCGCTTCACCTGCCCGGCGCGAGTCCGCAGGTCAACCCCGGAAGTCAAGGTCCCGCGACCCGTTCGACAACCCTTCTAAGTCTTTGAAGCAGACATGGAAGCCAACCCACACCAGGAAGAAGGAAGTGCTGAAGGCTCTGGGGATCTTCCAGAGGGCTACCGCTGAACACCTGTGGCGGATGCTGCGCCCCGGCGACCGGCACGACCGGTGCACCAGGGACACCCTCAACGCCCTCAAGGACGACGGGAAGGTCCGGGTGGAGACGCGGCTGGAGTCGAACCACCAGCTATGGGTGCTCACCGAGCGAGGACACAAGGAAGCCAAGCAGCTGCTGCCGGGGAACGTCCGCATCTCCGCGCTGCGCAAGCTCGAGTTCGACGACGACGGCGAGCCGGTCACCGGCGAGGGCTACGACGAACACGCGGCCGCCGTCACGATGACCGCCGCGGTCCTCACCGGGGCCGGCTACGGCACGCCGCTGTCCTGGCAGACCGAGATCGCCCACCGCCTGCCGTACGGGTACACCCAGTACGCCGACCTGACGATGCGCGCCCCGGACGCCGGGGTGCCCGCGATGCTCCTGGAGGTCGACCGCGTCAACGAGCCCGTCGACGACCTGACGGCGAAGCTGCGCCGCTACAGCGACTGGTTCGAGCTCTTGGCGCCGAAGGCCGACAAGGACAAGGAGAAGGCCGCCCGGCGGCAGGGTGCGGCGGTGCACGACTTCCGGCTGTGGTCGCGGATCTACCCGGCGACCGGGCGGGAGGGCTACGTACCGGTGGCCTTCGTGTTCACGGGGAAGACGGCCGCGCAGCGCGAGAGCCGGATGCGGCGCCTGGAGCAGGCCGCCCGCCGCTACTTCGCCGGCACCCCATACCCGTGGGCCGGGTTCACGGCCGTCGACTACCACCGGGCGGTGCCCGTGGTCGTCACCGAGCTGGAGCGGATCACCGCCGACCCGGCCGGGGCAGCGGGCAGGGTGTGGCGGCGGCTCGGGCGCGAGGAGTGGCAGACGCTGAGCGAGGCCCTGGACAACCCGGACGGCGAGCGGCTCTACCGGATGGAGGAAGAGGAGTCCCGCCGGCGGCAGGCGGAACGCAAGGCCGCGGAGCGCGAGGCGCAGCGGCCGGCGTGCACCCGGTGCGGGGCGAAGTTCACCGACGAACGCTGGCAGTCGGTCATCCAGACCTCATGGCGAAGCACCGGAGACAACCTGTGCGGGCCGTGCTGGAAGGAGGACGTCGACCGCGCGGAGGCTGAGCGCGCTGCGCGCAGAGAGGCAGAGGAGGCCGCAGTGCGGGAGGCAGCCGAAGCGGACGCGAAGAAGGGCCGCGGCCTGTTCGGGCGTCGCCGGTAGACGCAGGACGCGACGCTAACGGGGCCGGTGCTCTACGTTCCCGCCCGCTCGGTCCCGCGACCGCGTCTCCAGCCAGGAGACCAGCGGGGCCAGGCGGAAAGGACCGTCACCATGACCTTCATCGAGCCCGGCCTGTACGTCCGCAACGGCTTCGCCGAAGGGCCGCTCGCCGACGCCGCGCTGTCCCGCGCGGCCCGCGCCGGGCAACTCCTCGACGATCTGCAGGAGCGGGCGTCCACGCTGACCGACGGCCAGCTGCGCGACGGCGTCTACCGGGCGCTGCGCCGCTTCACCCAGGAGCAGCCGCTCACGTGCCAGGTCGACAGCCTCACCGCGCTGATCCGCCGTGGGGTGCGCATCGACTGGCCCGCCCCCGACCGGCTGCCCTGCGCCTGACGCCCGCCCTGCGGGAGCGCACCTCCGGCCTCTCCCGCAGGACGGGAGAGGCCGGACTTCCGGTCGCCGCCGGCCTTCCGCTGTCGGCGGTGGCTGGGAGGCTGGTCGGATGAACGCCGATGACGAGCAGCTGCTGCGCGGCCGGGTGTACGGCCGCGACCACGACGCCCCCAACCCGGGCCCGCTGCCGCACCGGACGTACGCGGCGTTGGTCGGCGGGCCGCTGGACGGGCTGCTGCTCGACATCACGGGCTGGCGGCCGGAAGAGATAGACGACGGCGTCGCCCTGATGACCGAGCTGGGGCGGTGGCCCGGCGGCCGGGCGCTGTACGACCCGCGCCCCGACGACCCGCGTCCGGGGAGCGGCCCTGGTGTGGTGTGCCGCTTCCACTACTCCGGCGACACGCCCTGACCCCGGCCGCCGGACCCGGCGCCCGGCCTGCCCTCGGTCAGTTGGGCGGCGGTGTTCTCGATCCACAGCAGCGTCCACTCGACTCCGGCCCGCCACCCGGGTTCCGCGCTGTCGTAGCGGCCTTCGGCGTCGGCGCGGATGTTGGCGGCGAGGGCGCGCAGATCCTTCTGCAGTCCCTGCCGCTTGGCCGCGTTCATGGCCTGGATCATCTCGTCGGTGATGTCACCGGGTCGCAGTGCGCTCATCGCCCCACCCTGGACGACCGACCCCGCGCAAGGCCACCCCTGCCCCTGCCTCGTGCGAAGGCATCGCGGCAAAGCCCTGGTCACCGCGTGATCTTCCGTGGCAGGCTCGTGACCTTCCAGGCGGAGGGAGCGAAAGATGAAGAACGGCTTCGCGGAGACGCCGGGCGAACTGTGCCCGGACTGCACAGCGGGCCCCGCCCGGGAGAACGTCCGCGTCGCGGGCGGCACGCCGTACGAGATCTGGCACACCTCCGACTGTCCGGAGTGGACCGTCATGCAGATCAGCTTGGAGGCAGGCTCGCGGCGTATCAAGGAACAGGACGAGTGGGCCAAGGAGCTCTTCCCGACCGTGCACGAGCGGCTGAAGCAGGCTGCCGAAACCCTGCCGCCGGACAACCCCGCCCAGCCGTTCGTCGACGCCCTGACCGAGCTGGTCCAGGCGCAGGCCGACACCACCGGCTTCGTGGTCCTGCACCGGTGGGTGGAGATCCTGGAGCGCCACTTCCCGCCCCAACTGCCGGACCCTGAGCACACCACCGAGTAGCGGCAGCCGCAGCGGCGATGAGCAGCTGCTGCGCGGGCCGGGTCTGCGGCCACGAATGGGGCGGCGGTGGTTGTCTGCGGCGTAGCAGTCGTCGGCGTGGACCTGGACGGGTGGGTGTGCGGTGCCGATGCCGAGCTGGGCGATCCGCTCCGGCCTGGCGGGCCGGCCGCGTTGGCCGTGTTCCCGTTCGGCTTCTCGCCGCTGGAGTTCGGCGATCTTGTTGTCGATGCGTGCCGGCCACATGGCGTGCCACACCCGGGGTGTGAGCAGTCGCTCCAGGTCAGGTAGCAGGTCGCCGAACACGTTCGGTCCCAGGGTTTTCGCCGCAGCAGGGCGACATCGCGATCGGCCGCGGTTCGGCCCGCCGGGGCCGTGGCGGTGTACCGGCGCGAGCGTCAGGCGACCAGCAGCGGCGCAAGTGCGCGGTGCGGTTTGACGCCGCGGTGGCCCGAGCCGGTCAGGCGGCCTTTTCCAAGTGCCCGGGGGAGTCGTCGTCTTCGTCGGGTTGGTGGGCGGCTTTCTCGCGGGCACGTAGGACCGCCCAGAGGGGGAGGGACAGGCCGGTGAGGTACCAGGGGATGGGCCAGAGCGCGGTCCACCAGGTGGTCTGTGGTTCGAGGACCAGGTCGGTGGCGGCTGTGGTCATACCGGTGGCCAGGCTCCAGCACGTGAGGCGGCCGGCGTACCGGACTGCTCGGGCGAGCCGGTCGGAAGCAGTGTTGGTGCGGCGGGAGGGCAGGGTTCTGCCCGGTTCACTCATCGCGGGGGAGTCCTTCACAGGGCGTGGACGGCGTCGAAAGGTGCCGGACGCGGTAAGTGTGCATGGAGTGAAGTTGTGCCCCTAACAGCCCCGCCAGCTGCCTGCCGTCTCTGAGGCAAGTTGTTCCGGTGTGGTTTTGCGTTCAAGGGCTGGTAAGCGCTCTCTCTGTACATCTCGACTAAGTCTGAACCTGGCCGAAAAGCAGTCAGTAGTCAGACGGAATGCACTGATTGAGATGCAGTCGAAGCGTTCCGGTCAGTGTGTCCGTCTAAATTGGCAACGGAATTGACAATTCCTACTTCGAGTGGTGCTGCATTGCCCCACTGTGTCCCCATTCGACCAGTCGAAGCGGCGAGGCTGATTCCGGCCCGCATGGGATGAGTGTTGGGGGGCACGGCCCGCACGTTTGTGCGTTTCCTCTGGCAGCTTGTGTGGCCGAGGTGACCGTGTGGGTCACCGGTTCTGACTGTCTGTCTGACTTCCTGTGGGGGGAAGCTGATGCATTTACGTGCTGGAAGCACGTCGTTTCGGCGTGCTCGGAGAACGCACAGAACCGCTCTCGTCGCGGCGATCACCACGGCCGCCGTGGTAATCGCCGCGGCGCCCGGTCTGGCGGCTGCACCGAAGCCGGAGCTGCCGGAGCCGGAGAGTCCGTGGACGAAGCCGACCAAGGTGGAGGCTCCGGCGACGCCGACCGGGTCGGTCAAAGCACCGGACTCGGAGGCTGAGGCCAAGCCGTCCGCCGAGATCGCCGCCTGGCGGGCGGCGCAGCGGGCCCGTACGGGCGGCAAGACCGATGCCCAGCGTGCTGGGGCCGCTGCCGAGGCCACGCCGTTCGTTCCGGAGGGTCAGGGTGAGGTGCCCTGGCACCGGATCATCGACACGCGCTTGAACGACGCGCTGGTGGCGCGGGTGAACGTCTCCAACGGCAACCTGATGCTCGCCGCGACGGACTTCGACATCGCAGGCGTCGGCCAGAAGCTGCAACTGGCCCGTACGTACAACTCCCTTGAGGCGCCCTGGGGGAAGGTGTCGCAGCGCTGGTGGCAGGCCTACGAGCGCTACCTCCAGGCCGGCGACGGGGAGGCGGTCGTCTACGACGCCACGGGTGAGGCCCTGCGGTTCAAGGAGACGTCCACCGGCGGCTACACCACCCCGACGGGCTACTCCAAGGACCTGAAGAAGAACGCGGACGGCACCTACACGCTGACCGACCGCAAGTCGGGCACGAAGGACACCTACGACGAGCACGGCACACTGACGAAGGTCACAGACAAGAACGACGGCACGATCACCGTCGACCAGCACGACGAGGGCAGCGAGCACAAGGGCTTCAAGCTCACCGAGACCCGCTCGGGCCGCTGGATCGACCTGGTCAAGACCGACGCCAGCCAGTGGCAGGCCAAGGACCACACGGGCCGCACGGCCGTGTTCGACCTGGACCCGGCGGGCAACCTCGCGAAGGTCACCGACACCGATGGCAAGGCCACCACCTACGCGTACGACTCCTCCCGCCGCCTGACGAAGGTGACCACGCCCGAGGACACCGTCACGCTGTTCACCTACGACGCCCACAACCGCGTCAGGTCCCTGCAGCGCGCCACCGACGTGACGGGCGGCGGCCACATCGGTCCGACCTGGCGCTACGACTACACGGCCGCGACCCCCTCCGATGCGGGCACCACCACGGTCACCGACCCCGACGACGACGCCACGAAGTACCTGCACAACGCGGACGGCGAGGTCACCAAGGTCACCGACGCCCTGGGCCACTCCCGCCACGCCAAGTACACCAACCACCTCACCCAGACCGCGATCGACGCGATGGGCACGGGCGCGGACGGCACCGGCGGCAACACCACCACCTACGGCTGGGACGGCCGTAACAACGCCATCTCCCAGAAGCTGCCGCTCGGTGCGACGGCGTCCGTGACGGCATATCAGACCGTCGCCGGCATCGATCTGCCCAACGACTTCACCTCCGCGGACGGCCGCAAGGACACCTTCAAGTACGACACCAACGGCAACACCATGTCGGTGACCACCTCCGGCACCGCAGGCGGCACCCGCGAGTACACCTACAACAAGGACACCCCGACCTGCGGCGGCTTCGAGGGCCAGCGCTGCACCGCCAAGGACGGCAACAGCAAGGTCACCTCCTTCGCGTACGACACCAAGGGCAACCTCAAGACGGTCACCCCGCCGGCGCCGCTGGGCAAAACGGACTACACCTACGACGCGCTGGGCCGGGTGGAGACCGTCACCGACGGACGCGGCATCAAGACGGTCTACGTCTACGACAACCGCGACCGCGTGACGAAGGTGTCCTCCACCAACGCCACGGTCACCTACTCCTACGACGGCGACGGCAACGTCAAGACCCGCACCGACGCCTCCGGCACCACCGGGTGGCACTACGACAAGCTCAACCGCGAAAGCGTCCGCACCCTGCAGAACGGTGCCCAGACCGCGCTGGCCTACACCCCGGGCGGCGACGTCGACTACTACACCGACCCGACCGGCAAGACCGACTACACCTGGGACAAAGCCGGCCGCCTGGACTACCTGACCGCCCCGGACGGCAAGAAGACCGACTTCGACTACAACGAGAACGACAAGCGCACCAAGACCGTCTACCCCGGCGGCACGACACAAGTCGTCGGCATCGACGACAACGGCCGCCCCGAAGCCGTCAAGACCACCTCCGGGACGACGACGCTGATCGACCTGGCTTACAGCTACAAGAACTCCGCGGGCAAGGACACCACCAAGATCCGCACCCGCACCGACAACCTCACCAAGTACAAGACCACCTACGACTACGACTCCCAGGACCGCCTGCGCTACGCCCTGGAAGCCGACTCTGCGGGTGCCCGCAAGGCGTCGTGGCTGTACTGCTGGGACAGGGCCGGCAACCTCACCAGCCAGGACGGCAGCAAGAACGCCTGCCCCGGCGGCACCACCTACACCTACGACGACGCGAGCGAACTGACCGGCAAGAACGGCTCCACCACCGGCTGGTCCTACGACAAGCTCGGCAACGAGACGGCAGGCGCGAGCACCACGGCCCGCACGGGCGAGTCCTGGACGGACTACAGCCAGATGTCCGGCATCACGGCGGGTGGCAAGTTCTACGACGCGGTCCACGCGGGCACGGACAACTCGGAGCGCACGAAGCTGGGTTCGACGTGGTTCCACCACACCGCGCTCGGTCTGGCCTCCACGACAACGAACGGCGTGGACACCGGATTCATCCGCGAACCGGCGGGCACTCTGAACTCCATGACGGCTGGGGGGAAGTCCTACTACTACCTCACCGACGCCACCGGCAACGTCCTCGGCCTCGTCGACGACGCGGGCAAGCGCACCCACACCTACGCCTACGGCCCCACCGGCCTGCCCCGCGGCACCACCACCGAGGCCATGCCCCAGCCCCACCGCTACACCGGCGCCTACCTCGACCCCACAGGCCTCTACAAGATGGGCCACCGCTACTACGACCCGTCCCTCGGCCGCTTCACCCAACCGGACCCGTCGGGGCAAGAGGCGAACCCCTACCTCTACGCCAGCGGCGACCCCATCAACAACACCGACCCGTCCGGACTGTTCGGATGGCCTGACATCGGCGAAGGTCTCGGAGCGTTTGCTGGGGGTGTTCTCGGTGTGGCAGCCACGGCCGCGGTCTGCTCGACAGGTATCGGATGCGTTGTGGCCGGAGTAGCGCTGGTCGGTCTGGGCTCAGGCTCCGGGGCATCCATCGGAACTGCCCTTGCCGGGGGGAACAACGAGGAGCGGGCGGATGCCTTTATGAACGGCGCCTTGTGGGGGGCCCTCGGCTCCAGCCCGGCTGGCTCGTGGGTGGGACGCTTTCTGAGGTAGAGACACCGTGCGGTAGGGGACCGCGCGAGATCCTGCGCGGTCCCTTTAGCAAAGAGAGAGGAGCATGCCCCATGAAAAGGAATCACCACAGCGCGCGGCGGCGTCGGCGCGGGGCACTCGTCACGAGTATTTTCGGGTTCATTGTGGCCGGACCGCCGCAGTTGTTTGACTCCGGACTTGGCTGGGACTTTGCCATAGTCGGGGCGATCGGTGCAGTCGCAGGAGCAGTGACGGGTTTCTTGTTTCCCTTGCTGTTGGTTCGTAACCCTAAGGGCGCTGCACCTTCGCCTCCATCATCTTCGTATCCCCCACCTCCACCTCCTTCACCTCTGCCCCCGAGGCCGCCTGAGTAGACGCTGGCCGGGCCGGGCTGCATCGAAGATGGTGGCCGCCGACCCGGCCCCCGCCCCGCAACCGCGAACCTGCGCCGCGCGCCGCCCCCGGCAGGCGGCCCGGTCCTCAGCCCGCGTCCAAAGTCACGGCACCGCGGCCGCGTTTTCCCCCGCGCACCGCGTGAGTTCGCACCAGCGGCCGGCGGGACGGCGAGCGTGCCGCCCCCGCTGGGCACCGGCACTCTCCGTACCTGCTGCACGTCGCTTCTCCTCGCCTCGCTCGCCCGAACTCGTCCCTCTGCCTGCTTCATCGAACGAGCGACCGTCATGGCGTCTTCGGCGCTGCGGGTGAAACCGGCATCATCGCCACTGCCGGCATCATGGCCGGCCCGTGGGACACGGCGGCCGCGGTCGTGGGCAGTTGCGCCGTCGGAGGCTTCCTCGGTTACAACAACGCCGACCTCATCAGTTACGGCTGATCCGTGACGGAAGGGCACGTTAAACCATGAGCAACAAAGTCAAGATGAGCATCTTTCTGTCCGTGGTCGCGGTCGTCACCCTGCTCGCGCTGCTGCAAGGCCTCATGGCAGAGGGATCGAACAAGGCCCTACCGCTCATCGTGGCAGCCCTTGGAGTGGCGTCGCTCGGCATGTGGACCATCGGGGTCCGCAGCAAGGCCAAGAAGAAGTGACCAGACTCCTCGCCGTCCGCGCGGCCGTCGCGGGCGGCGAGGAGGCGGTGTCGGGCTCACGACTGAATAAAACGAGACGGTCATCGCGCTGATCCACCCCAAGCGGACTATGGCGCCGACCACGGCTGGTCAGCGGATCATGGCTGGTCGCCTCCAGCGCTACGAGTCGGGTTCCTGGTGCAGGTCCAAGAAGCAGCGCAGCCGTACGCCGGGCTCGCCGGGCTCCCGTGTTGTACGGTCCGCCGGTGCGATCGCGCATCGTGCGGCGAGCAGTTCCTGGACGGCGAAGGCAGTTTCGTCATCGGAGGCTGCGACCTCCACCACGGCCAGGCCCGGTTCTGCCACGTGTGCTTCGTTGATCGGCTTCATGCCCGGCACGACGCGTGAGCGGTCGCCGGGGTTTCCCAGTCTCGCCTTCTTCACCCGACCGAGTAGAGGCCCGGCATGACGCCTGCACGCGACCCCGCGTGGAACCGGGCCGTGTCCGCGGCGGCAGCACCTTACGATCTCTGCACGTGGCACATACCTTCGAAGAACTCGTGCAGATGCAGTACGTCGCCGATGAGGCACACACAACCGTCGAACAGCTCCAGGACCAGTACGGTCCACCGACCCGAACCGCCTGGACCGATGATCAGCAGGCATCGTGGTCGACCGCTTGGCGGGCCTGGCGCGACCTTGCCGCCGACGTCCAGGCCGCAGTCACGGAACACGCCAAGGAGCAGGGCATACCACGCCACCAGGTCGAGGCGGACGTGAAGAAGTCGGCACGCCACCCGGAGCTCGTGGCCGGCGGCTGACCTACGAGTTCTGCGGCCAGCTTCGCGAGCACCCGCTCGCCGCCGTCGGCGAGCTCTGCGCCGCGCCTGCCTGACGATCACGGCTCGGTAACGGCACTCAGCGGAGTGTCACACCGTCGACTTTCGCCACACCTCTAGCAAGTGACGGGGGACTTCCATCCGGACCCCCGCGTCACCTGCGTGAGGAGCCTTGTCATGACGTACATCAGCAGCGCCCGGCAGCCCGAGCCGGAGCCGCGCCCGACCTGGACAAGGGGTGCTGAACGCCTGCCGGGCGGCCCGGAATCCAGTGCCGTGAACAGTGCCGCGAACGATTCCAACGTCGTCCCGATCACCGCAGCTCACATGCCCTCGGTGAGCGTCCACTCCACCAGCGCGGGCAGCGACTTGGCGGGCACGGTCCCGGCACGCTGACACCTCTCTCCCCTCCCCTGACTCCGTAGACCCGTTCAACGAACGGTGCCCGTCGACGTCACGCCACGGCGGCCTGGCTCGCCAGCACCGCGAGCGGGGAGCGCCGGCAGCTGTCTCGCTCCGGTGTTTGTGACTGGCCGGCTCCGTGTCAGACGTGGGCGTCTCGCGTCAGCAGAAGGCTGGCGGCTGGCTCTCCCGCTTCCGTATCTGTCCCGGGCAAGCTGCGGTGAACCGATCACGTGGGCAAGCCCGCGTTGTCGGTGGGCGGCTGCAAGGCTGATCGGCGTGAACGGCGATGAGCAGCTGCTGCGCGGGGGCAGCGAGGCTGTTCGGGATGTCAGTGCCGTGCTCTACGGTCGCTGTGTCCTGCATGGGACCGTTGCGCTCTCGCCTGGCCTCTTTGGCTGGCCAGGCGAGAGCGGCGATGCCCGCGTCCCCCAACTTCGGCACAGGGGCGGGCCCTTCCGGATGGAAGGCCGACACCCAACGGCGTCTTGTTCCATTGACCCGTTTTCGGCGTGCAATTGCAAGGAGAACTCGGAACTTCCACCCTTCAGCGCGCCGACTTGCCTCTCGGGTCGCTGCCGCTCACGACGTCCGCCCGTGATCGTCATTGTTCCGTGATTCCTTGATCACGTGGCGTAGCAACTGCCGCTCTGGCCATGCTGGTTGCCCTCCCCGGCGGAGCGGCTGGCACCCGCCTGCCCCGGGGTGCCGGTGGCCTTTCCGGATGGGCCGCCGGCCTCAAGAAGGCTGACCTCCCCAAGAAAGTGGCGGTATTCATGAAGACCCGACCGATAGTGGTCATCTCGGTCACAGCGACGGTGTTCGCCTGGAGCGGGGTGATGGTGGCCACCGGCCAGACGGCCGCCGTAGCCGCGCTCGCCCCGGCCCTCGCCCTGACCGTCCAGCAGATCGTCCACATCGTCCGCCCCCACACCGCGCCCGGCGACGGCAACCGCCCGGACGCGGCCGCGGACAAGGAGGACGACGCCCCGTGACCACCCCCACCGAGCCGCCCCCGCCTCCCGACAGATCCGCCGCCGCACGCCGAGGCCGCAAACTCGGGCCGATCGGGGCCACCGTCGGCAGCGCGCACCGGGCGTGGCTGGAGCCCATGCGAGGCGCCTACCTCGCCAGCGGGCTGACCCTCAGCGAGCTCAGCAGCCGGGTCAGTTTCGCCAAGTCCAAGATCTCCGAACTGTTGCGCGGCGTCGGCCTCTATCCGCGCTGGGAAATCGTCCTGCTGCTGGCCGTCGAACTGGACATGCCCAGCTGGCCCCTGTACCGGCTGTGGCGCCAGGCCGCCTTCGAGGCGCACAAGAGCAGCGAGTGGGTCGAACGCTGCACCCAGGGCACCACCGTGACGACCACCGACGACACCCCTTCCCCCTTGGACCACCAAGCCTTCCGCGAACTGGTGGAGGGCGACTACCTCCTCTACGCCCAGGTCTTCCTCGACGACGACCAGCGCGACACCGCCGTGTCCGACACCTTCGACATCCTCTGGCTGTCCTGGAACGACGCCCTCGCCAGCCACGACACCCGCCGCTTCGCCTGGAACGTCCTGCGCGCCACCGTCATGACCCGAACCCCCCACCTGGACGGCCGGCCCGAGCTGAGCAGAGCCGCCTTCGACACGGTCGCCCTGCAGTCCCTCACCAACCCGGCCGACTGCATCAACCAGCTCACCGAAAGCCTGGAACTGTTCACCGCCATGAGCCGCCTGCCCACCCACCAGCTCGACGTCATGGTGCTGCGCCGCCTGTGCGGATTCTCCCCAGAACGCGTCTCCGCCCTCCTCGGTGCCTCGCTGGCCTCCGTCCGCTCCAACGAGCGCCACGCCACCCGCTTCCTGGAAAGCGTCACCTGCCCGCCGCCGTCCGAAGGGAACACCCCGTGACCCGCATCGACGACCTCCTCTCCAGAGCTCTCCTGGTCCGTGAGCGCACCGTGCCCCGCGACATCGTCCCCACGCCCGCCACCAGAACGCCCCCACCCGGCGACCCCGCCCACACCAGCACACCCAACGGCGCGGCCGAGGACCTGCGCAGCCTGTGCCAAACCCTCGTCACCCACACCCCGCCCACACAGATCGCCGACTTCGTCACCGACCAGGTCCCCGAACCCCGCAGCGCCCTGGTTCTCGCCTGTGTCCTGCAGCTCACCGACACCGACGAAGGCGCACGCTTTTGGTGGCAGTACGCGGCCGGCGCCGGGCAGGCCGCCGCCGCCTACTGCCTGTACCTGCACCACCTGGCCCTGGGGGAAGAAGACACCGCCGACTGGTGGCACCGCCAGACAGACGACGTCCAGCCCGCACCCGAGAGCGCCACACCCGCCGAAGAGCCCGACGCCGGCTGCACACGGGACTGGCACCCGGCCAACCACCGCATCACCAGCACCTCCACCACAACCATCCTGAGAATCCTGCGCCACCTGTCCAAGCAGACCGTCCGCTCCCAGTCCACCGCGGTCACCAACCTCATGGCCTACATCCCCGGCGTGGTCACCGCCGGCTACCTCAGCGAGCCCGATACCGAACTGCCCCTGCCCGGCCCCGGATTCGCCCACCGCATCAACGCTCTGCTCACCACGGCAGACCCGCTCCGCAGCCGCACAGCCCCCACTCGCCACGGCCCACACGACAGCGAGCGCACTTCACCCCGGTCGGACGCCGCCAACACCGTCCAGAGAGCATGACGGCAGTGGAAGGATGCGGAGTCAGCCCGCCGTACCAAAACGACAACCCCGCCTCCGGCCGCGTCCTGGCCAAAGTCGGGTTCACCCGCATCGGCACCGCCGACCGAGACACCGAGACCGGAACCGTCCCCTACGAGCTGTACGCGCTGGAGAGCGGTGCCTGACATGAAGCTCAACGACCTCGGCCCGCTGATGGCCCGCCGCCAAGACGGCGGCCTCAGCTTCGACCGCTTCCGCGCCGACCCGGCACTGGCCGCCCTGCAATGGCCGGACGACGTCCTGAGGGACTTCCTCTTCGACCACGGCGACAACGGCCACTTCGTGGGCGACTACGGAGACGTCGATCTGTGCGCCATCACCTGGGAGCTGGAGACGATCCCGGCTGCGGCCTTCACCACCATGCCGACCGGCGAGAGCGACGCCGGCTGCATCGAGAGCTACGCCGCCGACCCGGTGTACTGGGTCAAGGTGCGGCCCCCGGAAGTCGGCCGGTACTGGGAAGAGCACGGGACGTGGCTGCGCCCGCCGCTCCTCATCGATCGCCGCCTCCTGGCCCCGGCGGACAGCGGACTGCAGGTCCTGGAGGGCCGCACGCGCGTCGGAGTGCTGTGCGGTCGCCTCCGCGAGCAGCTGCGCGTCGCCCCGTACCACCAGGCGTGGGTGGCGCGTCTGTGAGAACCTGCCGCGTCTCGCTGCGTACGCTGCGAGCATCGAGGTGTTTCGAGGAAGAGCTGCGGATGACTGAGAAGGCGTCTGTTCCCGGGCCGCGCCGGGACATGGCGATGCACAACGACTGGTGGGTGTCGGGCTGGGAGCACGTCCTGCCCCGTCAGGGCTTCCCGCTGACCATGCTGATCGGGACGGCGTGCCAGCCCGGTTTCACCGGCTCCCTGGACGACCTGGTGCAAGAGATCTTCGGCGGGCACTGGGACATGATCGGCGGCGACCTCGATGGCGCGCTCACCTTCTCCTGGCCTGATGAGGAATGGGACTACGAGGCCGCGCCGGAGGGCCGCGAGGCATGCGAGGCGGCCCGCTGGGAGCAGTTCAGCGCCATGCTGACGACCGCCGGCTTCCCGGTGCCCACCACCGTGCGGGACCTGTCCGAGCTCTACTTGACGTGGGGCCTGGCTCGCCGCGAGGAGACGCCGGACGGCATCCGGTGGACGATGCCCGCTGCGCTGCCGCTGCCCGGCGACCTGCTGCCCTTGGACCCCGAACTCACCGAGCGCCTCGACGCGATCCGCTGGACGATGCGCACCGGCCCGCTCCTCGACACCCTCATCGACCACCTGGTCAACGATCTGGGTGAACCGGCAGAGACCCTCACCTCCTTGGACCGGCTGGGGGCAGCCACGGGCCAGGACGTCGACGACGTCCGGCTCGCTCTCGCGGAACTCGTGAAATCCGGCGACGCCCGTGTCCAGCGCGGCGAGGAGCCGGCCGACGCGGAGCGCCTGGAGGCCCACCGCCGCTTCCGTCTGGTCATGGACTGGGAGCACTTCCACGAGAATCGCATCCAGGTGAGCCGCGGGTGACTGAGGCCGCGCACGGCACCGTGGGGACCAGCGATACCCGCCTGATCGTGCTCCGAGGCAACAGCGCCTCGGGCAAGTCGTCCGTCGCGGCTGGCCTGCGCGAGTAGTTCGGGCGCAACCTCGCCATCGTCGCCCAGGACAACCTGCGCCGCATTGTGCTGCGCGAACGCGACCGGCCCGGCGGCGCCAACATCGGCCTGATCGACCTCACGGCCCGCTACGCCCTGGACAACGGCTTCCACGTCGTCGTCGAAGGCATCCTGTGCGCCGCCCGCTACGGCACGATGCTCCACGATCTGGTGCGCGCCCACCAGGGCGTCACACGGTGCTACTACCTCCACGTGCCCTTCGAGGAGACGGTGCTCCGGCATGCGACAAAACCGGATGCCGAGTACCCCTCAAGCACGTCACCGAGGACCATCTGTGCGACTGGTACCGGGAGATGGACCTGCTGCCCGACGCCGTGGAGACCGTGATCGGCGCGGCCAGCACTCTGGATGACACCGTCCGGCAGATCATGCGCGAGAGCGGCCTGGACCAGATGAGTTCGATCGACCGTTGACGGACAGCGTGCGGCCCCCTGAGCAGGCAGTCCGCTACATCGCTCGCCAGCCGCCGGAGGTGATCCGATGCTGAGCGTGGATCAAGGACAAACTTGGCGTCGCACGGTTGCCGACTACGGCTGTCGGGCGATCACGCACTGAGGGTAGACGGAAAATGCGTCTCGCCTGTCGGACCTGATTGCCACACTGGGCGTATGAAAGAGGGATCATCCAATCCGTGGCTGGTGACGGCGCAGCAGATCGATGCCCGGATCGAGGAACTCCGGCCCGAGGCCGATCGCCATGTGGTTGGTCAGCACGTGATCTCCAAAGTGCTACTCAAGCGCTTCGCCACTCCCTTTGGCAGTCATGGGCTCAAGCTCGTGCCCTTCAGTAGCTGTTGTCTTTCCGGGCTTGAGGACGGCGTTTTCGCTGGTCGGGCGTAGGGCCGACGATCCTGTGGGAGTGGTGGTCTGTCGTGTCGCCACTGCTGTGGAGGTCATGGATGCCGTCGGTCGTGGGGCTGCTGGAACAGCGCGAGCTCATCGCTCGCCGTCGCGTGGACGAGCTGCGGGAGGAGGCCGACCGCATCCAGGCCGAACTGGCCGTGGCCGAGCGGGACTGGAAGGAATGGGCCATCGCTCGCTCGCGGGTGGGCGAGGTGCTTGCCCCGGAGAACGAGACCGGGCATGGCCACGGCCAGGCCGGCCAGACAGCACCGACCGCCGACGGACAGGCCAAGGCGGCATCGCCAATGCCGGAAGCGGCGAAGACGAAGTCGCAGGTGCCGGTGTGGCATGACGGGCTTGCGTGGTCGGCGGACTACCAGCGCATTCTCACCGTACTCGCGGACCGTGCCCGGCTCGGGCAGGGGCCGGTGACCTGCCAGGAGATGGCCGCCGCCTTCGGTATGGACGTGGTTCCGGCGCGGGTGGAGGCGCTGAGGTCGAAGGCGAAACGCCTGGTCGCGCGCGGCTGGCTGGCCGAGCCGGCACCGGGCCGGTTCACGCCCGCCCGCGGGGTGAACGGGCCAGGCGGCAGGTCATGAGCAGCGTCATCGACCAGTAGATCATCGCCTCGGCGCTGGTGGTGCGGCGTTCGAAGTCGCGTGCCAGGCGGCGACTTCGCATCAGGTGGGCGAAGAGACGCTCGACGATCCACCGCTTGGGCAGCACCACGAAGCCACGCATGTCGTCGCTGCGCTTGACGATCGCCAGGACCAGGGCGAACGCGGCCAGGCAGTGCTCGACGAGGCTGCCGGTGTAGCCGCCGTCGGCCCAGACGAGAGCCAGGCGATGGTGTGCCTCGGCGACTTGGTGCAGCAGCACCTGGGCGGCGGTGCGGTCGCCGACATCCGCAGCGGTGACCATGACGCCGAGCAGCAGACCGAGGGTGTCGACCACGACGTGCCGCTTGCGCCCGTTGATCAGCTTGCCGCCGTCGAAGCCACGGCTGTCCGATCCGACGACGGCGTCCGCCTTGACCGACTGCGAGTCGATCACGCCCGCCGTCGGCTCCGCGTCCCGGCCCAGGCGCTCACGGACCTGCGCGCGCAGCCGGTCATGGAACTCCTTGACCAGGGCGTGGTCGCGCCAGCGGCGGAAGAAGGCATACACCCGGTCCCACGGCGGGAAGTCGGCCGGCATCGCCCGCCACTTGATCCCGTTGTCCACGAGATACCGGACCGCGTCCAGCAGCGCGCGGTGGCAATACCCTTCCGGCCGGCCGCCCCGCCCGCGCATCCAGCCCGGCACCGGCAGCAGCGGCCTGGCCTCAGCCCACTCCGCGTCCGTCATGTCCGACGGGTACCGGCGCTGCCGCCCGGGCCGGTCAGCCGCGTTGCCGTACACGTGCGCGAGACAATCACACGATGGAGCGGCCGAGTTGGACTGCCCGGCCAACGACACGGAAGACTGCGGCACCGGGGCCTCCTGTTGCTCTATGGATTCGACACCCACGAGCTGTTCAGGAGGTCCCTTCCTCATGCCCCCGCCACGGCAAGATCACCCGACCGGGAACCCGTGTTCGACTGCCACTGCTCAAGATCGAAAAGACAACAGCTACTAAACCCGCACCCCACACCAGATCGCCGTATGACCAGCTACACACAGCGATCCGCGGACCGCTTCAGCTCAGCTTGTCAGGGCACGGCACGGCGGCAGGGCGCAGCGACAGTCCCTTTTGCGGGGTGGGTGGGCCGGGGCGCGGCACCGGCCGCCGTCTGCCACGCGGCAGGGGCACCGGGCGTCCGCTGCGCTCCCGCCCTCGCTGCGCGGCCCCTGCGAGCGCTGTGCGCCCCTCGCGTGCTGCGGGGGCAGAGCCCCCTTGCCGATGCGCGGAGCCGGGCACCGACAGCGCTGCGCGCCGCCGGAAGCGGCGACCGGCACCACGCCCCGGCCCGCCTACCCCGGCAAAGGGAATTACGGAAGCTTATTCAAGTAGAAAAGGAAGACAAGAAGTGGCCTATTCTTTGGCCTTTCTGAATTGATCTCGGGTGGCGAATTAGAGAGTATTTTCCTTGCTGGGAGGGAGTGGCACCCAACCGGCAGGCACGGGTCCACATGCGCGGCCCGGGTTTCCATCCCCGAGTCAGACAGCTCAGTCGCCGTCCCTTCTTCCTCCTCCTGCGCGGTTCAGAAGGCATGAGCGTGAGCCCGAGGGGCATGGAGGTGAGGGCCGTCGCTGGTTACCGCGGCGGCCCTCGTGTCGGGTGGTGCTGCTCAGGTGCTGCTGGGTGTGATGATCACGGCGCCCGGTTGTCCGTTCTTGCCGGCGGCGCTTGCTGTGCCGTCCGCACTTCCGGGCTGGCCATCGGTTCCATAACGTTCGCCTGAGCTCCGGAGCGTGACACCGCCGTGACCGCCGTTACCGCCGTGACCCCCACGGCCGCCGTCGCCTCCGGTACCGCCGCCGCCGTACGTGACTCCGTTGTTTTCGGGCCCGGTTCCGCCGGCTCCGCCCGTTCCCGAATCACCGCCCGCGCCGCCGTAGCCACCCTGGGCACGAAGCGAGCCGGACTGCCCCGTCACGCCGCCCTTTTCCCCGCCGTGCCCATCAGAGCCGCGAGTACCCGCGGCTCCGGGAGAGGTGCCCTGGTCTTGCTGAAAACCACCCGGGCAACCGCCCGCACTCGGGGTTCGACCTCCTTGGCCAGGCATGCTCTCGGACTTTCCGCCGCTGCCCGCTGCTCCACCCGATCCATGGGAATCGTTGGTGCCGCTATAGCCGCCCTCGCCGGCATGGCCACCCCAGCCGGTAGGTGTTCCACCGGTGCCCTGGTTACCACCGCTTGCTACAACTAGTAGCCCCCCAGGTCCGCCACTGGGGGTCACTGTGCTCGCCTCACCACGCGCCCCTTCTTCGCCTGGGTCGTTTCCGTGGCCGCGCCCGCCGTTTGTGCCGCCGCCGAAGGTTGATTGTCCGCCCTTGCCGGCTCCTCCGGGCCATGCGGCGTGAGCGCCATTGCCGCCGGTCCCGCCTTGGCCGACGACAACTTCGAGTTGTTGTCCCGGCATCACGGACACCTGGCAGGACACGAAGCCACCTGAGGCCCCGCCGCCCCCGCCGGCACCTCCGCCGCCCCCGCCCGCGCCGCCTCCGCCGCCACCGTCGCCGCGGCCTACACCGCTGCCGTTGCCGCCTCCACCGCCTCCGCCTCCGCCCTGGCCGCCAGCCCCGCCCCCGCCGCCGCCTCCGCCTCCCCAGGCGGAAACCGTCAGCGAGTGCACACCGTTAGGCACGGTATAGAAGTGCCTGCCGGGCGTGGTGAATGATTGACTGCCTTGCGCGGCCGAGCCAGCAGCATCAGCCGTCTGCCCACCGGCCATACCGGCCATACCGGCCATCATGGCCGTAACGGCCGCAAGAGCCAGAGCTCGCTTAACTGTCATCAGCGCCCTTTCTCACGCCTTACCGAGTCCAGTGTTCGGTGGCTTGCGCCCCCTACTGCGCTCTGGGGGTGCCCCCGCCGGGGTGGCGAAATCGCGTTACGGTCGAGCATCACCTGATTGGGTAACGCTGATGCACTACTTGGAGCGTTTTAGGGTTTGTATACTATTCTAGTTAGTTGGCATCATGCACTTTTACTACCTCTGACGTCTACTCAGGCAGTTCCGAGACGGTAGTTTGGTGAAAGGACCCACATCGAGCGCCAGCGGTGACCAGAGAGGGGATTCCGTTCAGCTCCTGGGGTGGTGCGGTGGGATCCCAGTCTCTACACAGCACGTCAAGTGATGCAGCATGGTCTAGGGGTGTGGACTGGATCTGCCAAAGGTACATGCTGCATCATTTGATGCAGGGGCCATGGCGGCTGATTCCAGAGTTGGTCTGGCGCCCGTTTTGAAGCATCCTGAGGGGGCATCAGTTCGGGGAGGGGTAGGGCCCGTTCTGCGGATCCGTCCAAAGTTTTCGGCGGGGGAAGCACCCCAGGGCCGACCTTGCGGGGTGGTGGGCCAGGATCCCAGTTGCTACACAGGCCGAGACGTGATGCACCCTCACCTAGGTGCCCGGCGAAGCCGGTTGGGCGGGAGCGCAGCGGACGCCCCCCGGGGAGCGCAGCGGACCGGGTTCAGGATTGGAGCGCAGCGGAAATCCGAATTCCCGCGCAGCGGGAATTGCTAAACACGCGGAGCGGGTTTAGCGGAAAGGCGCGTAGCGCCTTTTTTGAATTCGCGAAGCGAATTCCGCTTCCCAGCGCGCCAGCGCTGGGATACCCGCTCCGCGGGTGCTCACGG
>NZ_JBEOSZ010000026.1:81559-108734 GCF_040303285.1 Streptomyces sp. NPDC096046 | reverse complement strand
AGTACACCCAGTACGAGGGCTTGCACCCGGCACGCCGAGAGCACGCACCGGACGCCGCTCCTTGACGGGCAAACGTTGCCTGCCGCGGCACTAGATCGATCTGGTTCGGAGCGCCGGTGACGTAACGGGTGGTGAGCATGGTCCACTCCTCGCACAGGGTCCCGTTCTCCGCACCGCCGAGTCTGGCCGCCCGGCGGCGACCGCCGCCCAGGCTCCGCCGGGCCAGGTGTCCCGTGTGTGCGTGCGCCCGTGCGCAGGCCCCTCCGGGGGGCGACCGCCGAAGCGGCCAAAGGCCCCTGAACGCCGTGTTGATCCCGCGTTGATCGGATGTTTTTCGCCGCCCACGACGCTTCCGGACATGCACATCGACACGATCACCTCACCCCGGCCCACCTGGCAGCAGGAGGCGTTGTGCGCGCAGACGGGAGCGGACTTCTTCTTCCCCGAGCCGGGCAGCTCGGTGCGGGAGGCGAAGCGGATCTGCGGTATGTGCCCGATCCGCACGGCCTGCCTCGAGTACGCGCTGGACAACGACGAGCGCTTCGGCGTCTGGGGCGGCCTGTCGGAGAAGGAGCGGCTGGAACTGCGGCGGATGTCCTGGTAGCCGGGACGCCCAGGAACAGGCCTGTCCCGCCCGGAACAGGCCTGTCCCGCCCGGACCTGGCCATCGCGCCGAGGACCGCCCGGCAGCGCGCAGGGCCCCGGCCGCTCGTGGCGGCCGGGGCCCTGCGGCCGTGGGCTCGGCGGCGTCAGGCGCCGGCGCGGGCCGCCATGCGTGCCTTGCGGGCGGCCAGCTTCTCGTCGAACTTCGACGCCTCGGAGTCCAGACCGCCCAGGAACAGGCCGAGCTCCTCCTGCGCCTTGCGGCCCTCGGGACCCAGGCCGTCGAGCTCCATGATCTTCAGGAAGCGCAGCACGGGCTGGAGCACGTCGTCGTGGTGGATGCGCATGTTGTAGATCTCGCCGATCGCCATCTGTGCGGCGGCCCGCTCGAAGCCGGGCATGCCGTGGCCGGGCATCCGGAAGTTCACGATGACATCGCGCACCGCCTGCATCGTCAGGTCGGGCGCCAGCTCGAAGGCCGCCTTCAGCAGGTTCCGGTAGAAGACCATGTGCAGGTTCTCGTCGGTGGCGATGCGCGCCAGCATGCGGTCGCAGACGGGGTCCCCGGACTGATGGCCGGTGTTGCGGTGCGAGACGCGGGTCGCGAGCTCCTGGAAGGCGACGTAGGCGACCGAGTGCAGCATCGAGTGCCGGTTGTCCGACTCGAAGCCCTCGGCCATGTGGACCATGCGGAACTGCTCCAGCTTGTCCGGGTCCACCGCGCGCGAGGTGAGCAGGTAGTCGCGCATCACGATGCCGTGCCGGCCCTCCTCGGCGGTCCAGCGGTGCACCCAGGTGCCCCAGGCGCCGTCGCGGCCGAACAGCGAGGCGATCTCGTGGTGGTAGCTGGGCAGGTTGTCCTCGGTCAGAAGGTTGACGACGAGCGCGATGCGCCCGATCTCGGTGACCTTGGACTGCTCCTTCTCCCAGGCCTCGCCGTCCTCGAAGAGCCCGGGGAAGTTGCGCCCGTCGCTCCACGGAACGTACTCGTGCGGCATCCAGTCCTTGGCGACCTTCAGATGCCGGTTGAGCTCCTGCTCGACCACTTCCTCCAGGGCGTACAGCAGCTGAGCGTCGGTCCAGGCGCCGGCAGGGCTGCCGAGGTGGGGAGTGGTGATCGTCATGGACTCTCCAGGGGACAAGCGTACGAGCGGTGATCATTGAACCTACGGCATCGTAGGCTACGTATCCGTAGGTTACGATGCCGTAGGTTCAGAGTGCTGTAAAGCCAGCTGATCAGCGGGGTCACCCGTTCGCCGGTCGACGCCACGGAGACGCAGGTCGAGACGCTGCGCGATGAGGTGCGCCGCCGGTCAGGAGTACAGCTCCCGCAGCCGCACCGAGAGGCACGTCACACAACCCTCGAGCTTCTCGAACTCGCTGATGTCCACCACGACCGGTTCGTACCCGAGGTCGGTCAGCAACTCGGCGGTCTTCGGCGCACTCGCCGCCATCAGCAGCTTGGCGCCGCCGAGCAGCACGACATGCGCCCCGGCTTCCTCGGGAACCGGCAGGAAACGCGCGAACAGCGACGGCGCGTCCGTGCTCGGGATGTGCCCGATGACCGTACCGTCCGGCAGTGCCGTGACCGCCGACTTCAGGTGCAGCACCTTGCTCACCGGTACGGCGACGACCCGCGCGCCGAGCGGCTCGAACGCGGCGCGCAGCTGCTGGACACCGGCCGCGTTGGTGCGGCCGCCCCGGCCCACGTAGACCGTGTCGCCGATCTTCAGGACGTCTCCGCCCTCCAGCGTGCCCGGCTCCCAGATCCAGTTCACCGAACAGCCCAGACCGGCCACGGCCTCCTCGACCCCGGCGGTCTCCGCACGACGTGAGTCGGCGCCCGGGCGGGCGATCAGCGCCACGTTGCGGTACATCACGACCGTGTCCTCGACGAACACCGAGTCCGGGCAGTCGTCGGCCGGATCCACCTCGATGGTCTCCCAGCCGTGCGTGCGCAGGGCCTCCACGTACGCCTCCCACTGCGCGACGGCCAGGTCGGCGTCGACCTGCTCCCGCTCGATGTGCGTCACCAGCCCTTCGGCGAGACGCGGGCTGGGGCGGCGGACGAGGGCCTTCTTGCTGGGCACGAGCGGGACTCCGTATCGGGTGGGACGTGTCGGGACCGCACCGACGGGAGCCTCCGGGGTCGACCGGAACCCATCGGGCGTCGGCCGACCATCATGCAGGGCGAATCGAGGAGAGGACAGCCCCGGGGGGAGGGGCGGAGGGAAGGAGGGCGGCGAAGGGGCCGGGCGGGCAGGGGGTGCTGCCCGGGCGGGCCGTCCCGACGCTGGCGCCTCCGGGAGGGGCGTGTGGGAGCAGGGCCTGCTGGAAGGCGGTGTCCAGCAGTTCGACCAGGCGGGCCTCGCGCAGACGGTCGTGCATCTCCTGGCACAGGTCCCAGGCGACCACCGCGGCGGCCAGACCGGCCTCCGTCCTGAGTACCGTCTCGGCATCGGCGACGCTCACCACCCAGCGGACCTGTGAATCGCGCGCCCGGATCCCCTCCGCGATGCGCGTCAACTGTCCCGCGGCGGCGCCCCCGTCCTCCGGACGCTCCGCCACCGCCACCAGAACCGTGCCCTCGGCCATGCCGATCCCCCCTCGCCGGTGGCCCGCGCGCGCGTCGGCCTGTGGGCGGTCAAACCACCCCATCGGTGCGCAGAACGGTTCGGTGACGCGTCAACGCCCGCGCCGTCGGTATCCCGTCGGAGTACCCGATCAACCGTCTTGCAGATGATTCACCGCGCCGGGCCCGTGTCGATCTCCCGGCCCCTCGTTAGGCGTAGTGCTCCCGGCCGGTACGGCCGGCACCCACCCGACGGAAGGAAACCCAGACACATGTACGGCACGCGGCGTATCGCGGTAGTGGCCACGATCGCGGGAATGCTCATGGCTGTTCCGGTCGGCATGGCCACGGCCCAGGCCGGAGACGGCGACGCGGGGGCGGGCGGGGTGCTGTCGAACCTCTCCGGCAGGAACTCCTCCGGCCACGCCAACCTCTGCGGCACGGGCAAGGTGGCGCTGTTCAAGGAGCGCACCTGTGCGACCGAGGACGACGGCAGGGGCGGCGGCGACCAGGCGGGCCCCAGCGGCGGCGTTCTGTCCAACCTCCTCTTCGCCCGGAACGCCTCGGGCCACAGCAACAACTGCGGCAACGAGACCGTGGCGGTGTTCAGCAGGACCACCTGCGTCACCGCGGACCGCTCCGGCCACTGAGCAGCAACACCGGTACAGCCCGGAGAGGGGCCGTCATGTCGTCTTCTTCCCTGTGCGTGGGCGTGGTAGCGCCTCTGACGGGTCGACTGGCCCCTCTCGGGTCACCGCTGTCGTACGTGCTGCGCAGACTCGCACCCCGCCTCGCGCACGTCCGCCACGGCGCGCGCCGCCACGACGTGACCGTCGTCGTGCGCGACAGCCGCTCGGACCCCGACGCGGCCCAGCGGGCCGTGCGGGACCTGGCCGGGGACGACGGCGCGCACATCGTGCTCACGATGGCCGGGACGCGGGTCCTGCCCGCCGTCACCGCGGCCTGCGAGGAGATCCGGGTCCCCTGTGTGTCGACCACCTTCCCCTGGCAGGCGTACGTCCACACGCGCGGCGCCGGACCCGGGCACCGCTTCCGGTGGACCTACCACTTCGCGTGGGGGCTGGACGACATCGCCGCCGTCTTCGCGGACCTGTGGGAGCGGGCCGGCGGGGGCGCCGTCGGATGCCTCTGGAACGACGACCTCCAAGGCGATCTGCTGCGCCACGACCGCTATGGCTTCGCCCCTGTGACGTCTCCGCGCGGGCACGCCCTGATCGACCTCGGCGCCTACGGCGAACCGGCCGACGGCTTCCGGGCTCAGGTCAGGCGGATGCGGGAGCACGGCGCCGACCTGGTCACCAGCGCCGCCACCGCCGCCGACCTCGCCCTCTTCCACCGCCAGGCCCGCGAGGCAGGGCTGCGTCCACGGCTGATCACCTGCTCGCGCTGGCTGACCTACCCGCACACCCACACCACCCGCGCCCCCGGCGTGCACGGCGAACTGGCCGACGCCCGTGTGGCCACCCTGGTCTACTGGAGCCCCGGTCACCCCTACCGCTCCGGCCTGGACGGCACCACGTGCGCCGAACTCGCCCGCGCCTACCGGCAGGACACCGGTGCGGCGTGGCTCCAGCCGCTGGGCCTGGCCCACGCCCTCCTGGAGACGGCCCACCACGCCCTGACCGCCGCGGACGACCCCACCGACCGGGCGTCCGTCGCGCAGGCCCTCGCCGGCACCCGACTCGACACCGTCGCCGGGCGCCTCGACTGGACCCGGGGACCGGCGCCCAACATCGCTCTCCTTCCACTGGTCGGCGGGCAGTGGCACCACGGTCCCCGCGGCCCCCGCCTCGCCGTCGTCAGCAACAGCGCTCACCCGGACGTGCCGCTCACCGGGGAGCTCACGCCGGCGCGATGACGTCCGCCCGGACCGCTCGCCGCAGATGCTCCCCGGTGAACGACCCCGCCGTCTCCAGAAGCCGGCGTGGTGTTCCCTCGAAGACGATCTCGCCGCCGTCCCGGCCGCCGTCCGGGCCGAGGTCGATCACCCAGTCGGCCCGGGCGACCACGTCGAGGTCGTGTTCGACGACCACGACCGTGTTGCCCGCGCCGACCAGCCGGTCCAGCAGGGCGACGAGGCCCTCGGTGTCCGCCATGTGCAGACCGGTCGTCGGTTCGTCGAGCACATAGACCGCGCCCGTGCGGTGCAGGCGCGTGGCCAGCTTGATGCGCTGCCGCTCACCGCCCGAGAGCGTGGAGAGCGGCCGGCCGAGCGTCAGATAGGCGAGGCCGACGTCCCGCAGGGCGCGCAGCCGGCGCCGTACGCCCGTGTCGTCGAAGAAGCCGAGCGCCTGCTCGGCCGTCATCTCCAGGACGTCGGCGACGGAACTGCCTTTCACCGTCAGCCGCAGCACCTCCTCCTTGAAACGCCGCCCCTCGCAGTCGTGGCAGGTCGTCGTCACCGGGTCCATGAAGGCGAGGTCGGTGTAGATGACGCCCCGCCCCCCGCAGGTGCCGCAGGCCCCGGTGGAGTTGAAGCTGAACAGGCCCGCTTCGGTCCCCGTCTCCCGGGCGAAGACCTTCCGGACCGTGTCCATGATCCCCAGGTACGTCGCCGGGGTGGAGCGGCCCGAGATGCCGATCGCCGACTGGTCGACGACCACGGCCTCGTCGTGCGCGGCGATGAACTCCCCGACCAGCGTGCTCTTGCCGGACCCGGCGACCCCCGTCACCGCCGTGAGCACACCGGCCGGGAACCGTACGGTCAGGTTCCGCAGGTTGTGCCGGTCGGCGTCCTTGACCCACAGCTCACCGGTCGGCTGCCGCACCTCGTCCTTGACCGCCGTACGGGTGCGCAGGCAGCGCCCGGTGAGCGTGCCCGACGCGGCCAGTTCCCGCGGCGTTCCCTCGAACACCACAGTGCCGCCCCCGGTGCCGGCCCCCGGCCCCATGTCGACGACGTGGTCGGCCAGCGCGATCACGTCCGGGTCGTGCTCGACGACCAGCACGGTGTTGCCCTTGTCGCGCAGTCGCAGCAGCAGCTCTCCGAGGCGGCCCACGTCACGCGGGTGCAGTCCGACGCTCGGCTCGTCGAAGATGTATGTCATCCCGGTCAGGCTGGAGCCGAGGTGCCGCACCGTCTTCAGCCGCTGCCCCTCCCCGCCGCTGAGCGTGGCCGTCTCCCGGTCGAGGCTGAGGTAGCCGAGACCGATCGCCTCGATGCGCTCCAGCGCCGCGACGGCGGCCGAGGCGATCGGGGCGGCCACCGGGTCGTCGATCTCCTTGAGCACGGCGATCAGGTCCGCGACCTGCATGCGGGTGCAGTCGGCGATCGACCGGCCGTTGATCCGGGTCGCGAGCGCCGCCGCGTTCAGACGTGCTCCCCGGCAGTCCGGGCAGGTGCCCTGCACCGTGAACTCCCGGACCAGGTCCCGGGTCTTTCCGCTCATGGCCGACAGGTCCCGCTTCAGGTACAGCCGTTCGAAACGGACGGCCAGCCCCTCGTACTCGGTGGTCCAGGTGCCGCCGGTGCCGTTGACGGTGACCTTGCTGCCGGGCCGTCCGCGCATCAGGAACTCGCGCTCGGCGGGGGTGAACCGGCCCACCGGCTTGTGCGGGTCGAGGTCGTCGCTGTTCGTGTACGCCTGCCCCTGCCAGGTCCCGGCCGCGAACGGCGGGAAGCGCACCGCCCCGTCCGCGAGAGAGCGGTCCGGGTCGAGGATGCGGTCCCAGTCAGGACGTACCGTACGGCCGAGGCCGTCGCACTCGGGGCACATGCCCGCGGGGTCGTTGAACGAGTACGCCGTCGCGGTCCCGGCGCTGGGGCTGCCGTGCCGGGAGAACAGCACCCGGATCACCGAGTAGACGTCCGTCATGGTGCCCACGGTCGACCGGGAGTGGCCGCCGATCTGCCGCTGGTCCACGACGATCGCCGGCGTGAGGTGCTCCAGGCCGTCCGCGTGCGGCCGCTCGAACTTGGGCAGCCGGTTGCGGACGAACCACGGATACGTCTCGTTCAGCTGGCGCTGCGACTCCACGGCGATCGTGTCGAAGACCACGGACGACTTCCCCGACCCCGAAACGCCGGTGAACACGGTCAGCCGGCCTTTCGGGATGCGCAGGGTGACGTCCTTGAGGTTGTTCTCGCGTGCTCCGGTCAGGGTGATGGCATCGTGCGTGGCGTCGGTCATGCCATCGACGCTAGGAGGAAAACCCGACAGCCTCTGGCGTGATTTCTTTTAGTTCTCCCTCCTCCATCAGCAGCCAGCGGGTGATGCCGATCGACTCCAGGAAGGGCAGGTCGTGACTGGCCACGAGCAGCGCCCCCTCGTACGACTCCAGGGCGGTGGTGAGCTGCCGGACGCTCGCCATGTCGAGGTTGTTGGTCGGCTCGTCCAGCATGAGCAGCTGCGGTGCGGGCTCCGCCAGCATCAGCGCCGCCAGCGCGGCCCGGAAGCGTTCGCCGCCGGACAGCGTCGCCGCCTTCTGGTCGGCACGGGCGCCCCGGAACAGGAAGCGCGCCAGCCGCGCCCTGATCCGGTTGTTGGTGGCGCCCGGCGCGAACCGGGCCACGTTCTCGGCGACGGTCCGCTCCCCGTCGAGGACGTCGAGCCGCTGCGGCAGGAACCGCAGCGGAACGTGCGCCCGCACCTCGCCCGACTCCGGGGCGAGCTCGCCGGTGATCGTGCGCAGCAGGGTCGTCTTGCCCGCGCCGTTGCGCCCGATCAACGCCACCCGCTCCGGCCCGCGCAGCTCGAAGCCGCCCCGCACCCGGGCGCCGTACCGAAGCCCGAGATCCTGGAGGGTGAGGACCGTACGCCCCGGTGGCACGGCCGTGTACGGCAGGTCGACGCGGATCTCGTCGTCGTCCCGTACGGCCTCCACGGCCTCGTCGAGCCGCTCCCTGGCCTCGGCGAGCTTCTCCTCGTGCATGATCCGGTGCTTGCCCGCGGACTCCTGCGCGGCGCGCTTGCGCGCCCCCATGACGATCTTGGGCTCGCGCTTCTGGTCCCACATCTTCTGCCCGTACCGCTTCCGGCGGGCCAGCTTGACCTGGGCGTCGGCCAGTTCGCGCTTCTGCTTGCGGAAGTCCGACTCGGCGACGCGCGCCATGCGCTCGGCCGCCTCCTGTTCGACCTCCAGGGCCTCCTGGTAGTCGGAGTAGGTGCCGCCGTACCAGGTGATCTCCCCGGCGCGCAGATCGGCGATCTGGCCGACCAGGTCCAGCAGTTCACGGTCGTGGCTGACGACGATCAGCACGCCCGGCCAGGACTGGACGGCCGCGTACAGCCGTCTGCGGGCGTACAGGTCGAGGTTGTTGGTCGGTTCGTCCAGCAGCAGCACGTCGGGGCGGCCCAGCAGCAGTGCTGCCAGGCGCAGCAGGACGGACTCGCCGCCCGACACCTCACCGATGGTGCGGTCCAGATCGACGTGCCCCAGGCCGAGTTCGCCGAGGGTGGCGAGGGCGCGCTCCTCGACGTCCCAGTCGTCGCCGACGGTCTCGAAGTGCGCCTCGCGGACGTCACCCGCCTCGATGGCGTGCAGTGCGGCGCGCCGGCCGGCGATGCCGAGCGCCTCGTCGACGCGCAGGGTGGTGTCGAGCGTGATGTTCTGCGGGAGGTATCCGACCTCGCCGGCCACCCGGACGGTGCCGTCGGCCGGTGCGAGTTCACCGGCGATCAGCTTCAGCAGGGTCGATTTTCCCGACCCGTTCACACCGACCAGGCCGGTGCGGCCGGGGCCGAACGCGACGTCCAGCCCTTCGAAGACGGGGCTGCCGTCGGGCCAGGTGAACGAGAGGGATGTGACGGTGACGGAACCAGACATGGGGGCCTCACTCGCGGTTGCTCGAAGCGGTCAGGGGCAAACGCGTGTCGAGACACCTGCGACCAGGGGAGGAGGCTCCATGGCACATCCCGGGCATGAGAAATGCCCCGCACCGGAGGACGGCTCGAACGCCGAGGTCGCACGCAGCGCACACCCGTGGGGTGTGACGCGGTGTCTCAGGACCTCAGACGAGCAACGTCCTTCTCCAATCGGCGGCAACAGGGACGCGTTACACCGTAGGAAGGCGCTCTGAGCCTGTCAACGGATTAACGTGCGACCCGATCTCCCCGCTCCCCAGGAGGCCCCGTGCCCAACGGCCCGCTCACGCTGCCGGCCCGGCTCTGTCTGCTGGCCTGGGACGCCGCGCGTCCCGCGGCCGGCGGCACCGCCCACCGGCCGGACCTGGTGCGGGCCGGCGCCCTCGTCGAACTGGCCCAGCGCGGTCTGCTCACCGACGAGGACGGCATCGCCACGCCGGTCGACCTGGACGCGAGCGCGGGTGACGCGGTCCTCGACGGGCTGCTGGACCTCGTGCGCGAGTCGTGCCCGCACTCCTGGCGGACCTGGGTGAAGCTGCGGGCGCGGGTGACCTTCGACGCCGCGCGGGAACAACTGGTGGCCGAGGGGTACCTGCGGGCGGACAAGCGCCGGGTGCTCGGCATGTTCCCCTCCGTGGAGTACGCGCTGGAGCGGCTCGCCGTCGTGGAGGCGCTGCGGGAGGAGGTGCGGGACGTCCTGCGGGGCGAGGTCGCCGAGGTCTCCGGGCGGGACGCGGCGGTCGTCGCACTCGCCGCCGCGGCGGGGCTGCTGCCGGACCGGGAGGTGCGCGTCCACGCGCGGCGGCTGGAGGACCTGCTCGAACGCGCCGGGGCGGCGGGGCCCGGGCCGCGGAGGGTGGTCCGCGAGGTGAGTACGGCGGTGACCACGACGACCGGGTCCGCCCCCGCACCGACGGCAGGCGGCTGAGCGCGCGCCCCGGCACCCGCTCCCCGCCCTCCTGGCGCGGGGCCAGTCAGCTCAGCACGCGTCGCGTATCAGCTCGGCGAGACCGTGGTCCAGGTCCAGCTGGAGGTGCTCCAGGCCGACGGGCACGAGTTCGCTCGTGGCCTCCAGGAACCGGCGGATCTCGCTCGAACGGACGTGGACCACGGCGGTGCCCTCGGGGGCGTGGAACTCCAGTACCGTGCGGTCGTAACCGTAGGGCCGCACGCGTACGTCGCCGTGCCCCTCGGCGCTGCTCTGGCCCGCGGCGAGCAGCTCACGGGAGAAGGTCCAGCAGACCTCGACGCCCTCCAGCGTGGCCGGGGCGGGGAAGGTCATGCGGACGGCGAAAGGATCACGCCGGTCGTAGTGCAGCGTCGCGGGAATGCTCGGCATACGCGGCGCGGCGGCGACGAGGCGGGCCTCCACGGGCTGCTCGATGACGATGGACAACGCCTTGCTCCCTTGTGACGGCTGGACGGACACGTCCGGGCGGATGAGGCCGGGCACTGGAAGAGACGACGGAATCAGCCAATCCGTGCACACGAAGTGCGAGTGACCTCTGTCACCGTGTTCATGCACGGGAGTGACGTGGCTCTCCTCGTGCGCCGGGGAGGGCACGTGTGGCACCCGCCACACCATCCGGAGCAGCCGTGAGGCCGTCTGGACGGCACCCGGGCGGTGGGCTAGCTTCCCCGGCCATGAGGCGCATGGGGAGCACGCGACGCACGGGACGAACTCGGGGCAGGGCGACCGCGATGGCGGCCTGCGCCGCGGCACTGGCGGCCCTGACCGCCGTACCGGCGCAGGCGCACGAGCCGGAGCGCCGGGCGCCGCACTGGGAACTCAAGGACACCGGTGCTCCGGAGGCACGTTTCCGGGGTCTCGCGGCGGTCAGCCGGAACACCGCCTGGGTCGCCGGGAGTGGGGGCACCGTGCTGCGCACCACCGACGGCGGAGCGACCTGGCGGAACGTCTCGCCCCCCGGCGCGGGGGAGTTGCAGTTCCGGGACGTCGAGGCGTTCGACGCGCGCCGGGCCGTGGTCCTGGCCATCGGCGAGGGCGAGGCGTCCCGCGTCTACCGCACCGACGACGGCGGAGCGACCTGGACGGAGTCCTTCCGCAACACCGACCCGAAGGCCTTCTACGACTGCCTCGCCTTCTTCGACCACCGCCACGGCCTCGCGATGAGCGACCCGGTGAACGGCAAGTTCCGCATCCTGTCGACCGGCGACGGCGGCCGGACCTGGAAGATGGTGCCGGACCGGGGCATGCCGGCCGCGCAGGAGGGGGAGGCCGGATTCGCGGCGAGCGGCCAGTGCCTGGTCACGTCCGGGCCGAGGGACGTCTGGCTCGCCACCGGCGGGGCGGCGCGCGCGCGTGTGCTGCACTCCGCCGACCGGGGACGGACCTGGACGGCCGCCGAGGCTCCCCTCCCGGCGGGCGATCCGGCCCGCGGTGTCTTCGCGCTCGCCTTCCGCGACCGCGCCCGCGGTCTCGCCGTCGGCGGCGACTTCCGACCCGACCAGAGCTCACCGCGCGCCGCCGCGCGCACCTCCGACGGCGGCCGCACCTGGCGCCCGGCCGCCACCTCCCCGCCCGCCTACCGCTCCGGCGTCGCCTGGCTCCCGCACAGCCGCACCGCCGCTCTGGCCGTCGGCCCCACCGGCACCGACCTCACCACGGACGCCGGACGTACCTGGCGGACCGTCGACACGGGCTCCTACGACACCGTCGACTGCACCCCGGACCACGGCTGCTGGGCCGCGGGCGAGAAGGGCCGGGTTGCCCGCCTGGAGCACTGAGCATGCGGGGTGCCCTGATCGTTGGCAGGGTGGGTACTCGTTCACTGATCGTGAAAGGAAGTGAGCGAGAATGCCACGCGGTTCGAGCTCCAAACGGGAGCGCCAGTACGAGCACATCAAGGAAAGCGCGAAGGACCGGGGCGAGAGCACCGGCCGCGCCAAGGAGATCGCCGCACGGACGGTGAACAAGGAACGCGCCCGCTCCGGCGAGTCGAAGACGGCCAGCCGCACCTCCACCCAGGACATGTCCTCCGGCAAGCGGGGCGGTCAGCGGTCGGGCCAGGGCTCCCAGGGGCCCACCTACGACCAGCTGTACCAGGAGGCCAAGCGCAAGGGCGTCGAAGGCCGTTCCAGCATGAACAAGAGCCAGTTGCAGCGCGCACTGGGCAAGTGAGGCGGACGCCTCAGAGGGTCTCCCGGTAGGCCTCCAGCGCGGGTGCCGTCTTCGTCGCCGTGAACTCGGTGACGCGGTAGGCGCACACGCCCGCGGTGACGAACGGGTCCTCGGCGGTGATCGCCTCGATCCGCGCGCGATCCCCCGCGACGGCGATGATCACCCCGCCGTCGCGGGGGCTCTTGCGCCCGGACGCGAGGAACACCCCCTGCCGGTACTGCTCGTCGAGCCAGCCGACGTGCTCCTCCAGCACGGCGTCGACGGCTTCCAGCGGGGCGGTGTACGTCAGCTCCAGCACGAACATGAGCGGGAGCCTACCCCCGGTCACCCGTCCGGCCGCCGGGCAGCCCGTAGGCTCAGGGCACCATGACGACCGTACGCATCCCCGAGGACTGGCCCGCCACCGAGGAACAGGCCCGCGCCGTCCAGGACGAACTGCGCGAGCGCGTGATCCTCGGCGAACCCGGACCGCCGCCCGGGACGGGCACGGTGACGGGGGTCGACGTCGCCTACGACGACGAGCGGGACGTCGTCGCGGCCGCGGCGGTCGTGCTGGACGCGTCGAGTCTGGAGGCCGTCGCGCAGGCCACGGCCGTGGGGCGGGTCTCCTTCCCCTACGTACCGGGGCTGCTGGCCTTTCGTGAGATCCCCGCGGTCCTCGCCGCCCTCGCCGCCCTGCCCTGCCCGCCCGGCCTGGTGGTCTGCGACGGCTATGGACTCGCCCACCCCCGCCGCTTCGGCCTCGCCAGCCACCTCGGCGTCCTGACCGGCCTGCCCACGATCGGCGTCGCCAAGAACCCGTTCGCCTTCACCTACGACGACCCGGACACCCCGCGCGGGAGCACCTCGCCGCTGATCGCCGGGTCCGAGGAGGTCGGCCGCGCTCTGCGCACCCGGGACGACGTCAAGCCCGTCTTCGTCTCCGTCGGCCACCGGGTGACGCTGGACGACGCCTGTGCGCACACCCTCGCGCTGACCCCCGCCTACCGTCTCCCGGAGACCACCCGCAGGGCGGACGCGCTGTGCCGCGAGGCGCTGCGGCAGGCCGGCCCCGCCTGACCGACCGCACGCCCCCGGCGGTGCGCCGGGCGGCGCGATCTGAGTACCGCGGCTGAGTACCCGTACGGATGCCCGGCCGCGGACCCGGCGGCAGGCTGGGGCGCATGACAACGCACCGCGCCCCCAAGCCAGTCGCCGGCCCGACCCAGAGCGTCGAGCGGGCCGTCACCACAGGGCTGATCCTCGCCGTGCTGGCCGGGCTCGGCTGGATCGCCGGGATGATCTACACCATCGCCGAGTGGCCGCTGTAGGACCCTCAGCGGGCCGCCGCGATCCGGAAGCGGATGCCCGCCGCACCGAGCCGGTCGATCAGCGCGTTGCCCATCGCCAGGGCCGTGGTCACCTGGCCCGCCGTGTTCGGAAGGTCGTCCAGGGCCAGGCACAGTGCCGACTCGGCGAGCATCTTGGCCGTCTCGTCGTAGCCGGGGTCGCCGCCCGAGACCTCCGTGTACACCCGTTTGCCGCCGCCCTCACCCACGAAGCGCACGGAGAACCAGCTCTTCGCCCGCTTCTCGGGGCTCGGCCCGTCCCCGGGCTTCAGCCGGTCCGACAACCAGCGCCGCGCGGGCGGCACTTGGGCCGCCGCGACCAGCGCGCCGACCGCCGCGACCCCGCCCACGGCGACCGGCAGGCGCCGGACGGCCGCGTACTGCCGGTAGCGGAAGTCGGGCCCGTACCGGTCGAGGGCCGACGCCGAGCGCCGCACGATCTGCGGGTCGATGGTCGGCATCGGCAGCGCCCACGCACCGACCTCCTGGGCGAACCGGGGCGCGCCGAGCGGCGCCGAGACCCGCCGGCCCACCAGCCGCGGCTCGTGCCGCCGCCGGTCCCGTACGGCCGCCGCCATCTCCCGCTGCCGTGCGAACTGGTTGAGGGCCGAGGCGAAGGTCCCGCCGGAGAACGCCGCGTCGGCGGTCACGAAGCCCTCGACGTCCAGCGGCACGTCCTCCGGCAGCTGCTGCACGGTGAAGTACACGCCCAGGTCGTGCGGGATCGAGTCGAATCCGGCGGCGTGCACCAGCCGCGCCCCGCTCTCCCGTGCGCGTGCGTCGTGCCGGACGTACATCAGGTCCACGAACTCCGGCTCGCCGCACAGGTCCAGGTAGTCGGTGCCGGTGTCGGCGCAGGCGGCGACGAGTTCCTCGCCGTAGGTCACGTACGGGCCGACGGTCGTGGCCACGACGCGCGCGTGCTCGGCGAGGTCGCGCAGCGAGGCCGGGTCGGACACGTCCGCGCGCAGCACCCCCACTTCAGCGTCGGCGGGCAGCCGCGCCCGCAAGCGCTCCAGTTTCCCGGCGTCGCGGCCCGCGATCGCCCAGCGCAGTCCTTCGGGCGCGTGCGCGGCCAGGTACTCCGCGGTGAGCGCCCCGGCGAAACTGGTCGCTCCGAAGAGCGCGATGTCGTACGGACGGTCCGTCCTGCTTTGCCTGCTCATGACACCCCTCGGTCGTGCAGCCCGTGCCGCTGTCGGTGGCCGAGGCTAGCGTGAGGGGTGCGGAGCCCGATGACGAGCCCGGAGGACGACGATGGCCGTGCCCAGGAATGCCCTGAAGAAGTGGGAGGAAGTGCGCGCGTTCGCGCTGGGCCTGCCGGATGCCGTCGAGGAGTTCCCCTGGGGCGAGTCCGTCGCGAAGGTCAACAAGAAGGTGTTCGTCTTCCTCGGGGTCCAGGACGGCAGTTACCCCCTGGGGGTGACGGTGAAGCTCAAGGACGAGACGGCGCACGCGCACGCGCTGGCCTGCCCCGGCGCCGAGCCCGCCGGCTACGGCCTGGGCAAGGCGGGCTGGGTGAGCATCCCCCTGGAGGGGCAGGGTGCCCCGGCCGCGGAGGTGCTCTGCGACTGGGTCGAGGAGAGCTACCGGGTGATCGCCCCGAAGCGGCTCATAGTCGAGCTGGACGCGGGCTGACCTCGTCCGGCAGATTGCTAAGCGCTTGCTCGTTCAGGTCTTGTGCCGAGTGGAACACGTTCTTAGCATCACGGGTGTTACATCAGATGTGTCACAGCACTGGGGGCGGGATGACCACGGCAAGGACGCCAGGACACGGCCCGCTCACCGGCGTGCGCGTGGTCGAGCTGGCGGGTATCGGGCCCGGCCCGTTCGCCGCCATGCTCCTGGCCGACCTCGGGGCCGACGTGGTGCGCGTGGACCGCCCGGGCGGCCCCGTACTCGCGATCGACCCGGCGTACGACATCACCAACCGCAACAAGCGCTCGGTGGTCGTCGACCTGAAGGCCCCGGACGGCCCGGACCAGGTGCTCGCCCTCGCCGCCCGAGCCGACCTCCTCGTCGAGGGCTACCGGCCCGGCGTCGCCGAACGCCTCGGCGTCGGACCCGAGGCCTGCCTCGCCCGCAACCCGCGCCTCGTCTACGGCCGGATGACCGGCTGGGGCCAGGACGGACCGCTCGCCCAGCGCGCCGGACACGACATCGCGTACATCGCCCCCACCGGCACCCTCGGCATGACCGGCCGACCGGACGAGCCGCCCGCCGCCCCCGCCAACCTCCTCGGCGACTACGCGGGCGGCTCCCTGTACCTGGTCGTCGGCGTTCTCGCCGCCCTCCACCACGCACGCGCGAGCGGCACCGGCCAGGTCGTGGACGCCGCGATCGTCGACGGCACCGCCCATCTCGCCACGATGATCCACGGCATGCTCGCCGCCGGTGGCTGGCAGGACCACCGCGGCGCCAACCTCCTGGACGGCGGCTGCCCCTACTACGGCACCTACCAGACCGCCGACGGCCGGTACATGGCCGTCGGTGCCCTGGAGCCGCAGTTCTACGCGGAGTTCCTCGCCCTCCTCGGCCTCGGCGACCGCACCGGGGCCCGCACGGACATCGCCCGCTGGGACGAGCTGCGCGAAGAGATCGCCGCCCGCTTCAAGAGCCGGACCAGAGACGAATGGACGGCCGTCTTCGACGGCAGCGACGCGTGCGTGGCGCCCGTGCTGTCGCTGCGCGAGGCCCCGCACCACCCGCACCTGGCCGCCCGCGGCACCTTCACCGACCACGGCGGCATCACCCAGCCCGCCCCGGCACCCCGCTTCTCCGCGACCCCGACCTCCGTCCGCACCGGCCCGGCCCGGCCGGGCGCCGACACCGCGGACGTCGCCCGGGACTGGGACGTCCCCGGGCTCCTCCCCGGGTCCCGAAACCCTCAGTGAAAGGCCTCCTCGTGAGCACCGAAGCGTACGTGTACGACGCGATCCGCACCCCGCGCGGGCGCGGCAAGGCAGGCGGCGCCCTGCACGGCACCAAGCCCATCGACCTGGTCGTCGGACTCATCCACGAGATTCGCGCCCGCTTCCCGGACCTCGACCCGGCCGCCGTCGACGACATCGTCCTCGGGGTCGTCGGCCCGGTCGGCGACCAGGGCTCCGACATCGCGCGGATCGCGGCGATCGCGGCCGGTCTGCCCGACACGGTGGCCGGAGTGCAGGAGAACCGCTTCTGTGCCTCGGGACTGGAGGCCGTCAACCTGGCCGCGGCGAAGGTCCGTTCCGGCTGGGAGGACCTCGTCCTGGCGGGCGGCGTCGAGTCGATGTCCCGGGTGCCGATGGCCTCCGACGGCGGCGCCTGGTTCAACGACCCGATGACCAACCTCCAGGTCAATTTCGTGCCGCAGGGCATCGGCGCCGACCTCATCGCCACCATCGAGGGTTTCTCCCGGCGCGACGTCGACGAGTACGCCGCCCTCTCCCAGGAGCGGGCCGCCACCGCCATGAAGGACGGCCGCTTCGACAGGTCCGTCGTCCCGGTGAAGGACCGCAGCGGTCTGATCGTCCTCGACCACGACGAGTTCCCGCGCCCCGGCACCACCGCCGACTCCCTCGCCAAGCTGAAGCCGTCCTTCGCGGACATCGGCGAACTCGGCGGCTTCGACGCGGTGGCCCTCCAGCAGTACCACTGGGTGGAGAAGATCGACCACGTCCACCACGCGGGCAACTCCTCCGGCATCGTGGACGGCGCCTCGCTCGTCGCGATCGGCTCCAAGGAGGTCGGCGAGCGCTACGGCCTCACGCCCCGCGCGCGGATCGTCTCCGCCGCCGTCTCCGGCTCCGAGCCCACCATCATGCTCACCGGCCCCGCCCCCGCCACCCGCAAGGCCCTCGCCAAGGCCGGACTGGCCATCGACGACATCGACCTCGTCGAGATCAACGAGGCGTTCGCGGCGGTCGTGCTGCGCTTCGTACGGGACATGGGCCTGTCCCTGGACAAGGTCAACGTCAACGGCGGCGCGATCGCGCTCGGCCACCCCCTCGGCGCCACCGGCGCGATGATCCTCGGCACCCTCGTCGACGAACTCGAGCGCCAGGACAAGCGCTACGGCCTCGCCACGCTGTGCGTCGGCGGCGGCATGGGCGTCGCCACCATCGTCGAGCGCATCTGACCCCCTCCCGACGGATCACACGGAGCACCTCCACATGAGCACTGAGCCCACCACCATCCGCTGGGAACAGGACCGCACCGGCCTCGTCACCCTCGTCATCGACGACCCGAACCAGTCCGCGAACACCATGAACCAGGCGTTCCGCGACTCGCTCGCTGCCGTCACCGACCGCCTGGAGGCCGAGAAGGACTCCATTCGGGGCGTCATCATCACCTCCGCGAAGAAGACCTTCTTCGCGGGCGGCGACCTGCGCGACCTCATCCGCGTCACGCCCGAGACGGCCCAGGAGCTGTTCGACGGCGGCATGGCCATCAAGCGGAACCTGCGCCGCATCGAGACCCTCGGCAAGCCGGTCGTCGCCGCCCTCAACGGCGCGGCCCTCGGCGGCGGTTACGAGATCGCCCTGGCCTGTCACCACCGCGTCGCCCTCGACGCGCCCGGCTCCAAGATCGGCTGCCCCGAGGTCACCCTCGGCCTGCTCCCCGGAGGCGGCGGCGTCGTCCGCACCGTGCGCATGCTGGGAATCGCCGACGCCCTGCTGAAGGTCCTCCTCCAGGGCACCCAGTACAGCCCCCGCCGCGCCTTGGAGAACGGCCTCGTCGACGACGTGGCCGCCACCCATGAGGAACTGCTCGCCAAGGCCCGCGCCTTCATCGACGCCAACCCCGAGTCCCAGCAGCCCTGGGACAAGCCCGGCTACCGCATCCCCGGCGGCACACCGGCCAACCCCAAGTTCGCCGCGAACCTGCCCGCCTTTCCCGCCACCCTGCGCAAGCAGACGGGCGGCGCGCCCTACCCGGCGCCGCGCAACATCCTCGCCGCCGCCGTCGAGGGCTCCCAGGTCGACTTCGAGACCGCCCAGGTCATCGAGGCCCGCTACTTCGTGGACCTCGCGGCCGGCCAGACGTCGAAGAACATGATCCAGGCCTTCTTCTTCGACCTCCAGGCCGTCAACTCCGGCGCCAACCGCCCCAAGGGCATCGAGCCCCGCACGGTCCGCAAGGTCGCCGTCCTCGGCGCCGGCATGATGGGCGCCGGCATCGCCTACTCCTGCGCCCGCGCCGGCATCGACGTCGTCCTGAAGGACGTCTCCCCGGAGGCGGCCCTCAAGGGCAAGGGCTACTCCGAGAAGCTGTGCGCCAAGGCCGTCGCCAAGGGCCGCACGACCCAGGAGAAGGCCGACGCGCTGCTCGGCCGCATCACCCCCACCGCCGAGGTCCGGGACCTGGCCGGCTGCGACGCCGTCGTCGAGGCCGTCTTCGAGGACACGTCCCTCAAGCACAAGGTCTTCCAGGAGATCCAGCACGTCGTCGGGCCCGACGCGCTGCTGTGCTCCAACACCTCCACCCTGCCCATCACCGCGCTCGCCGAGGGCGTGGAGCGCCAGGGCGACTTCATCGGCCTGCACTTCTTCTCGCCGGTCGACAAGATGCCGCTCGTGGAGATCATCAAGGGCGAGCGCACCGGCGAGGAGGCGCTGGCCCGCGCCTTCGACCTGGTCCGGCAGATCAACAAGACGCCGATCGTCGTCAACGACTCGCGCGGCTTCTTCACCTCCCGGGTCATCGGCCACTTCATCAACGAGGGCGTCGCCATGGTCGGCGAGGGCATCGAGCCCGCCTCGGTCGAACAGGCCGCCGCCCAGGCCGGCTACCCGGCCAAGGTGCTGTCGCTGATGGACGAGCTGACGCTGACGCTGCCCCGCAAGATCCGGGCCGAGTCCAAGCGGGCGGTCGAGGAGGCGGGCGGCACCTGGACGGCCCACCCGGCCGAGGCCGTCATCGACCGCATGGTCGACGAGTTCGGCCGCACGGGCCGCAGCGGCGGCGCCGGCTTCTACGACTACGGCGACGACGGCAAGCGCACCCGCATCTGGCCCGGACTGCGCGAGCACTTCACCCGGCCGGGGCACCGGATCCCGTTCCGGGACATGCAGGAACGCATGCTGTTCTCCGAGGCGCTGGACACCGTCCGGCTGCTGGAGGAGGGCGTGCTGACCTCGGTCGCCGACGCCAACATCGGCTCCGTCTTCGGCATCGGCTTCCCGGGCTGGACCGGCGGCGTGCTCCAGTACATCAACGGCTACGAGGGCGGCCTGCCCGGCTTCGTGGCACGCGCGCGTGAACTCGCCGAGCAGTACGGGGAGCGCTTCGCCCCGCCCGCGCTGCTGGTGGAGAAGGCGGAGAAGGGGGAGCGGTTCGCCGACTCAGCCCGCGCCTGACTCCCGTGACGCCTCGGTGAGCCACTCTCCCAGCTCTTCCTTCAGCGACCGCTGGAAAGCGGTGAGGAGCGCCTGCACCACCAAAGGCTGCATGTGCGCCGACAGGGACCGCACGTCCCGCGCGTCACGCTCCGCCACCTCGCCGCGGAAGAGCTGGGAGAGTTCCCGGGCCGCGGCGCGCGCGTGCTCGATGAGAACCGTGCGCGCCGCGAAGATCGCCTCCTGGGAGAGGGACACGTCCAACAGCCCGACACCCAGCCGGAGCAGACCGAGATCCGCCTCGTAGTCGCCGTCCGCCGGCCGCAGCACGCCCATCGCGACCAGCCGCTCGACGTCCTCGCCGCCGAGCGGCCGCCCGGCCCGCCGCTGAAGTTCGTGCCGCGTGACCGTCTCGACGGCGTCCGGCGCCCAGGAGGCGACCACCGCGCGGTGAACGGCGAGGTCGCGCGGGCTGAGGTCCGGCGGCAACCGGCGCAGATAGCGCTCGATGCCCGCCAGCGTCATGCCCTGCTGCCGCAACTCCTCGATCAGCGCCAGCCGGGCCAGATGCTCCTGCCCGTAGTGCCCCACGCGCCGGGGACCGAGGGCCGGCGGCGGGAGCAGCCCCTTCGTGCCGTAGAAGCGCACCGTGCGCACCGTGACACCGGCCCGGGCGGCCAACTCGTCGATCGTGAGGGTCGGCTCCTCGGTGTCGGTCGTCATGTGCAGCAGTATCGCTGTCTCACCAGCGCTGTGAAACCTCCGGGGCCGAAGGTGAAGGCCGTGTGAGAAGGAGTGTTCTGTGACGTGAGCCGCCGCGTCCACGGTGGCGTCATGCCGGGGATCACGTACGTCCGGGTGACGCCACCGTTCCGCCGTTGAGGGGCGTCAAGGGACTCAAGGGACCGGTCGGCTCAGCCCTGGCTGTCGAAGGCCCGCACCAGGCGGTCGCGGAGGGCCCGCGCAAGGGTGCCGCCGGGGTCCAGCCGGGGGTTGAAGATCGCGACGGTCAGGCCGACGGCACCGCCGCCGGACAGGGCCGTACGCAGTACCGTCTCCAGTTCCTGCCAGGTCAGACCGTCCGGCTGCCGGTAATCGACGGCGGGCATGATCGCGTCGTCCAGCACGTCGACGTCGAGATGGACCCAGTACCCCGCCCCCGCCCCGTCCCCGGTCAGCAGCCGGACGGCGCGCCGGGCCGCCTCGGCCGCCCCCAGGGCGCGCACGGTGTCCAGCTCCATCGCGTGCAGCCCGGACGGCAGCGGTTGCATTCCGTACGCCGCGGACTCCTCCGCGTCCCGGAACCCCAGGGCGACGACGTCCTCGTCCCGCACGAGCGGGCCCCGGCCCTCCAGGTCGGCCAGCACGCGCGGGCCGCGCCCGGTGGCCAGGGCGAGTTCCATGGAGGCCACCTCGCCGGCCGGCTCCGCCGAGGGCTGGTAGAAGTCGCTGTGCCCGTCGAGGAAGAGCAGACCGTGCCGGTCACGGCGGCGCAGCGCGAGCAGGGTGCCGAGCAGCACACTGCAGTCGCCGCCGAGCACGACGGGGAACCGCCCGTGGGCGAGGACCTCGCCCACGGCGTCGGCCAGCGCCACGGAGTACGCGGCGATGCCGCCCGCGTTCAGCAGCCCGGTTTCCGGATCCCGCTCGGAGTCGTACGGCGGCGGTTCCACCCGCCCCGCCCGCGCGGCCCCGAGCCCTTCGGCCAGCCCGGCCCCGAGCAGCGCGCCCGGCAGTTCCTCCACCCCGGTCGGACGCAGCCCGAGCACGGAGGGTGCCTCGACGATCCCCACGTCCCGCACGCCCGGCTCCTCGGTCAGCCCGACAACGCCGCCGGACCGACGGGCCCGGCGCACGACCCACCGTAGTCCGAAGGGAGGTCCAAGGGAGGAAGGAAGCGGGCCCGCGCGTGCGATGCCCGGGAACGGCAGACCTGGTGCCAGGGCGCACCGGGTGAGGGGTGCCGCGCGCGCCACCCGGCGCGTCGGCCGGGGCCCGCAGTACGCACACGCGTACCGTCCCGGCCGCACGCACCTCCACAAGCTGAACGCGCTGTCAGCTCGTGCTGTTCACGCGAGCGGGCCCGTGACCCGTCGAGCGGACCGGCCGTCTGCGGCAGCGCGCCGAGCCGCGGCAGCACACCGAGCCGCCGGAACCGCCGAGGCGCTGACACCACCCCCTACCCGCACCGCGGGAGACACCCGCCCCAACGGCTCGTCCCGGACACGCCGGACCGTCAGCTGCCCTCTTCTGAACGGGAGTTCACCGATGTAGCGTCCGGCGCATGCCGAAACGCACGCGCTTCACGACCTGGAGACCGCTCGCGACGGCGGCCACCGCCGCCCTCTTGGCCACCCTGCTCACCCCGGCGGCCGCACAGGCCGCCCCCCGTGAGAGCGAACCCGTGTACTCGTACGGGAACGCCATCCGCGAGGCCGTCTGGGTGGACACCGGACTCGACGGCGACCGGGACGGAAGGACCGACCGGGTCGCCGTCGACATCGTCCGCCCCCGCGAAACCGCCCGGCAGGGCCGCAAGGTCCCCGTCATCATGGACGCCAGCCCGTACTACTCCTGCTGTGGGCGGGGCAACGAGAGCCAGAAGAAGACGTACGACGCGCAGGGCCGTGTCGCCCGGATGCCGCTGTACTACGACAACTACTTCGTTCCGCGCGGCTACGCCTTCGTCGGCGTGGACCTGGCCGGGACCAATCGCTCCGACGGCTGCGTCGACGTCGGAGGCCGCTCCGACATCCGGTCCGCGAAAGCGGTCGTCGACTGGCTGAACGGCCGAGCCAAGGCCTACACGAGCCGCACCGGCACCACCCGCGCCCAGGCGGGCTGGACCAACGGCCGCACCGGCATGATCGGCAAGAGCTGGGACGGCACCATCGCCAACGGCGTCGCCGCGACCGGCGTCGAGGGCCTGAAGACCATCGTCCCGATCAGCGCCATCTCCTCCTGGTACGACTACTACTTCCAGCAGGGCGCCCCCCTCTACGACTCCGGCCCCGAGTGGCTGTCGGACTACGTCAACAGCCCCGACGCCCGCGCCCAGTGCGACGCCGTCCAGCGCGAACTCGTCGACGGGGCCCCGCGCACCGGCGACCGGACCCCGCTGTGGAGCGAGCGCGACTACGTGAAGGCCGCGCGCAAGGTGAAGGCCAGCGTCTTCCTGGTCCACGGCATGCAGGACCTCAACGTCCGCATGAAGCACGTCGGCCAGTGGTGGGACGCCCTCGCGAAGAACGGTGTCGACCGCAAGATCTGGCTGTCGCAGACCGGCCACGTCGACCCCTTCGACTTCCGGCGCGCGAAGTGGGTCGAGACGCTGCACCGCTGGTTCGACCACGAACTCATGGGTTACGACAACGGCATCGACCGCGAGCCCATGGCCGACATCGAGCGCGCCCCCGACCAGTGGACGACCTCCGCGCTCTGGCCGCCGAGCGGCACCCGGGCCACCACCCTGCGCCCCGACCGGGGCACCACGCCCGGCGTCGGCACCCTCGGCCTGCACCGCGGCCACGGCACCGAGAACTTCACCGACGACCCCGCGCGGAGCGAGATCGACTGGGCCGCGCGGATCGACCGGCCGACACCGGAGAAGGCCGGTTTCGTCACCCGGCCGCTCACCCGCGACCTGCGCCTGTCCGGCTCCTCCGAGGTCACCGTCACCGCGACCCCCAGCACCCCGACGGCCCACCTCTCCGCCGTCCTCGTGGACATCGGCCCCGCGACCATCCGCGACTACGCCGACGCCGGCGAAGGCATCACCACCCTCACGGACCGCACCTGCTGGGGCGCGAGCACCACCGCCGACGGCTCCTGCTTCAAGGAGACCGAGGCGAAGACCGCCGCCGTCGACTACACGGTCGTCAGCCGCGGCTGGGCGGACCTCGGCAACCACGCCTCGGACCTCAAGGGCGCCCCGCTCACCCCGGGCAAGCGGTACAGCATCACCCTCGACCTCGCGGCGACCGACCACGTCGTCCCGAAGGGCCACCGCCTGGCACTCGTCGTCGCCGGCACCGACCGGGGACTCATCGATCCTCCCTCCGACAAACCGGTCCTCACACTCGACCTCTCCCGCACCTCGGCGCACGTCCCCTTCGTCGGCGGAGCCACCGCCTTCGCCCGCGCCACCACGGGCGCCGCGTCCGCCACCCCCGACGCCACCGTCCTGGACGGCGTACGGGAGCCGCGCACCGCGCACCGCGTCCCGGAGGCGAACCGGTGACCCCGAACACCACCCGCGTCCGGGCGCTGATCGTGACCACCGCGGCCCTCGCGGCCTCCCTGGTCGCCGCACCGGCCCACGCGGCCCCCGGCACGGCGCCCCGCACCGGCTTCGAGCAGTCGAACGGCGCCCGCTGGACCACCCCGTCCGAGGAGCAGGACTTCCTCAGGGCCGTCGACCGGTCCAGTGGCCGCGTCTCCCTGACCCGCGTGGGAACGACGAAGCAGGACCGCCCGCTCCACCTGCTGCGGATCGGCAACCGCCCGAGCCCCGACAAGGTGCTGCTCGTCTGCAGCCAGCACGGCGACGAACCCTCCGGCCGCGAGGCCTGCCTGACCACCGTCCGCGACCTCGCCCACGCCCGCGACAGCCGCACCCGGCACTTCCTGGACCACACCACCGTTCTGGTCGTGCCCACCGCCAACCCCGACGGCCGGGCGGCCGGCACCCGCGGCAACGGCGACGGCCTCGACATCAACCGCGACCACCTCGCCCTGAAGACCGCCGAGGCCCGCGCCCTGGCCGCCGTCATCCGCGACCAGCGCCCCGACATCGTCTACGACCTGCACGAATACGGCGCCACACCCCGGTTCTACGACAAGGACCTCTTCGACCTGTGGCCGCGCAACCTCAACACCCACGAGGCGGTCCACGGCGAGGCGCGGACCCTCTCCGAGGCGTACGTCCGCCCCGCCGCCCAGCGGGCCGGTCACTCCACGGGCACCTATGGCATCTGGACCGACCCGGAGACCGGTGAGCCGGTCAAACAGGTCGCCGGGGACGGACAGGAGCGCATCCTGCGCAACATGTCCGGGGTGAAGCACTCCGTCGGGCTGCTCATCGAGAGCCGCGTGGACCCGCTCACCGAGGCCGAGAAGGCGGACGGAGCCCTGAACAACCGCCGTCGCGTCATCTCCCAACTCGACGCCCTCAAAGGTCTGTTCCGCTACGCCGACCAGCGTCGCGACCGCATCGCGACAGCGACGGACAGGGCCCGGCTCGCGGGCCACGCCGCCACCGGCCCGGTCTACGTCGGCGGCGCCGACAACGACCCGCCCGAACCGGCCGACATCATCGAGAACCCGCCCTGCGGCTACCGCCTCACCGCCGCCCAGTACGCCGAGGTGGGCGACGAACTCGCACTGCACGGGGTGCGCGTGCGCCGGGACGCCGAGGGCGTGCTCGTCCCCCTGCGGCAACCCCTGCGGGCACTGGTGCCGCTGCTGCTCGACGACCGGGCCGAGTACCACCTCACCGGAGGTTTATCCGAAACCGCATGCTGAGAGGGGTGAAATTCCGCCACACGTGGTAGCAGCGTCTACGGAGGGCCTGCGTCCTCCCCAGCTGTCCCGATGAAAGGTGCCGCCTGTGACGCAAGAACGACCGACCGACAAGGACTCCCCGGGGGGAGCCGCGCTGCCGGGATCGGAAGCGGGCCTGCCCGGTCAGGACCGGCCGCAGACCGACCACATCGTGTTCGGCGTCACGGCGGTGCTCACCCTCGCCTTCGTGATCTGGGGCGCGGTGGCGACCGACTCGCTCGAAGACGTCTCCACCACCATGCTCGGCGGGCTGATGCACAACGGCGGCTGGGCGTTCATGCTCGCCGCCTCGGGCTTCGTGGTCTTCGCCCTCTGGATCGCGATCAGCCGCTACGGCCGTATCCACCTCGGTGCGGAGGGCGAGGAGCCCGAGTTCCGCACGGTGTCCTGGGTCGCGATGATGTTCAGCGCGGGCATGGGCATCGGCCTGATGTTCTACGGCGTGAGCGAGCCGCTGTCGCACTACGGCACGCCGCCGCCGGGGTCCGACCCGGCCGACTCCGGCGAGCGCATGGAGACGGCCATGGCCACCACCCTGTTCCACTGGACGCTCCACCCCTGGGCGATCTACGCGGTGGTGGGCCTCGCCATCGCCTACAGCACCTTCCGCAGGCGGCGCCGGCAGACCATCAGCGCCGTCTTCACCCCGCTGATCGGCAAGAAGAACGCCAACGGCGGCGTCGGCCGGGCCATCGACATCCTCGCGATCATCGCGACCGTCTTCGGCTCCGCCGCGTCCCTGGGGCTCGGCGCGCTCCAGATAGGCTCCGGTGTGCAGGAGCTGAAGTGGATGGACGAGGTGAGCACCGGGCTGCTCGTCACGATCATCGCGGTGCTGACCCTGGCCTTCGTCGCGTCCGCGATCTCCGGTGTGGAGAAGGGCATTCAGTGGCTGTCCAACACCAACATGGTGCTGGCGCTGGTGCTCGCCCTGTTCGTGTTCGTGGCCGGCCCGACCATCATCGTCCTGGACCTGCTGCCCACGTCCGTCTTCGCCTACCTCGGCGACCTGCCCGAGCTGGCCGGCCGGACCGAGGCGAGCGGCGGCGAGGGCGTCGCCGACTGGCTGAGCAGCTGGACGGTCTTCTACTGGGCCTGGTGGATCTCCTGGACGCCGTTCGTCGGCATGTTCATCGCCCGTATCAGCCGGGGCCGCACGATCCGCCAGTTCGTCGGCGGTGTCATCCTCGTTCCCAGCACGGTCAGCCTGATCTGGTTCGCGATCTTCGGTGGCTCGGCGATGAAGATGCAGGGGGAGGGGCGGCTCGGCAAGGAGGCGACCCCGGAGGGCCAGCTCTTCGGCGTGCTCCAGCAGTTCCCCGTCGCCACGCTCACGAGCCTGCTCGTGATGGTCCTCGTCGGTATCTTCTTCGTCTCGGGCGCCGACGCGGCCTCGATCGTCATGGGCACCCTGTCCCAGAAGGGCGCGCTCGAACCGGGCCGGTTCGTGGTGGTGTTCTGGGGCGTGGTCACCGGTGCGGTGGCGGCGATCATGCTCCTGGTCGGCAGCGGCCAGGGCGACGCGCTGACCGGTCTGCAGAACCTCACGATCCTCGCGGCGGCGCCGTTCGTCATCGTAATGATCTTCATGTGCGTCGCCCTCATGCGCGACCTTCGCCGCGATCCGTTGATCGTGCGTGAGCAGATGGGCTCGGAGGCCGTCGAGATGGCCGTCATGGCGGGCCACAAGAAGTACGACGGCGAGTTCGAGTTCCGGGTCGGCCCGGGCCGCGGCCCGGACATCGAGGGAGACCCGATCGGCAAGCACTGATCCGTACGGCGGGGGCGGCCCGGGGTCTCAGCGGTCCGGGCCGCCCCCGCCT
>NZ_JBEOSZ010000026.1:0-81460 GCF_040303285.1 Streptomyces sp. NPDC096046 | reverse complement strand
TTCGCGTTCCGCGGTCCGGGCGGTCCCCGCCTTCGCGTTCCGCGGTCCGGGCGGTCCCCGCCTTCGCGTTCCGCGGTCCGGGCGGTCCCCGCCTTCGCGTTCCGCGGTCCGGGCGGTCCCCGCCTTCACGTTCCGCGGCCCGGGCCGCGCCGCCGAACCGCCTGATCCCGGGCGGCGGCCAGCCGTTCTCGCGGTACTGACGGGCACGTGCCCCGTCAGCCGGAGACCAGCCGGGCCGCCTCCCGCGCACACCCCCAGGCCACGGTGACGCCCGCGCCGCCGTGGCCGTAGTTGTGCACCAGGAGCCGGCCGTCCGGCAGGGCCTCGCGCTCCAGGCGGACCGCCGGCCGGGTGGGCCGCAGCCCGACCCGGTGCTCCAGCACACGGGCCCCCGCGATCTCCGGCCGCAGGACCGTACAGCGGCGGACGATCGCCTCGGCCGTCGCGGGGTCGGGCTCCAGCGACCACGCGCCCTCCTCGGACGTCCCGCCGAGGACGAGCCCGCTCGGCTGCGGGAACAGGTAGGTGTGCTCCCCGGCCGCGTCGGTCGAGACCAGCCAGGTGTCGATCCCCGGGTTCTCCACGACGACCAGCTGCCCGCGCACGGGCCGTACGGAGGGATCCGGCACGAGCTCGCGCGCGGCGAGTCCCGTGCAGTTGACCACGACCGGCGCGTCCACCTCCGCGAACGCGGACACCGTACGCGTCTCGACCACCCCGCCCGCCGCCACCAACCGCTCCCGCAGCCACGGCAGATGAGCTGGCATGTCGATCAGCGGCAGCCGAGCCCGGACGCCCGTCCCCGCGTACTCCCGGGCCGTGGCCGCCCGCAGCCCCGGCACCCGCCCCGCCAGCCACCCCTCGGCCTCGTCGAGACGGGTCTCGCCCTGTACCCCTTCGACCATGCGTACGCCGGTGTGCTCGGGCCGCGCCGCCAACTCCTCGTACACCTCCAGCGACCGCAGCGCCCACACGCGCGCCGTCGCGACCGGCTCGATCCGGTACGGCCACCACAGCGCGCCCGCAACGGCTGAGGTGGTCGCCTCGACGGCGTCCCGCGTCCACACCCGTACCCGCCGGCCCTGCTCCGCGAGAACCAGCGCGGTCGTCAGCCCCACCACCCCGCCGCCGACCACCACGATCTCGCCACTCGCCTCGCTCCGCATACCCGGACCGTAGCGGAACCTGTCATGCCGTGCTCACATCACCCGAAGTATGGGGATACTCACCCTATGTGTGCCGAGTACGCGACCTTCGGCCTGGCACCCGCGATGCGGGCCGGGGGAGTCCTCAACGACGGCGGTTACCAGGTTCACCGGGACTTCGTGGACTTCATCGTCGCCGGACGCCCCCTGCTGTTCCAGCTCTCCGACCTCGACGCGGTCTCCCCGCTCGCCTCCGACGTCCCACCCGCGATCTTCACCGCGCAGGTCCGCAGCCTGCTCCTGGAGAGCACGGCCCCGTTACCGGGCGGCCGGTACGTCGTCTACGGCTGCCCCGAGTGCGAGGACCTGGCCTGCGGTGCCGTCACCGCGGTCATCCGGAGCGACGGCGAGGACTTCGTCTGGCAGGACTTCGCCTGGCAGACCGGCGAACACGCCGACCTGGAGCGCAACGGCTACCACGGCATCGGCCCGTTCCGCTTCCGCGGCGCCGAGTACCGGACGGCGCTCGGTGCCCTGCTCAACGGCTCCGGGCCCGGCCCCCGGCGCCGCGTCCTGCTGATCGGCGCCCGCGTCGCCGCCCTCGCCAAGCTCGCCGCGGCCCTGCGCACCATCGGCGTCGGCGCCGACATCACCCAGGACGCCCACCGTGTGTCTCCCGACGAACTGCGCGCTTACGGCGCCGTCGCCCTCGGCCACGCGGCGGGCGAGCGGGAACGTGCCGCCGTCCGGCGCGCCTTCGACAACGCCGGGGCCACGGCCGCCCACGTCGACGGCCTCGCCCCGATCGTCCCGCTCCTCGTCGCCCAGATCGAACACGCCCTGGACCGCAGCCCTGTCGCACTGCGCCGCCTCACCGGCCTCACCGCCTCCGACGCCGGGGCGGACCTCGAGGTCACCTCCGCCTGCCGCGTCACCCTCACCGCCTACCGCCTCGACCGGCTCTCCCGCACCCACATCCACGAGATCTTCGACGGCGTCCTCCCCGCGGGCCGCCACCGCGTCGCCCTCGACGCCAAAGCGGTCAGGGGCCAGGCGTTCGTCGTGGCGCGCACAACCGGAAGCGTCCTGGTGACGGCCGTGCGCCCCTGAGCGTCCGGCCGTTAGGATCGGCGCTCTGATGACTGCCACTCTCGTCGCCAAGAACCTCGCCGCCGGCCACGGCGACCGCTCCCTGTTCACCGGCCTCGACCTCGTCGTCGCGCCCGGCGATGTGATCGGCCTGGTCGGGGCCAACGGCGCGGGCAAGTCCACGCTGCTCAGGATGCTCGCCGGACTCACCGCACCCGAGCAGGGCGACCTGCGTCTGTCCCCGCCGACGGCCACCGTCGGACACCTCCCGCAGGAGCCCGACCGCCGGCCGGGCGAGACCGTACGGGCCTTCCTCGCCCGCCGCACCGGTGTCGCCGAGGCCCAGCGGACCATGGACGAGGCGACCCAGGCCCTGGTCGACGGGGCACCCGGCGCCGACGACGCCTACGCCACGAGCCTGGAGCGCTGGCTCGGCCTGGGCGGCGCCGACCTCGACGAACGCGCCGAAGAGGTCGCCGACTCCCTCGGGCTCGCGGTCGACCTGGAGCAGCCGATGACGTCCCTGTCCGGCGGTCAGGCGGCTCGCGCGGGCCTCGCCTCCCTGCTGCTGTCCCGCTACGACGTCTTCCTCCTCGACGAGCCGACCAACGACCTGGACCTGGACGGCCTGGAGCGCCTGGAACGCTTCGTCGGCGGCCTGCGCGCCGGGACCGTGGTCGTCAGCCACGACCGCGAGTTCCTCGCCCGCACCGTCACCAAGGTCCTCGAACTCGACCTCGCCCAGCAGCAGATCAACCTCTTCGGCGGTGGCTACGAGGCCTACCTGGAGGAGCGGGAGGTCGCCCGCCGGCACGCCCGCGACGAGTTCGAGGAGTACGCGGACAAGAAGGCGGCCCTCCAGGACCGCGCCCAGACTCAGCGCTCCTGGATGGACAAGGGCGTGAAGAACGCGCGCCGCAAGGCGGGCAACGACAACGACAAGATCGGCCGCAAGTTCCGCAGCGAGGCCAGCGAGAAGCAGGCCGCGAAGGCCCGCCAGACCCAGCGCATGATCGAGCGTCTGGAGGTCGTCGAGGAGCCCCGCAAGGAATGGGAGCTGCGGATGGAGATCGCGTCGGCCCCGCGTTCGGGCGCCGTCGTCGCGACCCTGCGGGACGCCGAGGTGCGCCGCGGCGGTTTCGTCCTCGGCCCCGTCTCCCTGCAGATCGACTGGGCGGACCGGGTGGCGGTGACGGGCGCGAACGGCGCCGGCAAGTCCACGCTGCTCGCCGCCCTCCTCGGCCGGGTCCCGCTGGACGCCGGGCACGCCGCGCTCGGTTCGGGCGTCCTGCTCGGCGAGGTCGACCAGGCCCGCAGACTGTTCCACGGCGAGGAGGCCCTGCTCGACGCCTTCCGCGCGGCCGTACCGGACACCGAACCGGTCGAGATCCGCACACTGCTGGCCAAGTTCGGCCTCAAGAGGGACCACGTCCTGCGGCCCGCGGGGAGCCTCTCCCCGGGCGAGCGCACCCGGGCCGCCCTGGCGCTGCTCCAGGGCCGGGGCGTCAATCTCCTCGTCCTCGACGAGCCGACCAACCACCTCGACCTGCCGGCCATCGAGCAGCTGGAGTCCGCCCTCGACGCCTATGAGGGCACCCTCCTGCTGGTCACCCACGACCGCCGCATGCTGGACGCCGTGCACGTCACCCGCCGCCTGGAGGTGGCGGACGGCAAGGTGACCGAGCGCTGACGGACCGTCAGGCGCCCGGCCGGTCGCGGACCGTCGACGACGAACCCGTCCTCGCCGAACTGCAGGTCGCCGCGGCCGTCGCGGGAGGAGCGGCGGACGCGCCGACGCGCCGGATGCTGCACGTCTGCCGTGACGGCCCCACGGTCAGGTCCGGCACCGGAACCCATGCCCTCAGGAAGTCCCGCTCGCCGGGCGTCCGGTGGAGCCCGTGCCGGATGACGGCGGACATGCCCTCACTCCAGGCACCGGCAGGGGAGCGCCGGGACGTCGAGCTCCCCTGCCAGGGGGTGCGGAGCGGGTTTCCCGTGCGGCTACCGCCGTGCGGGCGCGAGCAGCCAGGACGGACCGGCCGCTCCCCCTGGCCACCCCTCCGCAGCCGTCAGCGGCGCCCGTTCTTCGGATCGGCCAGACCCGCCCGACGCAACGCGTCGGCCATCGCGCTGTTGGCCGGCGGCGGAGCCTGCCGCTGCTGACCGCCGCGACCGCCGCCCTGGCCCCCGCGGCCACCGCCCTGCCGCTGCTGCGGCGGGCGCCCGCCGCGCTGCCGGCGCTCGCCGGGACCGGCGTCCTGCCGGGAGGCCGCCTCGTCGTCCAGCCGCAGTGTCAGCGCGATCCGCTTGCGCGGGATGTCGACGTCGAGGACCTTCACCTTCACGATGTCGCCGGGCTTGACCACGTCGCGCGGGTCCTTCACGAACGTCTTCGACATCGCGGACACATGCACCAGACCGTCCTGGTGGACACCGATGTCCACGAACGCCCCGAACGCGGCGACGTTCGTCACGACACCCTCCAGGACCATCCCGGACGACAGGTCGGAGATCTTCTCCACGCCGTCCTTGAAGGCGGCGGTCTTGAAGGCCGGCCGCGGGTCGCGGCCGGGCTTCTCCAGCTCCTTCAGAATGTCGGTGACCGTCGGCAGACCGAACGTCTCGTCCACGAAGTCCTGCGGCTTCAGCGAGCGCAGCACCCCGGTGTTGCCGATGAGCGAGGCGACCTCCTGCCCGGCGGTCTTCACCATGCGCCGGACCACCGGATACGCCTCCGGGTGCACGCTCGACGCGTCCAGCGGATCGTCGCCGCCGCGGATCCGCAGGAAGCCCGCGCACTGCTCGTACGCCTTCGGGCCGAGCCGCGCCACCTTCTTCAACTCACCGCGGGCCTTGAACGGCCCGTTCTGGTCACGGTGCGCCACGATGTTCTCGGCGAGTCCGGAGGTGATGCCGGAGACCCGGGCGAGCAGCGGCGCCGAGGCCGTGTTGACGTCCACGCCCACACCGTTCACACAGTCCTCCACCACCGCGTCCAGCGAACGCGACAGCTTCACCTCGGACAGGTCGTGCTGGTACTGGCCGACGCCGATCGACTTCGGGTCGATCTTCACCAGCTCGGCCAGCGGGTCCTGGAGCCGGCGGGCGATCGACACGGCGCCGCGCAGCGACACGTCCATGTCGGGCAGTTCCTGCGAGGCGAAGGCGGACGCCGAGTACACGGACGCGCCGGCTTCCGACACCATCACCTTCGTGAGGTTCAGCTCCGGGTGCCGGGCGATCAGTTCACCGGCGAGTTTGTCGGTCTCGCGGGAGGCGGTGCCGTTGCCGATCGCGATCAGTTCGACCGCGTGCTCCTTCGCGAGCCGGGCCAGCTTGGCGATGGCCTCGTCCCACCGGTTGGCCGGGACGTGCGGGTGGATGACGTCCGTGGCGACGACCTTGCCGGTCGCGTCGACCACGGCGACCTTCACACCCGTGCGGAAACCGGGGTCGAGGCCCAGTGTCGCGCGGGTGCCCGCCGGGGCGGCGAGCAGCAGGTCGCGCAGGTTCGCGGCGAAGACCCGCACCGCCTCGTCCTCGGCGGCCGTGCGCAGCCGCAGCCGCAGGTCGATGCCGAGATGGACGAGGACGCGGGTGCGCCAGGCCCAGCGGACCGTGTCCTTGAGCCACTTGTCGCCGGGGCGGCCCCGGTCGGCGATCCCGAACTTGTGCGCGATGATCCCCTCGTACGAGGAGGGGCCGTCCGTGGCCTCCTCGGGCTCCAGGACGAGGTCGAGGACCTCCTCCTTCTCGCCGCGCAGCATCGCGAGGACCCGGTGCGAGGGCAGCTCCGTGAACGGCTCGGCGCAGTCGAAGTAGTCGGCGAACTTCGCGCCCGCCTCCTCCTTGCCCTCCCGGACCTTGGCGGCGAGCCGCCCGCGCACCCACATGCGCTCGCGCAGCTCGCCGATCAGGTCGGCGTCCTCCGAGAACCGCTCGGTGAGGATGGCCCGGGCGCCGTCCAGGGCGGCCTGCGGATCGGCCACGCCCTTGTCGGCGTCGACGAACGCGGCGGCCGCGGCGAGGGGCTCGACGGAAGGATCGCCGAGCAGCCCGTCCGCCAGCGGCTCGAGTCCCGCCTCGCGGGCGATCTGCGCCTTGGTGCGCCGCTTGGGCTTGTACGGGAGGTAGATGTCCTCCAGGCGCGCCTTCGTCTCGGCGCCCCGGATGCTCGCCTGAAGCTCCTCGGTGAGCTTGCCCTGCTCGCGCACCGACTCCAGGATCGCCGTCCGCCGCTCCTCCAGCTCCCGCAGATAGCGCAGCCGCTCCTCGAGGGTGCGCAGCTGCGCATCGTCGAGCATCTCGGTCGCTTCCTTGCGGTAGCGGGCGATGAAGGGCACCGTGGAACCGCCGTCGAGCAGTTCCACGGCGGCCCTGACCTGCCGCTCCCGTACGCCGAGTTCCTCGGCGATCCTGCCTTCGATGGACACTGCGCTGATGGACCCGTTGGACCCGGGTGTCGTCACGATCCCGTACCGCCTTCTCCGCTGAGGTTGCGCGGCAATTGTGGCAGGTGGCACGGACACCCGGGGATCAGGGCGGCACCCGGCAGGTCGGAATTCCGGTCAGGCCCTGCGGCCGCGGGTGGAGGACGAGGCTCCGCCGAAGAGCCGGGCGAGCGCCCGGAAGGGCAGCGTCACGACGGTGGCGATGGCCCCGCCGATCTGGCGCAGCACGTCTGCGATAGCACGGAACACGGAAATCCCCTTTCTCACTCCCGGCCGTGGCGGCCGGTGGCGAGCGGGTACCTCACCGGCGCGTCACTATGCGTCACCCTTGCCGATCAGATCCGCCGGGAACGCCCCCGCCACGAGTGCCGCGTGCGCGAACGTCCCGCTCAGCTCCGTCAGCCGGGCCACCCCCTCCGGGCCCAGGTGCTCGTACGGGGCACGGTCCAGGCGGTCCGTCTCGTGCTCGATCTCCCGGCGCAGGGCGACACCCTGTTCGGTGAGGTCGCCGGACGCCTCCAGCAGCCCGCGCTCCCGCAGCCGGTCCGTCGCCGCGTCCCACTCGTCCCGGCTCCAGCCCCGAGTGGAGAAGACCCACTTCGGGGTCATGCCCTTGCCCGTCGCCGTGTGGGTGACCATCGCCTCGAGCCCGTCCAGGCCCGCGGACATCAGGACGGCCAGGTGCCCGTCGCCCCGGTGCTCGCGCAGCAGGGTGGCCGCGTGCCAGTAGGCGAGGTGCGGTTCTTCGGGGACGGGCAGGTCGGCGTGCGCGGAGTACAGCGGCCGTGCCTCGCGCGAGCAGGCCTCGGCGGCGCGCAGGGCGAGCCGCGCGGCCTCGGACATCTCCGCCGACGCGACGGCCTCCTCGCCGAGCAGGCGGCGCAGCGTCGCGTCGACCGCACGCGCGCGTGCCGCCAGCACCTGCCCGGGTGTGGCGGTCTCCCACACCGCCGGCACATGCCGGGCCACGAGCTCGTACTTGTAGTTGTAGAAGGCGGCCGTCACGGCCCCGGCCCCGACCGGCCCGAGGGCGGCGGACCGCACGGCGAAGTTCACCGCCCGCGGATCGCCGACCCCCACGCCGCCCAGCTCGCGCCCGAGGTCGGGCGAGAAGTAGTGCGTCGAGTGCAGGGAGTTGAGCATGTTGTGGCAACGTCGGCCGGCGCGCGGCTCCAGAGCGGCAGTCGTCATGCCCGGCAGGTTACCAACCGCTTGGTATGCCCTCCAGGGCCGGACCTCGCATGGCAGGAAAGGTGGGGCACTCGTCATTGCGGCCACCCTCCGCCCCGCGAACAATCGACGGCATGACCCAGCGCACGGTTCTCGTCGTCCTCTTCGACGGCCTGCAGAGTCTCGACGTCACCGGGCCCGTGGAGGTCTTCGCGGGCGCGGAGCTGCTCTCCCCGGGCGCCTACCGGATCCGCACGGCGTCCGTGGGCGGCGGGCCCGTGCGGACCACCAGCGGCCTGACCCTCGTCCCCGACGGGTCCCTGGCCGCCGCGCCCGACCCGGACATCCTCCTGGTCCCCGGTGGAACGGGCGGTCTGCGGCCCGATCCGCGTCTGGTCGACTGGGTGCGCGAGCACGGGCCGCGCGCCGCGCGCCTGATGTCGGTGTGCACCGGCGCGGCCGTGCTCGCCGAGGCCGGCCTCCTGGACGGCCGCCGCGCCACGACCCACTGGGCGTACTGCGACCGGATCGCCCGCGCCCACCCGGCCGTCGAGATCGACCCCGACCCCGTCTACGTGCGCGACGGGAACATCGCCACCTCGGCCGGTGTCACCGCGGGCATCGACCTCGCCCTCGCCCTCGTCGAGGAGGACCTGGGCCGGGACATCGCCCTCACCATCGCCCGCCACCTGGTGGTGTTCCTGCGCCGCCCCGGGAACCAGGCCCAGTTCAGCGCCCAGCTCGCCGCCCAGACCGCACAGCGCGAACCCCTGCGCGAGGTCCAGCGGTGGATCAGTGACCACCCCGACGCGGACCTCTCCGTCGAGACCCTCGCCGCCCGGGCCCGCCTCTCGCCCCGCCACTTCGCCCGCGCCTTCCGTGCCGAGACCGGCATGACACCGGGCCGCTACGTGGACCGCGTCCGCCTCGAACACGCCCGGCGCCTCCTGGAGGACACCACCGGCGGCATCGAGGAGATCGCCCGCGGCAGCGGCTACGGCACGCCCGAGGGGATGCGCCGGGCCTTCGTCAGGACCCTGGGAACGCCCCCGGCCGAGTACCGCCGCCGCTTCCGCTCCGCCACCACACCCTGACCGCCTCCACATCAGCCGAAGGAGAGACGTTCGTGCAGATCGCCATCGTCCTCTACGACCGCTTCACCGCCCTTGACGCCGTGGGCCCCTACGAGACGCTCGGCCGGCTCCCCGACGCGGAGACCGTCTTCGTCGCCGAGCACCCCGGCCCCGTGCGCAACGACGGGGGGAACCTCGCGCTCACCGCCGACCGCGGGCTGGCCGACGTGCCCCGCCCCGACATCATCGTGGTCCCCGGCGGCCCGGGCCCCCTCCCGCTCGCGGCGGACGGCCCCCTGCTCGCCTGGCTGCGCGCCGCCGACGAGACCAGCACCTGGACGACGTCCGTGTGCACCGGCTCCCTGCTGCTCGCCGCCGCCGGACTCCTCCGGGGCCGCCGCGCCACGTCCCACTGGCTGGCCCTGGAGGAGCTGAAGCGCCATGGTGCCGAGCCGACGGGGGAGCGGGTCGTCACCGACGGCAAGTACGTCACGGCGGCCGGCGTCTCCTCCGGCATCGACATGGGACTGACCCTGCTCGGCCGTATCGCGGGCGACGACCACGCCCGGATCGTCCAGCTCGCCACCGAGTACGACCCGCAGCCGCCCTACGACGCCGGATCGCCGGACAAGGCCCCCGCGCACCTGGTCGAACTGGTCCGCACGCACTCCGGTGTCATCCTGACGTAGGCACACTCCAGCCGAACCGCGGCGGCCGGCGTTCCAGGAACGCGGCGACGCCCTCCGCGGTGTCGCCGCTCCCGCGCGCCTGCCCCGCCCAGTGCGCGTCCCGGTCGGTACGCCCGTCCGCGAACTCCTTGGCCGCCGCCTGCGTCAGCTGCGAACGCGCCACCAGGATCCGGGTGAACTCGGCGACGCGCTTGACGAGTCCGCCCTCGGGCAGCACCTCGTCCACCAGTCCGGTCCGCAGGGCCCGCGGCGCGTCGATCAGCTCCCCGGAGAACAGCAGGTACTTGGCGGTGGCCGGCCCGGCCAGAGCCACCAGCCGCCGGGTGGAGGACGCCGGGTACACGATGCCGAGCTTCGCGGGCGTCACACCGAACAACGCCCCTTCCTCGGCGAACCGCAGATCACAGGCCGCCGCCAACTGCGCCCCGCCGCCCACGCAGTGACCCCGGATCGCGGCCAGCGTCGGTTTCGGGAACGCGGCCAGCGCCTCCTCGGCCCGCACGGCCAGCCCTTGCGCCTCCTCGGGCGAGCTCCGCAGCGTCGAGATGTCGGCCCCGGCGCAGAACGTCCCGCCCTCTCCGGTCAGCACCAGCGCCCGCACGGCCGGATCGCCGGCGGATTCCTCCAGCAGTGTGGGCAGGGAGCGCCACATCGCGGCCGTCATGGCGTTGCGCTTCTCGGGATGACGGATGACGACCGTCGCGACCGAGTCGGTCACGCGGTACTCCAGCTGCGGCTCCATGCGCCGGATGCTATCCGGATGCCAAACCCGTACAACCCGAATAGTTCGCCGAGACGGCACAACAGGGACAGGACCAGTCCCACAACTGACCGTGTCATACGCCAACGGTCAGAAATGCTCGATAGTTGCTGACTTCTGTTCAGTCCCGGGGTGTGAGGCGCATCGTTACCAACACTCGACGTGTGGCGACAATCGAGCGCGAGGGTGGCGACCGGACGATGGACGACGACGGGCGTGGGTTCGGCCCTCGCCCAGAGGGCGGCGCGGCGCCCCTCGGCCCCGGGCCCGCGGATCCGCTGCCCTATGAAGGGGTCTGGAGGTTCACCGCGCCGGCGGTCGACGCCTCGGTCCCCCAGGCACGGCACGCGGTACGGGACCTGCTGCTGCGTCAGGGGGTGCCGGTCTCGGACGACCTGGCCCAGGGGCTGCTGCTGATCGTCTCGGAGCTGGTGACGAACGCCGTCAAGCACGCGGCGGTGCTGTCCCCGACGATCGCCGTCGAGCTGGCCGTCGGCGCCGACTGGCTCCGGCTGTCCGTGGAGGACAACCACCCCTACCGGCCCACCGCCCTGGAGACGGACCACGCCCGGACCGGTGGGCGCGGACTGCTCCTGGTGCGCGAGATCACCCGCGAGGCGGGCGGGGTGTGCGAGGTGGACCACACGGCGAGCGGCGGCAAGGTGATCTGGGCCGCCCTGCCGCTCAAACCCGCGCGCTTGTCCTGAATTTTGTCGCCGGGGCCGGACTCACCAGCCCGCCGACGGGCCCGTCAGCTCCCTGATGGCCGGGCGGGCCGCGTCGAGGACGGTCATGAACCAGGACGAGAAGGTGTCCTTGGCGTGCCGCTCCGCGAGCTCCGGCGGGGTCACGAAGACCGTCGACGCCACCTCCTCCGGGTCCGGCCGCACCACGGCCTGCACCATGCCGACGAAGAGGTGGTTGTACTCCTGCTCCACCAGACCGGACTCCGGGTCCGGGTGGTTGTAGCGGACCGTACCCGCCTCGGCCAGCAGGGACGGGGAGGCGCCGAGCTCCTCGAACGTGCGCCGTGCCGCCGCCGCGAAGGGCGCCTCGCCGGGGTAGGGGTGGCCGCAGCAGGTGTTGGACCACACGCCGGGGGAGTGGTACTTGCCCAGCGCGCGCTGCTGGAGCAGCAGCCGACCGTACTCGTCGAAGAGGAACACCGAGAACGCGCGGTGCAGCCGCCCGGGCGGCTGGTGGGCGGCGAGCTTCTCCGCGGTGCCGATCGTCACGCCGTCCTCGTCGACCAGTTCCAGCAAAATCGCGTCCGCGGTGCCGTTCGACGGGGTGTGCGTCGCGGTGGCAGGTGTGATCGGCATACCCATCCTTCACATCGGTCTTCGCGCCCCAAGTCTGCCGTACCCATCCGGCACTCCCGGCACTTCGCGGCACGCCCGCATGTCCCGCGCGGTGGCGCGGACCGCGGCCGGCACCGGTCGGACGCCGGGGACAGGGACCCGGTAGATGATCGTGCCCGGCCAGGGAGGCGGAAAATCGTCCCCACCGGAGCTGTGGGGCTCAGGACGCGGGCACACGGCGGAGGGTTGCGTTCCCCGGCGCACTCGCAGTGGAGCGTGCCCCCTCAGTGGCAGAGCCGCGCCTCGTGCTCCGCGTGACCCCTCGGTTCCAGCTGGAACGTGCAGTGCTCCACGTCGAAGTGGTCGCCGAGGCAGCTCTGGAGCTCGTGCAGCATCTTCTCGTGGCCTATCGCGTTCAGGGCCTCCGAGCTGACGACCACGTGTGCCGACAGCACCGGCATGCCGGAGGTGATCGTCCAGGCGTGCAGGTCGTGGACGTCCTCCACACCGTTCGTGGCGAGGATGTGCGAGCGCACCTCCGCCATGTCGACGCCCTTGGGGGCGGCCTCCAACAGCACGGAGAGCGTCTCGCTCAGCAGCTTCCACGTCCGGGGCGCGATCATCAGCGCGATGACGAGCGAGGCGATCGGGTCGGCGGCCTGCCAGCCCGTGAGCATGATCACCGAAGAGGAGACGATCACCGTGACCGAACCCAGGGCGTCCGCCGCCACCTCCAGGAAAGCGCCCCGCACGTTCAGGCTCTCCTTCTGCCCGCGCATCAGCAGCGACAGCGACACCAGGTTCGCCGCCAGGCCGATCACGCCGAACAGCAGCGCCAGCCGGCCCTCGGTCTGAGCCGGCGTGATGAAGCGCTGGACCGACTCGTACACGACGTACCCGCCGACGCCCAGCAGCAGCAGGCAGTTGGCCAGGGCGGCGAGGATCTCGGCCCGGGCGTAACCGAAGGTGGCCCGCTCGCTGGGCGGCCGGTTCGCGAAGTGGATCGCGAGCAGCGCCATGCCGAGACCCAGGGCGTCCGTCGCCATGTGGGCCGAGTCCGCGACGAGGGCGAGCGAGTCGGCGAGGAGACCGCCGACGACCTGCACGACCACGATGCCGAGCGTGATCGCCAGCGCCATGCGCAGCCTGCCACGGTACGCCGAGGTCGCCGTACCGCCGGCCGCCGCGCCGTGCGCGTGCCCGTGATCATGCCCAGCCCCCATGAGAAGTCAGCCTCCGTGTGTCCGCCTGATCGTGCTCGGGCACCCCAGTGAACTACGGGGAGGGGGTATGCGCAACGCGGCACTGAACACCGTTGTCATGTGTCCTGACCTGCGCAAACGATGCGCAGGTCAGGGTGCGTGCACGGGGTCGGGAGCGTGGTGCAGCCGCCAGCCCCGCCAGGCCGACTCGGCCATCTCGCGTACCCCGCGCCGGGCCGTCCAGCCGAGTTCGGCGGCGGCCCGGGCGGCCGACGCCACCGCCCGCGGGGCGTCACCGGGACGCCGGTCCTCGACGAGCGGGGGCCGGCGGTCACCGGTGACCTCGCCGATGACCGTGATGAGCTCACGGACCGAGACGCCCTCGCCGCGGCCGATGTTGACCGTCAGATCTCCTGTGAGGCCGCCCTCGGCCAGCCGCCGGGCCGCCGCCAGATGGGCCTCGGCCAGGTCGGCCACGTGGATGTAGTCGCGCACGCAGGTGCCGTCCGGGGTCGGGTAGTCGTCGCCGAAGATCCTGGGCGCTTCGTCGCGCGTCAGCCGGTCGAAGACCATCGGAACGATGTTGAAGACACCCGTGTCCGCCAGTTCCGGCGCGGCAGCGCCCGCCACGTTGAAATAGCGCAGGCATACGGTGGAGATCCCGTGCGCTTCTCCCGCCGCCCGCACCAGCCACTCCCCGGCGAGCTTGGTCTCGCCGTACGGGTTCACCGGCGCGCACGGGCTGTCCTCCGTGATGAGGTCCACACCCGGGTCGCCGTAGACGGCGGCCGACGAGGAGAACACGAAACGCTCGATCCCGGCTTCGGCCACCGCGTCCAGCAGCGTCACCAGGCCGCCGACGTTCTCCCGGTAGTAGCGCGTGGGCTGTGCCACGGACTCGGCGACCTGCTTGCGCGCGGCGAGATGCACCACACCCGTCACCCCGTGCTCGGCGAAGGTCCGCTTCAGCAGCTCCCCGTCCAGCGAAGAGCCCCGCACGAGCGGGACAACGGCCGGGAGCCGGGCGGGCACCCCGGCCGAGAGGTCGTCCAGGGCGAGGACACGCTCCCCGGCCTCGGTCATGGCCCTGGCCACATGGGCTCCGATATAGCCGGCACCGCCGGTGATCAGCCACGTCATGGTCGCCCACCCTATGCGGCCCCGGCCGGACTCCACACCATGTCCCCGATGTCCGCTCCGGCGGGCGCGGTTTGTGGGGAGGGCCCCGGATCCACGATGATGATCGCGGCAGGGGCTTGTGCGAACCGCGTCGATCCATCCGCCGAACGGCCGGTGAACGGGGCCTTCGCGGCATCCGATACCCTCTGCCGACATGCCGCCCGGGAGCCACCGGAGAGGGCACCCCCACCATGTACGTCACCGGCGCGGACGCGTCGGTATCCAGGGAGTGAATTCGGTTGTCGACCGCCATCCTCACCGGCCAGCCGGTCCCCGGATCGTCGATCGAGGCCGACCTGCGCGCCCTCGGGTTCGACCTGCGGACCGCGTCCGACGCCGCCGAGGCCGAGACCCTCCTCGCCGAGGTGCCGGGCGACGAACGGGTCGCGCTGGTCGACGCCCGGTTCGTGGGGCACGTGCACGCGCTGCGCCTCGGTCTCACCGACCCCCGCTTCCCGCTCTGCGCGATCCCCGGTGCCGTCACCGCTCAGCCCGCCGGCCGTCAGGCGCTGACCCGGGCGATGGCCCGCGAGAACTCGGCCGGCGGCGGCACCACCCTGGTCGACAGCCTCGCCGACCGCATCCTCACCGCCCTCGACGCCGACGGCACCGACGTGCACCGCCCCGAGCTGGGCACCCTGGTCGCCGCCGTCCCCGCCGACCCGCAGGCCCGCAACGAGGCCCGGCAGGCGGTCGCGGACGTCGACGACGAGGCCGTACGCCTGAAGTCGGCCGTGAAGGCCCGCGACGGCTTCTTCACCACCTTCTGCATCAGCCCGTACTCCCGCTACCTCGCCCGCTGGTGCGCCCGCCGGGGCCTCACCCCGAACCAGGTCACCACCGCCTCGCTGCTCACCGCCCTCATAGCGGCGGCCTGCGCGGCCACCGGCACCCGCGGCGGCTTCGTCGCGGCCGGCGTCCTGCTGATCGCTTCCTTCGTACTGGACTGCACCGACGGCCAGCTCGCCCGCTACTCGCTGCAGTACTCCACGCTCGGCGCCTGGCTGGACGCCACCTTCGACCGGGCCAAGGAGTACGCCTACTACGCCGGCCTCGCCCTCGGCGCGACCCGCGGCGGCGACGACGTCTGGGCCCTGGCCCTCGGCGCGATGGTCCTGCAGACCTGCCGGCACGTCGTGGACTTCTCCTTCAACGAGGCCAACCACGACGCCACCGCGCTCGGTACATTGTCGCTGGCCAGCCCCACCGCCGCCCTCTCCGACAAGCTCGACAGCGTCGGCTGGACGGTCTGGGTGCGGCGGATGATCGTGCTGCCCATCGGTGAGCGCTGGGCGATGATCGCGGTCCTCACCGCCGTCACCACCCCCCGCATCACCTTCTACGCGCTGCTCATCGGCTGCGCCTTCGCGGCGGCGTACACCACGGCGGGGCGGGTGCTGCGGTCGCTGACCCGCAAGGCCGAGCGGACCGACCGGGCGGCCGGCGCCCTGGCCGACCTCGCCGACAGCGGCCCGCTCGCGCAGGGCTTCGCAGAGGCGTTCAAGAAGGCCGCCCGCAAGCTGCCGGGCTTCACCGCCCCCGCCGTCGCCCTGCTCGGCGGTCTCGCCGTCGTCCTCACCGCGGCGCTGACGGACTTCGGCGGCCCCTGGCCGATCGTCGCGGCCCTCGGCTACGCCCTGACCTCCGGCCTCGCCGTCGCCCGCCCCCTCAAGGGCCCCCTCGACTGGCTCGTCCCCCCGGTCTTCCGCGCCGCCGAATACGGCACCGTCCTCGTCCTCGCGGCCCGAGCGGACGTGAACGGAGCCCTTCCTGCGGCTTTCGGGCTGGTGGCCGCGGTCGCCTACCATCACTACGACACGGTCTACCGCATCCGCGGCGACGCCGGAGCGCCCCCCGCCTGGCTGGTGCGCTCCATCGGGGGGCACGAAGGGCGGACGCTGCTCGTCACCGTCCTCGCCGCGCTGCTCACCGCCTCGCAGTTCAAGGTCGCGCTCACGGCACTGGCCGTGGCCGTCGCCCTGGTGGTGCTCGTCGAGAGCATCCGCTTCTGGGTCGCCGCCCACCGGGGTGGCGCACCCGCCGTACACGATGAAGGAGAACCCGCATGATCGGCCTCGTGCTCGCGGCCGGCGCCGGACGGCGCCTGCGTCCCTACACCGACAGCCTGCCCAAGGCGCTGGTGCCGGTGGGCCCCGCGGGCATAGAAGGCGAACCCACGGTTCTCGACCTGACCCTCGGCAACTTCGCCGAGATCGGTCTCACCGAGGTCGCGGTCATCGTCGGCTACCGCAAGGAGGCCGTGTACGCGCGCAAGGAAGCCCTTGAGCGGAAGTACGGCCTCCGGCTCACCCTCATCGACAACGACAAGGCCGAGGAGTGGAACAACGCCTACTCCCTGTGGTGCGGGCGTGACGCCCTCAAGGACGGGGTGATCCTCGCCAACGGCGACACCGTCCATCCGGTCTCCGTCGAGAAGACGCTGCTCGCCGCCCGCGGCGACGGCAAGAAGATCATCCTCGCTCTGGACACGGTCAAGGACCTGGCCGACGAGGAGATGAAGGTCGTCGTCGACCCCGCCCACGGCATGACGAAGATCACCAAGCTGATGGACCCCGCCGAAGCCACCGGCGAGTACATCGGCGTCACGCTGATCGAGGGCGACGCCGCCCCCGAGCTGGCCGACGCACTCAAGACCGTGTGGGAGGCCGACCCGCAGCAGTTCTACGAGCACGGCTACCAGGAGCTGGTCAACCGCGGCTTCCGTATCGACGTGGCGCCGATCGGCGACGTCAAGTGGGTGGAGATCGACAACCACGACGACCTCGCCCGTGGACGGGAAATCGCGTGCCAGTACTGACCCGCCTCATCCCCTCGCCGCTCGTCGTCGACATCCGCCCGGGTGCCCTCGACGACCTGGCGTGCGTCCTCGCCGACGAGCGCATCTCGCACTCCGGCCGCCTCGCCGTCGCCGTCAGCGGCGGCTCCGGCGCCAAGCTGCGTGAGCGCATCTCGCCGAGCATGCCCGGCGCCACCTGGTACGAGGTCGGTGGCGGCACCCTCGACGACGCGGTCCGGCTGGCGAGTGACATGAAGGCCGGCCACTTCGACGCGGTCGTCGGCCTCGGCGGAGGCAAGATCATCGACTGCGCCAAGTTCGCCGCGGCACGCGTCGGCCTGCCCCTGGTCGCCGTGCCGACGAACCTCGCGCACGACGGCCTGTGCTCCCCGGTCGCCACCCTCGACAACGACGCGGGCCGCGGCTCCTACGGTGTGCCGAACCCGATCGCGGTCGTCATCGACCTGGACGTCATCCGTGAGGCCCCGGTGCGGTACGTGCGCGCGGGCATCGGTGACGCGATCTCCAACATCAACGCGATCGCCGACTGGGAACTGGCCAACCGCGTCAAGGACGAGAAGATCGACGGGCTGGCCGCCGCCATGGCCCGCCAGGCGGGCGAGGCGGTGCTCCGGCACCCGGGCGGGGTCGGCGACAACGACTTCCTCCAGGTCCTCGCCGAGGCGCTCGTTCTCACCGGCATCGCGATGTCGATCTCGGGCGACTCGCGGCCGGCCTCGGGTTCGTGCCACGAGATCAACCACGCCTTCGACCTGCTGTTCCCCAAACGCGCCGCTTCCCACGGCGAGCAGTGCGGTCTCGGCGCGGCCTTCGCGATGTGGCTGCGCGGCGCGCACGAGGAGTCCGCGTACATGGCCGAGGTGCTGCGCCGGCACGGCCTGCCCGTGCTGCCGGACGAGATCGGCTTCACGACGGACGAGTTCGTCAAGGCCGTCGAGTTCGCCCCGGAGACCCGGCCCGGCCGCTACACCATCCTCGAACACCTCGACCTGAACACCGAACAGATCAAGGACACCTACGCCGACTATGTCAAGGCCATCGGTAGCTGAACTCCGCCCCGTCGTCCACCCCCCAGGGGTGAAGGACAGGCGCAGCGGTGAGCACTGGATGGGACGCCTCTACATGCGCGAGGTGTCCCTGCGGGTCGACCGCTACCTGGTCAACACCAGGGTCACGCCCAACCAGCTCACGTATCTGATGACCGTCTTCGGCGTACTCGCGGCCCCGGCACTGCTCGTGCCGGGGATCGCGGGTGCCGTGCTCGGCGTGGTGTGCGTCCAGATGTACCTCTTGCTGGACTGCGTCGACGGCGAGATAGCGCGCTGGAAGAAGCAGTACTCGCTCAACGGCGTCTATCTGGACCGCGTCGGCGCCTACCTCACCGACGCCGCGGTGCTCACCGGCTTCGGCCTGCGCGCCGCCGACCCGTGGGGCAGTGGCCGCATCGACTGGCTGTGGGCCTTCCTCGGCACCCTGGCCGCGCTCGGCGCCATCCTGATCAAGGCCGAGACCGACCTCGTCGGCGTCGCCCGGCACCAGGCCGGCAAGCCGCCGGTCAAGGAAGCCGCCGCCGAGATGCGCTCCTCCGGCATGGCGCTGGCCCGCAAGGCCGCGGCCGCCCTGAAGTTCCACCGGCTGATCCTCGGCATCGAGGCCTCCCTGCTGATCCTGGTGCTGGCGATCGTCGACCAGGCCCGCGGCGACCTGTTCTTCACGCGCCTCGGCGTGGCGGTGATGGCCGGCATCGCGCTGGTGCAGACCCTGCTGCACCTCGTGTCCATCCTCGCCTCGAGCAGGCTGAAGTGAGCGGTATGAAGGTCGGCGCCGTCATCATCACGATGGGCAACCGGCCCGAGGAACTGCGCGCCCTCCTCGATTCCGTCGCCGAGCAGGAAGGCGACCCGGTCGAGGTGGTCGTCGTCGGCAACGGCTCGCCCGTGCCGGACGTCCCCGAAGGCGTCCGCACGATCGAACTGCCCGAGAACCTCGGCATCCCCGGCGGCCGCAACGTCGGCATCGAGGCCTTCGGCCCGGCCGGCCGGGACGTCGACATCCTGCTCTTCCTGGACGACGACGGGCTGCTCGCGGGCCACGACACGGCCGAGCTGTGCCGCGAGGCGTTCGAGGCCGACCCGAGGCTCGGCATCGTGAGTTTCCGCATAGCCGACCCCGAGACCGGCGTCACCCAGCGCCGCCACGTGCCCCGGCTGCGCGCCGCCGACCCGATGCGCTCCTCCCGCGTCACCACCTTCCTCGGCGGGGCCAACGCCGTCCGCACCCGGGTCTTCGCCGACGTCGGCGGACTCCCGGACGAGTTCTTCTACGCCCACGAGGAAACCGACCTGGCATGGCGGGCCCTCGACGCGGGCTGGATGATCGACTACCGGTCCGACATGGTGCTGTACCACCCGACGACCGCTCCCTCACGGCACGCGGTCTACCACCGCATGGTCGCCCGCAACCGCGTCTGGCTGGCCCGCCGCAACCTCCCCGCGCCGCTCGTCCCGGTCTACCTCGGCGTGTGGCTGCTGCTCACTCTCCTGCGCCGTCCCTCCCGCAGTGCGCTGCGGGCCTGGTTCGGCGGATTCGGCGAGGGCTGGACCAGTTCATGCGGCCCCCGCCGGCCCATGAAGTGGCGTACGGTGTGGCGGCTGACCCGGCTGGGCCGGCCCCCCGTCATCTGACAAGCTCGTATCCGGGAACACCCGGGAGCCCCCCGGGCCGTACCCTGGCCCCGGTTCATGCCAGGCCGGCACAGGCCGAGCATCTCGAAGACGAAAGTTTCCACTAGTGAGTGAGACAACGCACGACGCCACGGTCGCGGTGAGCGCGCCCGCGGCGCCCGACGAGGGCCTCACGGCGAGGGAACTCGCCGCCAAGCACGGGCTGACCGTGAGCGGCGCCCGTCCGTCCCTCACCGAGTACGTCCGTCAGCTCTGGGACCGGCGGCACTTCATCCTCGCCTTCTCCCGGGCGAAGCTGACCGCGCAGTACAGTCAGGCCAAGCTCGGCCAGTTGTGGCAGGTGGCCACGCCGCTGCTGAACGCCGCCGTGTACTTCTTCATCTTCGGCATGCTGCTGGAGGCCGACCGGGGCCTGCCCCGCGAGGTGTACGTCCCGTTCCTGGTCACGGGCGTGTTCGTGTTCACCTTCACGCAGAGTTCGGTGATGGCGGGCGTGCGCGCGATCTCCGGCAACCTCGGCCTGGTCCGCGCCCTGCACTTCCCACGGGCCTCGCTGCCGATCTCCTTCGCGCTGCAGCAGCTCCAGCAGCTGCTGTTCTCGATGATCGTGCTGTTCTCCATCGCGGTCGGCTTCGGTCACTACCCGGATCTGTCCTGGCTGCTGATCGTGCCGGTGCTGGCTCTCCAGTTCTGCTTCAACACCGGTCTCGCGCTGATCATGGCCCGGGCCGGGGCCAAGACCCCCGACCTGGCGCAGTTGATGCCGTTCGTGATGCGGACGTGGATGTACGCGTCCGGGGTGATGTTCTCCATCCCGGTCTTCCTCGCCGACAAGCCGGGGTGGATCGCGAACGTCCTGCAGTGGAATCCCGCCGCGATCTACATGGACCTGATGCGCTACGCCCTGATCGACGACTACGGCTCCCGGTACCTGCCCGACCACGTGTGGGCGGCCGCGGGCGGCTGGGCCGTGCTGTTCGCCCTCGGCGGTTTCGTGTACTTCTGGAAGGCGGAGGAGAGGTACGGCCGTGGCTGAGCAGAACCAGGACGCCCGGATCCCCACCGTCATCGCGGACGATCTGCACATCGTCTACCGCGTCAACGGCGCCAAGTCCGGCAAGGGCAGCGCCACCGCCGCCCTCAGTCGCATCCTCAAGAGGGGCTCCGACGACGCTGAGCGCGGCGTGCGCAAGGTGCACGCCGTGCGCGGCGTCTCCTTCGTCGCCTACCGCTGCGAGGCCGTCGGCCTGATCGGCTCCAACGGTTCCGGCAAGTCGACCCTGCTGCGGGCCATCGCCGGACTGCTCCCCGCCGAGCAGGGCAAGGTCTACACCGACGGCCAGCCCTCGCTCCTCGGCGTCAACGCGGCCCTGATGAACGACCTCACCGGCGAACGGAACGTGATACTGGGCGGGCTCGCCATGGGCATGTCCCGTGAGGAGATCAGCGAGCGCTACCAGGAGATCGTCGATTTCTCCGGCATCAACGAGAAGGGCGACTTCATCACCCTGCCCATGCGTACCTACTCCTCCGGCATGGCGGCCCGGCTCCGCTTCTCCATCGCCGCGGCCAAGGACCACGACGTCCTGATGATCGACGAGGCCCTGGCGACCGGTGACCGGAAGTTCCAGAAGCGCTCCGAGGACCGCATCCGGGAGCTGCGCAAGGAAGCCGGCACGGTGTTTCTGGTCAGCCACAACAACAAGTCCATCCGTGACACCTGCAACCGCGTCCTGTGGCTGGAGCGCGGCGAGCTGCGCATGGACGGCCCCACGGACGAGGTGCTCAAGGAGTACGAGAAGTTCACGGGCAAGTGACCGGGCTCGGCCGGGGCCCCGCCGGAACTGCTCCGGCGGGGCCCCGCGTCTGCAAAGGAAACGTCAACTCCGGCCCTTCTCGGGAATCTTGGGGCCAATCGGTGCGTTCTCGTGATGCGCGGGACACCCTGACGAACCGTGTCGCGTTGTACAACGTAAGCTGTACCGGTCCCGAAACACGGCAATCAGGGCAATAATGCGCGACACCGCCCGTCGGGCCACCGTGCGGGCGGGTGGGCGGCGTGTCCGAAATAGTGTGTATTGGGTCGGCAGTGTAGAACGGGAGATGTGACGGCGATGGCTACGGAAACTCCCCAGCTCCACGCAGCACGTGCCGTCCCCGCGCCGGGCAGCCGGCGGTGACGGGAACCGGCACGGTGCGCGCCCTCGATCCGGAGCGCGGCACGCTCGACAAGGCCGCCGGTGAGAACTTCCCGGTGGCCCCCTTCTTCCTGCCCCGGGCCTGGCGCACCGACCTCATGGCCGTCTACGGCTTCGCCCGCCTGGTCGACGACATCGGCGACGGCGATCTCGCCCCCGGCGGCGCCGACGCCCGCCTGCTCGGCGTCTCCCCCGAGGAGGCCGAGGACCGGCTGGTCCTGCTGGACGCCTTCGAGGCCGACCTGCGCAGGGTCTTCGGCTCGACGCCCCGTCACCCCCTGCTGCGCCGGCTCCAGCCGACGGTGCGCCGCTGCTCGCTGACTCCCGAGCCGTTCCTCGGCCTGATCGCCGCCAACCGTCAGGACCAGCTGGTCAGCCGCTACGAGACCTACGACGACCTGCTCGCCTACTGCAAGCTGTCCGCCGATCCCGTCGGCCGTCTCGTCCTCGCCGTCACCGGCACCTCGACACCCGAGCGGATCCGCCGCTCCGACATGATCTGCACGGCTCTCCAGATCGTCGAGCACCTCCAGGACGTGGCGGAGGACCTCGCCCGCGACCGCGTCTACCTGCCGGCAGCCGACATGAAACGCTTTCACGTCCAGGAAGCGGATCTCGCCGGGGAATCCGCCGGAGCGTCGGTGCGTGCGCTGATCGCGTACGAAGCGCGAAGGGCCCGTGATCTCTTGAATGAAGGCGCCCCCCTGGTGGGTAGCGTCCACGGCAGGCTGAAGCTGCTGCTCGCGGGGTTCGTGGCTGGGGGGAGGGCGGCCGTCCACGCGATCGCCGCCGCCGAGTTCGACGTTCTTCCCGGCCCGCCCAAGCCCGGCAAGGCCCGGCTGCTGCGTGAGGTGGGCGTGACTCTGCGAGGAGAGGGGTGATCCGGACCGTGGAGTCGGAACCACACGCGTCACCACCGGTACTCGCCGCCTACAGCTACTGCGAGACCGTCACCGGGCGGCAGGCCCGCAACTTCGCCTACGGCATCCGGCTGCTGCCGACGCCCCAGCGCCGTGCGATGTCGGCGCTGTACGCGTTCTCGCGGCGGGTCGACGACATCGGCGACGGCGCGCTCGCCGACGACGTCAAGGTGGCCAGGCTGGAGGAGACCCGGACGCTGCTCACCCGGATCCGCGGGAACGAGGTCGACGAGGACGACACCGACCCGGTCGCCGTCGCCCTCGCGCACGCAGCCGGCCGGTTCCCGATCCCGCTCGGCGGACTGGACGAACTCATCGACGGTGTCCAGATGGACGTCCGCGGTGAGACGTACGAGACCTGGGACGACCTGAAGGTCTACTGCCGCTGTGTGGCGGGCGCGATCGGGCGTCTCTCGCTCGGCGTGTTCGGCACGGAACCGGGGGCGCGCGGAGTGGACCGCGCGTCGGAGTATGCCGACACGCTCGGGCTCGCGCTTCAGCTCACCAACATCCTCAGAGACATTCGCGAGGACGCGGTCGACGGGCGGACCTACCTGCCCGCCGACGATCTCGCCAAGTTCGGCTGCTCGGCCGGCTTCAGCGGGCCGCGGCCGCCGGAGGACTCCGACTTCGCGGGCCTCGTGCACTTCGAAGTGCGACGGGCCCGCGCTCTGTTCGCCGAGGGCTACCGGTTGCTCCCCATGCTCGACCGGCGCAGCGGCGCCTGTGTCGCCGCCATGGCCGGCATCTACCGCCGGCTCCTCGACCGCATCGAGCGCGACCCGGAGGCCGTGCTGCGCGGCCGGGTCTCGCTGCCGGGCCGCGAGAAGGCCTACGTCGCCGTGCGCGGCCTGTCCGGCTTGGACGCCCGGCACGTGACCCGGCGGACCGTCAGGAGGCGTGCGTGACCGATACCGATGCCACCGTCGGCGCGGAGCGGCGGGCAACCCTCCGGCCCGGGGCCGCGTCCCTGACGGAGACGGCCGGTCGTGCACCGTTCGAGCAGCACGCCCGGGCCGCGAGGGAGGGTGCGCGATGACCCACGGAACACGGTCCCGGGGACCGGTGACACAGGGGCGGCACGCCGTCGTGGTCGGCGGCGGGCTCGCCGGTGTCACCACCGCGCTCGCGCTCGCCGACGCCGGAGTACGCGTCACCCTGCTGGAGGGCAGGCCGCGGCTGGGCGGTCTGGCCTTCTCGTTCCGGCGCGGGGAGCTGACCGTCGACAACGGCCAGCACGTCTACCTGCGTTGCTGCACCGCCTACCGCTGGTTCCTCGACCGCGTGGAGGGCGCGGCGCTGGCCCCGCTGCAGGACCGGCTCGACGTCCCCGTCCTCGACCTCGCCCGTCCCGAGGGGCGGCGGCTCGGCCGGCTGCGGCGGGACGCCCTGCCCGTGCCGCTGCACCTGGGGCGCAGCCTCGCCACCTATCCGCACCTGTCGCTCGCCGACCGCGCCAGGGTGGGCCGCACCGCGCTCGCGCTCAAGGGACTCGACCTCGCCGACCCGGCGCTGGACACCCAGGACTTCGGCAGCTGGCTGGCCGCCCACGGCCAGTCGGCACGCGCCGTCGAGGCCCTGTGGGACCTCGTCGGGGTCGCCACCCTCAACGCGGTCGCCTCCGACGCCTCCCTGGCGCTCGCCGCGATGGTGTTCAAGACCGGTCTGCTGTCCGACCCGGGTGCGGCCGACATCGGCTGGGCGCGGGTCCCGCTGGGCGACCTGCACGACCGGCTGGCCCGCGAGGCACTCGACTCCGCGGGAGTACGCACCGAGGTCCGCACGCGCGTCACCTCCGTCTCCTCGGACGGGGAGGGGCGGTGGAGCGTGCGGGTCCCCGGCGAGACGCTGGAGGCCGACGCGGTGGTCCTCGCCGTACCGCAGCGCGAGGCGTACGACCTGATGCCGACGGGCGCCCTCGACGCGCCCGAACGGCTCCTGGAGATCGGCACCGCGCCGATCCTCAACGTCCATGTCGTGTACGACAGGAAGGTCCTCGGCCGGCCGTTCTTCGCCGCCCTCGGCAGCCCGGTGCAGTGGGTCTTCGACCGGACCGAGGCGTCCGGGCTGCGCGAGGGCCAGTACCTCGCCCTGTCGCAGTCGGTCGCCCAGGACGAGATCGACGAGCCCGTGGCCGTGCTGCGCGAGCGGTACCTGCCCGAGCTGGAGCGGCTGCTGCCCCCGGCCCGCGGCGCCGCCGTGAGGGACTTCTTCGTCACCCGGGAGCGCACCGCGACGTTCGCTCCCACCCCCGGCGTCGGGCGCCTCAGGCCCGGCGCCCGCACCAAGGCACCCGGCCTGTTCCTGGCCGGAGCGTGGACCGCCACCGGGTGGCCCGCGACCATGGAGAGTGCGGTCCGCAGTGGTGTGAGCGCGGCGGCCGCCGTGCTGGGCGCCCTGGGCCGGCCCCGCCCGCAGCACCTCTTCGCGTTCGAGGAGGCGGCATGATGCCGGCCCAGGCCGGAGCGGCAGGCGGCCCCCGCACCCCCGGTACCGCGACAAGAGGAGAGACTGTGCCCACTGTGCCCCCGGCCTCGAAGACTGCCGAGGCGGTGGACGTGACCGCGCTGCTGGAGCGCGGCCGAACCCTGGCCACACCGGTACTGCGGGCGGCCGTCGACCGCCTGGCCCCTCCCATGGACACTGTTGCCGCCTACCACTTCGGCTGGATCGACGCCCAGGGCAGGCCCGCGGAGGGGGACGGCGGCAAGGCCGTGCGCCCCGCCCTCGCGGTGCTGTCCGCCGAGGTCATGTCGGCCGCCCCCGAGACCGGCGTTCCCGGCGCCGTCGCCGTGGAACTCATCCACAACTTCTCCCTCCTCCACGACGACCTCATGGACGGCGACGAGCAACGCCGCCACCGCGACACGGTCTGGAAGGTGCACGGCCCCGCCCAGGCCATCCTGGTCGGCGACGCCCTGTTCGCCCTCGCCAACGAGGTGCTCCTCGAACTCGGCACCGTCGAAGCCGGCCGCGCCACCCGCCGCCTGACCACCGCCACCCGCGCCCTCATCGACGGCCAGGCCCAGGACATCTCCTACGAGCACCGCGACCGCGTCAGCGTCGAGGAGTGCCTGGAGATGGAGGGCAACAAGACCGGTGCCCTGCTCGCCTGCGCCAGCTCCATCGGCGCGGTCCTCGGCGGCGCCGACGACCGCACCGCCGACACCCTGGAGAAGTACGGCTACCACCTGGGGCTCGCCTTCCAGGCCGTCGACGACCTGCTCGGCATCTGGGGCGACCCGGTCTCCACCGGCAAGCAGACCTGGAGCGACCTGCGCCAGCGCAAGAAGTCCCTGCCGGTCGTGGCCGCCCTCGCGGCGGGCGGCTCCGCCTCCGAGCGGCTCGGCGAGATCCTCGCCGCCGACGCCAAGAGCAGCGGTGCCGAGAGCTTCTCCGAGGAGGAGTTCGCGGCGCGCGCCGCCCTCATCGAGGAGGCCGGCGGCCGCGAGTGGACCGCCGACGAGGCACGCCGTCAGCACACCATCGCCATCGAGGCCCTCGACGCAGTGGACATGCCCGACCGGGTGCGGGAGCAGTTCACGGCGCTCGCGGACTTCGTCGTCGTACGGAAGAGATGATCACTATCGGTCGAATAGCCCTCGCGTAGTCGCCGGCCGGTGCCGCGAGTCATCACGGAGCACCGGCCGACGGCGGACCCACAGCAGCTGCACACCTTGCACCACTGCACGAAGGGGAAGCCATGACAGCGACGACCGACGGAAGCACCGGGGCCCTGCCGCCCCGCGCCGCCGCGGCCAGCGACACCGACACAGACATCCCCGCGGCGGCCGGGGTTCCGGAGGCCGCCGCACACGCCGCCCGGCGTGCCACCGACTTCCTGCTCTCCCGGCAGGCCCCCGAGGGCTGGTGGAAGGGCGACCTCGAGACCAACGTCACGATGGACGCCGAAGACCTGCTGCTCCGTCAGTTCCTCGGCATCCGCGACGACAGGACCACCCGGGCCGCCGCCCTGTTCATCCGCGGCGAGCAGGGCGAGGACGGTACCTGGGCCACCTTCTACGGCGGACCGGGCGACCTGTCCGCCACCGTCGAGGCGTACGTCGCGCTCCGCCTGGCCGGTGACGCGCCCGAGGCCCCGCACATGGCGAAGGCATCCGCCTGGATCCGCGCGCAGGGAGGCATCGCCGCGGCCCGGGTCTTCACCCGGATCTGGCTGGCCCTGTTCGGCTGGTGGAAGTGGGAGGACCTGCCCGAACTCCCGCCGGAGCTCATCTTCCTTCCGTCGTGGGTACCGCTCAACATCTACGACTTCGGCTGCTGGGCGCGCCAGACCATCGTCCCGCTGACGATCGTCTCCGCCAAGCGGCCGGTACGCCCCGCGCCCTTCCCGCTCGACGAGCTGCACACCGACCCGGACCGGCCCAACCCGGCCAAGCACCTGGCGCCGCCGCTCAGTTGGGACGGGGCCTTCCAGCGGATGGACAAGGGCCTGCACGCCCTGCGGAAGGTCGCCCCCCGCAGACTGCGCAGAGCCGCCATGAGCAGCGCCGCCCGCTGGATCATCGAGCGGCAGGAGAACGACGGCTGCTGGGGCGGCATCCAGCCCCCGGCCGTGTACTCGATCATCGCCCTGCATCTGCTCGGCTACGACCTCGGACACCCCGTGATGCGCGAGGGGTTGGCCTCCCTCGACCGGTTCGCCGTGTGGCGCGAGGACGGGGCCCGGATGATCGAGGCCTGCCAGTCTCCGGTGTGGGACACCTGCCTGGCGGCCATCGCCCTCGTCGACGCCGGACTGCCCCCCGATCACCCGCAGTTGGTGAAGGCGGCCGACTGGATGCTCGGCGAGGAGATCGTCCGGCCCGGTGACTGGTCGGTGAAGCGGCCCGGACTGCCGCCCGGGGGCTGGGCGTTCGAGTTCCACAACGACAACTACCCCGATATCGACGACACCGCCGAAGTCGTCCTCGCGCTGCGCCGGATCACCCACCACGACCCGGAGCGGCTCGACGGGGCCATCGCACGCGGTGTGCGCTGGACGCTCGGCATGCAGTCCAGGAACGGTGCCTGGGCCGCCTTCGACGTCGACAACACCAGCCCCTTCCCCAACCGGCTGCCGTTCTGCGACTTCGGCGAGGTCATCGACCCGCCCTCCGCCGACGTCACCGCGCACGTCGTCGAGATGCTCGCGGTGGAAGGGCTCTCCCACGACCCGCGCACCCGGCGCGGCATCGAGTGGCTGCTGGCCGAACAGGAGCCGGACGGCTCGTGGTTCGGGCGCTGGGGCGTCAACTACGTCTACGGCACCGGGTCCGTCGTGCCCGCCCTGACCGCCGCCGGCATCCCCGCCGCCCACCCCGCGATCCGGCGGGCCGTGGCCTGGCTGGAGTCGGTCCAGAACGACGACGGCGGCTGGGGCGAGGACCTGCGCTCCTACAAGTACGTCAAGGAGTGGAGCGGCAAGGGCGCCTCGACCGCCTCGCAGACGGCCTGGGCGCTGATGGCCCTGCTCGCGGCGGGGGAGCGGGACTCCAAGGCCGTCGAACGCGGTGTCGAATGGCTCGCCGCCACGCAGCGGGAGGACGGCTCCTGGGACGAGCCGTACTTCACGGGGACGGGCTTCCCGTGGGACTTCTCGATCAACTACCACCTCTACCGGCAGGTCTTCCCGCTTACCGCGCTCGGCCGCTACCTGCACGGCGAGCCCTTCGCCCAGAAGCTCCGGGGGACCGGGGCGGCCAGGGCGGCCGGGGAGCTCAGGGGGAGCCGGGCCGGGGCGCCGCTCGTCGAGGCCGAGGGGAGCGGATGAGCGCACAGCCCGCCCCGGCCCCGCTGCTGATCGCCTGCGCGCTCGGCATCGAGCAGTTCGCCCTGCGCGCGGGCGGCCGTGGCGGGGCCGACGGTCCGGTCACGGTGCTGCGGACGGGCATGGGACCGGTCGCCGCCGAACGGGCCGTCACCCGGGTGCTGGCCGACCCTGCCCTGCGTGACGCCGCCGTGCTGGCCACCGGCTTCTGCGCCGGGCTCACGCCGGGCATGCACCCCGGCGATCTGGTCGTCGCCGAGGAGACCCGCGGCCCACGCGGCACGACCCCCTGCGTCGGGACCGGCCTGCTGGTCGAGGAACTGGCCCGCGCACTGCCCGGGCGGACCGTGCACACCGGCCCGCTCACCGGCTCCGACCACGTCGTGCGCGGCCCCGAACGGTCCGCTCTGCGCGCGACGGGGGCGATCGCGGTCGACATGGAGTCCGCCGTCACGCTCCTGAGCGCCGTGCGCGTGGGCGAGCGCCCGGTTGCGGCCGTCCGGGTGGTCGTGGACGCTCCTGAACATGAACTCGTCCGGATCGGCACGGTACGCGGTGGAATATCGGCTTTCCGTGTTCTTCGTTCCGTCCTTCCCGCTTTCTTCGAATGGCACCGTTCCTCGCTGCTCCCCAGGAGGTGAGCCAGATGGCCATGCCGCTCCGACAGTCCATCAAGGTCGCTACATACTTGGCTGAACAGAAGATCCGCCGACGGGACAAGTTCCCGCTGATCGTCGAGCTGGAGCCGCTGTTCGCCTGCAATCTGAAATGCGAGGGATGCGGCAAGATCCAGCATCCGGCCGGGGTGCTCAAGCAGCGGATGCCGGTCGCCCAGGCGGTGGGGGCGGTCATGGAGTCCGGTGCCCCGATGGTGTCCATCGCGGGCGGCGAGCCGCTGATGCACCCGCAGATCGACGAGATCGTCCGTCAGCTGGTGGCCAAGCGGAAGTACGTCTTCCTCTGCACCAACGCGATGCTGCTGCGCAAGAAGATGGACCACTTCACGCCGTCGCCCTACTTCGCCTTCGCGGTGCACATCGACGGGCTGCGCGAGCGGCACGACGAGTCGGTCGCCAAGGAGGGCGTGTTCGACGAGGCCGTGGAGGCGATCAAGGAGGCCAAGCGGCGCGGCTTCCGGGTGACCACCAACTCGACCTTCTTCAACACCGACACCCCGCAGACCGTCATCGAGGTGCTGAACTTCCTCAACGACGACCTCCGGGTCGACGAGATGATGATCTCTCCCGCCTACGCCTACGAGAAGGCCCCCGACCAGGAGCACTTCCTCGGCGTGGAGCAGACCCGGGAGCTGTTCAAGAAGGCCTTCTCGGGCGGCAACCGGAGGCGCTGGCGGCTCAACCACTCCCCGCTGTTCCTGGACTTCCTGGAGGGCAAGGTCGACTTCCCGTGCACGGCGTGGGCGATCCCCAACTACTCGCTCTTCGGCTGGCAGCGCCCCTGCTACCTGATGAGCGACGGGTACGTGCCGACGTACCGGGAGCTCGTCGAGGACACCGACTGGGACAAGTACGGCCGCGGCAAGGACCCGCGCTGCGCCAACTGCATGGCGCACTGCGGCTACGAGCCCACGGCCGTCCTCGCCACCATGGGATCGCTGAAGGAGTCCCTGCGCGCCATGCGCGAGACGGTCTCCGGGAACCGGGAGTGATGTCATGACCGCCATTTCGCTGGGTGTCCCCGAGGTACCGGTCCGGCCGGTCGCGGAGCGGCGCGTCTCGCGCCGGATCCAGGTCGGTCCGGTGGCGGTCGGGGGCGGGGCCCCGGTGTCGGTGCAGTCGATGACGACGACCCGCACGTCGGACATCGGCGCGACCCTGCAGCAGATCGCGGAGCTGACCGCGTCCGGCTGCCAGATCGTCCGGGTCGCCTGCCCCACGCAGGACGACGCGGACGCGCTGGCGACCATCGCCCGCAAGTCGCAGATCCCGGTGATCGCGGACATCCACTTCCAGCCCAAATACGTCTTCGCGGCCATCGAGGCGGGCTGCGCGGCCGTCCGCGTCAACCCCGGCAACATCAAGCAGTTCGACGACCGGATCAAGGAGATCGCCCAGGCGGCGAAGGACCGCGGCACCCCGATCCGCATCGGCGTCAACGCCGGATCACTGGACCGGCGCCTGCTCCAGAAGTACGGCAAGGCCACCCCGGAGGCCCTCGTCGAGAGCGCGCTGTGGGAGGCGTCCCTCTTCGAGGAGCACGGCTTCCGGGACATCAAGATCTCCGTCAAGCACAACGACCCGGTCGTCATGATCGAGGCCTACCGGCAGCTGGCCGAGCAGTGCGACTATCCGCTGCACCTGGGCGTCACCGAGGCTGGGCCCGCGTTCCAGGGCACGATCAAGTCGGCGGTGGCGTTCGGCGCGCTGCTGTCCCGGGGCATCGGCGACACCATCCGGGTGTCGCTGTCCGCGCCGCCGGCCGAGGAGGTCAAGGTCGGCATCCAGATCCTCCGGTCCCTCGGGCTCAAGGAGCGCCGCCTGGAGATCGTCTCGTGTCCGTCCTGCGGTCGCGCCCAGGTCGACGTCTACAAGCTGGCCGAGGAGGTCACGGCGGGACTCGACGGCATGGAGGTGCCGCTGCGGGTCGCCGTCATGGGGTGTGTGGTCAACGGGCCCGGCGAGGCTCGGGAGGCCGATCTGGGGGTCGCCTCCGGCAACGGCAAGGGGCAGATCTTCGTCAAGGGCGAGGTCGTCAAGACCGTCCCCGAGTCCAGGATCGTGGAGACGCTGATCGACGAGGCGATGAAGATCGCCGAGCAGATGGAGCAGGACGGCGTGGGGCCGGGGGAGCCGGCCGTCACCGTGAGCTGAGCAGCACGGAATGCGAAGGGGGCCCGAGCGTGACGATTCTGGAGAGCATCCGGGGACCACACGACCTGAAGGCGCTGTCCGAGGCGGAACTGGGCGAACTGTCCGAGGAGATCCGTGAGTTCCTGGTGCACGCGGTGGCCCGGACCGGCGGCCACCTCGGACCCAACCTGGGCGTGGTGGAGCTGACCGTCGCCCTGCACCGGGTCTTCGAGTCGCCGGTCGACCGCATCCTGTGGGACACCGGCCACCAGAGCTACGTCCACAAACTGCTGACCGGACGCCAGGACTTCTCCAAGTTGCGCGGCAAGGGCGGCCTGTCCGGCTACCCCTCACGTGAGGAGTCCGAGCACGACGTCATCGAGAACAGCCATGCCTCCACCGCCCTCGGCTGGGCCGACGGGCTCGCCAAAGCACGCCAGGTGCGGGGCGAGGAGGGCCATGTCGTCGCGGTCATCGGCGACGGTGCCCTCACCGGCGGCATGGCCTGGGAGGCGCTGAACAACATCGCGGCCGCCAAGGACCGTCCGCTGATCATCGTCGTCAACGACAACGAACGCTCCTACGCCCCCACCATCGGCGGTCTCGCCAACCACCTCGCGACGCTGCGCACGACCGACGGCTACGAGCGGGTCCTGGCCTGGGGCAAGGACCTGCTCCAGGGCACGCCCCTTATCGGCCACACCCTCTACGAGGCCCTGCACGGCGCGAAGAAGGGCTTCAAGGACGCGTTCGCCCCGCAGGGCCTGTTCGAGGACCTGGGCCTGAAGTACGTGGGGCCGATCGACGGGCACGACATCGGGGCCGTGGAGTCCGCGCTGCGGCGTGCGAAACGCTTCCACGGACCGGTGCTCGTCCACTGCCTCACGGAGAAGGGCCGCGGCTACGAGCCCGCCCTCGCCCACGAGGAGGACCACTTCCACACCGTCGGCGTCATGGACCCGCTGACCTGCGCACCGCTGTCCCCGGCAGGCGGTCCCTCCTGGACCTCGGTGTTCGGCGAGGAGATCGTCCGGATCGGCGAGGAACGCCAGGACGTGGTGGCGATCACCGCCGCCATGCTGCACCCGGTCGGTCTCGGCGCCTTCGCCGAGCGGTTCCCGGACCGGATCTGGGACGTCGGCATCGCGGAGCAGCACGCGGCCGTGTCCGCGGCGGGCCTGGCCACGGGCGGCCTGCACCCGGTCGTCGCCGTCTACGCCACCTTCCTCAACCGCGCCTTCGACCAGCTGCTCATGGACGTCGCCCTGCACCGCTGCGGGGTGACCTTCGTCCTGGACCGGGCCGGGATCACCGGTGTCGACGGGGCCTCCCACAACGGCATGTGGGACATGTCCGTCCTCCAGGTCGTGCCCGGTCTGCGGATCGCCGCGCCCCGGGACGCCGACCAGCTGCGCGCCCAGCTCCGCGAGGCCGTCGCCGTCGACGACGCGCCGACGCTGCTGCGGTTCCCCAAGGAGTCCGTCGGCCCCTCGATCCCGGCCGTGGGCCGGGTGGGCGGACTGGACGTGCTGCACCGATCGCCTGAGCCGCAGGTCCTCCTGGTCGCCGTCGGCGTGCTGGCGGCGGTCTGCCTCCAGGCCGCCGAGCTGCTCGAAGCGCGCGGCATCGGCTGCGCCGTCGTCGACCCCCGCTGGGTCAAACCCGTCGACCCGGCGCTGACGGGCCTGGCCGCCGAACACCGCCTGGTCGCCGTCGTCGAGGACAACAGCCGCGCGGCCGGGGTCGGTTCGGCCGTGGCGCTGGCCCTGGGCGACGCCGACGTCGACGTACCGGTACGGCGGTTCGGCATCCCCGAGCAGTTCCTCGCGCACGCCAAGCGCGGTGAGGTGCTCGCCGACATCGGCCTGACACCCGTCGAGGTCGCCGGACGGATCAGCGCGAGCCTGACCGTCAAGGAAGAGCTGTCCAAGGAGCCACAGGAATGACAACCGCCGAGTCCGCGCCGGAGTCGTCGCAGGCCGGGGAGTTCGACCTCGGCACACTGCTGGCCGAGCGCGGAGCCGAGCGCTACGAACTGCACACCCGCTACCTCAACCACCAGCTCCCGCGCATGCTGCACACCATCGGCTTCGACAAGGTGTACGAGCGCGCCGAGGGCGCCTACTTCTACGACGCGGACGGCAACGACTACCTGGACATGCTCGCCGGCTTCGGGGTGATGGGCCTCGGCCGTCACCACCCCGTCGTGCGCAAGGCGCTGCACGACGTGCTGGACGCCTCTCTCGCCGACCTCACCCGGTTCGACTGCCAGCCGCTGCCCGGCCTGCTGGCCGAGAAGCTGCTCGCGCACAGCCCTCACCTGGACCGGGTGTTCTTCGGCAACAGCGGCACCGAGGCCGTCGAAGGGGCCCTGAAGTTCGCCCGGTCCGTCACCGGCAGGCCCAGGGTCCTGTACTGCGCGCACGCCTTCCACGGTCTGACCACCGGCTCCCTCTCGGTCAACGGCGAATCCGCCTTCCGGGACGGCTTCGCCCCGCTGCTGCCGGACACGGCCGTACCGCTCGGCGATCTCGACGCGCTGGACAGGGAGCTGAAGAAGGGCGACGTCGCCGCGCTGATCGTCGAGCCGATCCAGGGCAAGGGCGTCCTGGAGGGCCCGCCCGGCTGGCTCCGGGCCGCCCAGGAACTGCTGCACCGGCACAAGGCGCTGCTCATCGCCGACGAGGTGCAGACCGGCCTCGGCCGGACCGGCGACTTCTACGGCTACCAGCACGAGGAGGGAGTGGAACCCGACCTGGTGTGTGTGGCCAAGGCGCTCTCCGGCGGCTATGTGCCGGTCGGCGCCACGATCGGCAAGGACTGGATCTTCAAGAAGGTCTACTCGTCCATGGACCGGGTGCTCGTCCACTCGGCGAGCTTCGGATCGAACGCGCAGGCGATGGCGGCGGGCCTCGCGGTGCTGTCGGTGATGGAGAACGAGCAGATCGTCGCGAACGTGCGGGCCACCGGGGAGCAGCTCAGATCCCGGCTCGCGGCGCTCACCGAGAAGTACGAGATGCTCGCCGAGGTCCGAGGCCGCGGCCTGATGATCGGCATCGAGTTCGGCCGGCCGAAGTCGCTGAAGCTGCGCAGCCGCTGGGCCATGCTCCAGACCGCCCGCAAGGGGCTCTTCGCTCAGATGGTCGTCGTGCCGCTGCTGCAGAAGCACCGGATCCTCACCCAGGTCTCCGGCGATCACCTGGAGGTGATCAAGCTGATTCCGCCGCTGATCATCGGCGAGCGGGAGGTGGACCGGTTCGTCGACGCCTTCACGGCCGTGATGGACGACGCGCACAACGGCGGGCTGGTGTGGGACTTCGGCAAGACGCTCGTCAAACAGGCCGTCGCCCACCGCTGAGACTCCGCCCGTCCGCGCTTTTGCCTGTGAGGCAAGATATTTGCCGGTGAGGCAAAGGTCCGACTGAATGGAGGTATGAGCTCCTCCGAGACCGAGCGGCCCCACGGGGCCGACTCGCCGGGCGAACCGGCGGCCGGTGCGCTGCCCGCCGTCGCGCCCCAGCTACGGGCACTGAGACGGCAGGCCTCCCTGACGCTGGAAGCCGCGGCCCGCGCCGCCGGGCTGTCGCCCGCCCATCTCTCCCGACTGGAGACCGGGCAGCGCCAGCCCTCGCTGCCGATGCTGCTCGCACTCGCCCGTGTCTACGGTACGACGGTCGCCGAGCTGCTCGGCGAGACGGTCGCCGGCCGGGACGCCGTCATCCGCGCGGCCGACATGGAACCGACCGCGGCGGGCGGCTGGACGTACTGGCAGGCCGGTGCCCCCGGCCGTGGGATGCAGGCCCTGCGCGTCCACGTCCCCTACGGCTCCCAGGGCGACGTCGTGCGCGTCCATCCCGGTGAGGAGTGGCTGCATGTGCTGCGCGGCCGGCTGCGGCTGCGCCTCGGTGACACCACCCACCGGCTGGCGGCCGGCGACAGCGCCCACTTCGACTCGCTCACCCCGCACCGGATCGCCGCCGAGGACCACGACGGCGTCGAGCTGCTGTTCGTCCACACCCTGCTGCAGAGCCCCACGGCCGCCCTGTGCCTGGGCCCCACCCCCGGAGACCTGTCATGAGCGACCTGGAGGAGAAGTTCCCCCGCGCCCTGTGGGTGAGGCTGTTCGTCTACCTCATCGCCGGCCACATCTTCGCCGCGTTCGTGTACCTGCTGTTCGAGGTCGGGGCGAAGTAGCCCGTCCCCGGGCGGCGACTCAGTCGAGGAGCCGCTCGCGCAGCCGCTCCCGGGTCTCCGGGCTGAGCCGCAGCCCCTGCTCCAGATAGGCGTCGACCCCGCCCCAGGTCTCCTCGATGGTGTCGAAGGCCGTCTCCAAGTACTCGGCGCGCGCGTCGAAGAGGGGGCTGAGCAGCTCCATGACCTCGGGGGAGTAGGCCGAGGCGACGGAGCTGCTGCGGTGCACCTTGTAACGGCGGTGCTTGGCGTTCGACTTCAGGTAGTCCTCGACGATCGCCTCGCGCTGCACGCCCACCGCGAGCAGTGTCACGGCGACGGACAGACCCGCGCGGTCCTTGCCCGCCGCGCAGTGCATCAGCGCGGGAACGCTGTCCTGCGCGAGCGCGTGCAGCACCCGGGAGTGCTCGCCCGTGCGCTCCTTGACGATCATGCGGTACGAGGCGATCATCCGGTCCGCGCCCTTGCCGTCCGCGAGGATCGCGCGCAGCTGGTCCAGGTCGCCGTCGCGGACCATCTTCCAGAACTCGGCGCCGTCGGCCGGGTCGCTCAACGGCAGGTTCACATTGCGCACGCCGGGCAGCTCGACGTCCGGCCCCTCGAGCTTCTGGTCGGCCGCGTTGCGGAAGTCGAAGATCGTGTGCAGGCCCAGGGTGGTCAGGAAAGCGGCGTCCTCCCCGGTCGCGTGGGCGAGATGGCCACTGCGGAACAGCACCCCGTGCCGCACCCGTCGGCCGTCCACGGTCGGAAGTCCGCCCACATCGCGGAAGTTGCGCACTCCGGCCAGCTCGGGCTCGGTCGACGGGACCTGCTGTGTCACGAGGGCTCCTCCCCTTCGGCGCCGCCGGCGCGGCTCGTCGGCGGGCGTCACTCGACGATACGACATGCCTGCCTGGGGCAATGAGTTGTCCACAGGCGTTGCCCGCAGGCCCCACCGCACTCGATGATGTTGCCGCCTGGTCGGCACTGATCGGGCTTGTTCGAATCTGTGAGGGCATGATGCTGGAGATCTCCGAAGACGGTCGTACATGGGTGCTCTCCGGGCCGGCCAGCAGCTACGCCGTCCATGTCACCGACCGGGACGAGCTGCTGCACCTGCACTGGGGTCCCCGGATCGGCCTCGCCGACGCCGAGGCCCTCGCCGTGCGGCCGCTTCCGGACTACTGGCCCTTCGAGTCCCCGCTCGACGGACGCGAGGAGTACCCGGTCGAGGGCGGCCCCCGTTTCGTCCGCCCCGCCCTGTCAATGCGCACGGCCGAGCGGCGCGGCACCGAGTGGGTCTTCGAGGGGCACGACACGGAGGACGACGAACTGCGGCTCCGGTTCCGCGACGGCGACCTGGCCGTCACGCTGCACTACCGGGTGCGCTCCGGGGCGGACGTCGTCGAGCGCTGGGTGACCGTCGACAACCGGGGACCGGCCGTCGAGCTGCTGCGCGCCGACTCCGCGACCTGGACCCTGCCCGACCGGGACGCCTGGCGACTGTCGCAGCTGCACGGCCGCTGGGGTGCCGAGTCCCGGCTGACGCGCTCCGGCCTCACCCACGGGGAGAAGGTCATCGGCAGCCGCCGCGGCCACACCTCCCACCAGCACCTGCCCTGGGTCGCCCTCGACACCGACGCCACCGAGGAGCACGGCGAGGTCTACGGCTGCGCCCTCGGCTGGTCCGGCTCCTGGCGCATCGCCGTGGCCCGGCTCCCCGACGCCCGCGTGCAGATCACCGGCGGGGCCGGCTACGACGACTCCGGCCTGCTGATGCTCGGCACCGGGGAGTCGTACACGACCCCTGTCTTCGCCGGGCTCTGGAGCGACGGCGGTTTCGGCGGGGCGAGCCGCGCCTGGCACGCCTATCAGCGGGCGTATGTGATCCCGGACGCCGAGCAGGACCGGCCGGTGCTGTTCAACTCCTGGGAGGCCACCGAGTTCGACATCTCCGAGGAGCAGCAGCGGGCGCTCGCCGAGCGGGCCGCCGCCCTGGGCGTCGAGCTGTTCGTGGTCGACGACGGCTGGTTCGGGGCGCGCACCAGCGACCGGGCCGGGCTGGGCGACTGGACCCCCAATCCCGACCGCTTCCCGGGCGGGCTGAAGCCGCTCGCCGACCACGTGCACGGCCTCGGCATGCGGTTCGGCATCTGGGTCGAGCCCGAGATGGTCAACCCGGACAGCGACCTGTACCGGGCGCACCCGGACTGGGTGCAGTACCAACCAGGACGAAAGAGGACGGAGTTCCGCAATCAGCTCGTCCTCAACCTGGCTCGGGAGGACGTCCGGGAGTACCTGTGGGAGCAGCTCGACGGGCTCCTCTCCGGCGCGCCGGTCGACTACGTGAAGTGGGACTTCAACCGCTGCTTCACCGACGCCGGGTGGCCGGACGACCCCTACCCGCAGCGACTGTGGGTCGACCACGTGCGCGGCCTGTACGCCCTGCTGGACCGGCTGCGGGCCGCCCACCCGGGTGTGGCCTTCGAGTCCTGCTCGGGCGGCGGCGGCCGGATCGACCTCGGGGTGCTGAGCCGTACGGACCAGGTGTGGACCTCCGACAACACCGACCCCCTCGACCGGCTCGCCATCCAGCACGGCTTCAGCCAGCTCCACCCGGCCCGGGTCATGGCCGCCTGGGTCACCGACAGTCCGAACGCCATGCTCAACCACCGGGCCAGTTCCCTGCGGTTCCGATTCGTCAGCGCCATGGCCGGGGTGCTCGGGGTCGGCGGCGACCTCACGCGGTGGACGCCGGAAGAGCTCGCCGAGGCGGAGCGGTGGGTGGGGCTGTACAAGGAGATCCGGCCCGTGGTGCAGCGCGGCGACCTGTACCGGCTGCGGCCCCCGGAGGGCGGCCTGAGCGCCGTGCAGTATGTCCTCGGCGCGGAGACCGTCGTCCTCGCCTGGCTCCAGGCGCAGCACTACGGCGAGCCCGTGCCGACGCTGCGGCTGCGCGGCCTTGACCCGACAGCGGCGTACGAATGCCTCGAAACGGGCGAAGTTCATCGAGGGGCCGTGCTGCTGCACCACGGATTGCGGGTCGGCCTGAGCGGAGATTTCGACGCCACTGTCGTCCGTCTTAGGCGCAAGTAGTCGTTCTGCCCGAATAGGGAGTTTCGGCTGCTATGGGGTAACGTGCCCCGATCGTAAGGGGGATGAGGTCGGGGTGCGTGACCATCGTCATATTCGTGACGATGCGTTGCTGCCATGTTCACGTAATTTCCATGGCGGCAAGGGTCATTGAGAAAAGCGGAAGATCGGTCATCCACGCTCGGTGACGGCATGTGTGTCGGCGCGTCGAGGAAAACACCGTCGCGGGCAACCGCAAGCTTGTCCCATTGCGTCTTGGTCGCTTACGTTCCACACCCATCCGGACGGACGCCTAATCCTGCCGCCGCCCGGAGCCCCACACACTGACCCGACGTACGGCAGGAGCGGGGGACCCACAGGTAAGACGCCTGTTCCGGTTCCCGGAACGGCTTGGGGTTAAGTCGCGCCTCGGCGCGACCGGGCATCTCCAGCCCGCACCCGACAGCTCACCTCGCAGGCGACGGAGAGGAATTCGTCATGCCCGCGAAGGGTAAGCACCGCCGCCCCAAGACCCAGCGTTTCACCCGCTCCATCGCCGTCGCCGGAACGGGCGGGGCCGCTCTCGCCCTGCCGCTCATGGGGGCCACCGGCGCCCACGCCGCCACCCCGCAGTCGGCTCCGGACAAGGCCGTCCAGTCGGCTCCGGCCGCCGGCGAGAAGGCCGCCGGCAAGGCCACCGGCGCCCACACGTACACCGTGAAGGCCGGCGACTACCTCGCGAAGATCGCCGACGACCAGCACGTCAGCGGCGGCTGGAAGAAGCTCTACGCGGACAACCGTGACGCCGTCGGCTCCGACCCGTCGCTGATCCACCCGGGCCTGAAGCTGTCGATCGGCAAGAAGGCCGCGAGCGCGCCCAAGGCCTCGGCCCCGTCCGCGCCGAAGGCCTCGGCCGCGAAGCCCTCGGCCGCCAAGCCGTCCGCCGCCGAGTCGGCCCCGAAGGCGGAGACCGCCGCGAAGCCGGCCGCCGCCAAGCCCGCCGCCGGGCCCGCCGCCCAGAGCAACTCCAGTGGCTACAGCCTCCCGGTGGCCGGTGCCACCGTCGGTACCCCGTACCGCATGTCCGGCAGCATGTGGTCCAGCGGTTACCACACCGGTGTCGACTTCGTCGTCCCGACCGGCACCTCCCTCAAGGCCGTCGGCGCGGGCACCGTCGTCTCCGCCGGCTGGGGCGGCGCCTACGGCAACCAGGTCGTCATCAAGCTCGCCGACGGCTACTACGCCCAGTACGCCCACCTGTCCCAGCTCTCCGTCTCGGCCGGCCAGACCGTGACCGCCGGGCAGCAGATCGGCCTGTCGGGCGCCACCGGCAACGTGACCGGACCGCACCTGCACTTCGAGATCCGCACCACGCCGGACTACGGCTCGGACGTGGACCCGGTCGCCTTCCTGCGCTCGCACGGCGTCTCCGTCGGCTGACCGACCGCACGACCACCTGCCTGACACGCGACCGAAGGCCGGACCCCGATCCCGGGTCCGGCCTTCGGCCTGTCCGTGTCGATCGCCTCAAGGGATCGACAGCGGGCGGCAGTTGGGACACAGTGATCACGTCGAGAGTGCAAGCGCTTTCTGAAGGAGCTGTGTCCCGTGCCGACCACCCGCAGAACGTTCGCAGCCCTGTCCGCCGGAGCCGCCCTGGCGGTCGTCTCCCCGACGGGCGGCGCGCACGCCGCCTCCCGTCATCGCCGCCTCGTCGCCCGCGACGATTTCTGTCACGGCCTCGGGCAGTGGGCGACCGAACTCCAGGGCGGCGGTACCGTCACCGCCTCCCGCGGCATCCTGGAGATCGACGTACCGAGCGGCGCTACCGTGTGGTTCAGGCAGCGGCTCGAAGGGCCGTACCTTCTCGAATACACCGCGACCCCGGTCTCCGCGGGCGGGGTGAACGACCGGGTCTCGGACCTGAACAACTTCTGGAACGCGACCGACGTCCGCTCCCCGGAGGATCTCCTCGCCACACCGCGCGCCGGGGCCTTCGACGAGTACGACCACCTCACGGCGTACTACGCGGGCTACGGCGCCAACCACAACACCACGACCAGGCTGCGCCGTTACGTCGGTCAGCCCGGTGTCCGCCCCCTGCTCCTCGACTACGCCGAGCCGCTGCTGGTGCCCAACGAGCCGAACCGGGTCCGCATCGTCTCCGACGGCTCCACGGTCCAGTGGTGGAACAACGGGCGACTCGTCTTCGGTCACCTCGACCCGCAGCCGTACACGAGCGGGCATTTCGCCTTCCGGACCGTCTGGAGCCATTTTCGGATCAGCGGATTCCGGGTCTGGCGGTTCACTCGGAAACATCCCTGACGAGCGGTGTATTCCGAAGTTGACGAACCCTTGGAAAGTGGCTTATCTCACCGCCAGTCAATCCCTTCCTACGGTCGCGTAGGTCACATTCGAAGGTGAATCATGGACTGCTGTGGCAGACGATTCGAAGAGTGACAGCAGAGTAGTGATCGGGTCGTACGTAGCGGTGGGGGACAGCTTCACCGAGGGCGTGGGTGATCCCGGCCCCGACGGGGCGTTCGTCGGCTGGGCCGACCGGTTCGCCGTCCTGCTCGCCGACCGCAGGCCCGAGGGCGACTTCCAGTACACCAATCTCGCCGTACGCGGAAAGCTCCTCGACCAGATCGTGGCCGACCAGGTTCCGCGGGCCGTCGCCATGGCCCCGGACCTCGTCTCGTTCTGCGCCGGGGGCAACGACATCATCCGGCCCGGCACCGACCCCGACGAGGTCGCCGAGCGCTTCGAGCGGGCCCTGGTCCAGCTCACCGCGGTATCCGGCACGGTCATGGTGACGACCGGATTCGACACCCGTGGCGTGCCCGTGCTCAGGCACCTGCGCGGCAAGATCGCCACCTACAACGGGCACGTCCGGGCCATCGCAGACCGGTACGGCTGCCCGGTGCTCGACCTGTGGTCCCTGCGCAGTGTCCAGGACCGCAGGGCCTGGGACGCCGACCGGCTGCACCTGTCCCCCGAGGGGCACACGCGCGTGGCGCTCCGCGCGGGCCAGGTGCTCGGCCTCGACGTGCCGGCCGACCCCGAGCAGGCGTGGCCTCCGCTGCCCCCGCGCGGCGTTCTCGACGTGCGGCGGGACAACGTCGCCTGGGCGCGCGATTTCCTGGTGCCGTGGATCGGGCGCCGATTGCGCGGAGAGTCGTCGGGCGACCATGTGACGGCCAAGGGGGCGCTGTCGCCGGACGACATCAGGATGCGGATCGCAACGGTGGCGTGAGAGCGGTTCACTGCGCGTGAGGGCCGTGCCGACGGCCAAGGGGGCGCTGTCGCCGGACGACAGGATGCGGATCGCAACGGTGGCCCAGGAGCGGTTCACGGCGCGTGCGGGCCGTGCCGGGTGGAACACCGGCGCGGCCCCCACGCGCAGAAGCACCGGCTACGACGGCATCAGCCGCTCGCCCTCCACCAGCCCCAACTCGCGGGCCAGTGCCTCCTCCACCCACTCCTGAGCCCGTGCTCGCGGTACCGCGCCGGCGTAGGACGTCAACTGCACGGCGAGGCCGTCGAGGAGGGCGGTGAGACGCAGGGCCGTGCCCTGCGGGTCCGGGCAGCGGAACTCGCCGGCGGCCACACCCTCCGCGATGACCTCGGCGAGGGCGGCCTTCCACTGCCGGTCGAGGTCCTGGGCCACTTCCCGCAGCACCGGGTCGCGCAGTGCCGCCGCCCAGCCCTCGATCCACAGGCGCCAGCCCTTGGCCTTCCCGGTCGGGGCGTACCACCGTACGGCCGACCGCAACCGGCGCAGCGCCGGCCAACGGCGGCCGAGCAGCTTGCGCAGATGCGCGAGATCGCCCTCCGCCGCGTGCCGGAACGCGGCGGCGACCAACTGCTCCTTCGTGGAGAAGTGATAGAGGACCAGCGCGTTGCTCACGCCGAGCGCGGAGGCCACGTCGGCGATCCTGACCGCCGCCACACCCCTCGCCTCGATCTGCTCGATGGCGGCCCGCAGCAGATCCCCACGCCGCTGAGCCACACTCAACCGGACTCTGGTCACCCGGTCACCCTACCCACGCGCGTGCGGTGCCTCGACGGGGCGTTTCGGCCTGTCCGGCCCTGGCCCGCGACGGCGGTCGCCGAGAGGACGACGATCGCCTGTCCGGCCCTGGCCCGCGACGGCGGTCGCCGATGGACGACGATGCCCTCACCGGTACCAGCCGAATCGCTCCGCGATCACCGGTAGCCGGTCCGCCGCGATCGCGTGGGCCGCGGCCCGCGGTGTCGTCCCGTCGGCCCGGGCGCGGGCCAGCATCCGCTCGACCAGGTCCCGCATCGACCGCCGGGTGTACGCGAAGGCCTTCTCAGCGTCGGCGCCGATGTCCCCGAACAGCGTCCACCACCACCAGGCGTTCGTCCCCGAGTTGACCACGACGTCCGGCAGCACGGTCACCCCGCGCGCGGCCAGCGGGAGCTCCGCCTCCGGCCGCACGGGCATGTTGGCCGCCTCCACGACCCAGCGGGCCGTGATGCGCCCCTGGTTGCCGGCATCGATGGCGTACGACACGGCGGCCGGCACCAGTACGTCCGCGTCCGCCGACAGCCAGGCGTCGCCCGGCAGTTCGCGGTCGCCGGACCGCAGCGCCGAGCGGTCCACCGTGCCGTGGGCGTCCCTCGCGGCGAGCAACGCCTCGACGTCGAGACCCGCCGGGTTGGCGACCGTGCCCCTGACGTCGGCCACGGCCACGACCGTGAGCCCCGCGCGCGTGAGGAAACGCGCGGTGGCCCCGCCCATGGTGCCCAGTCCCTGGAGGGCGACCCGCGTCCCCGTGTACGGCACACCGGCCAGGTCCAGGGCGGCCAGGGCGGCTTCGGCCACACCGCAGCCGCCGGCCAGCTCGTCCAGCCCGATCCCGCCGACCTCGACCGCGAACGCGTCCCGGAGCCGCCGCCGGGCCTCGGCCTCGTCGTCCAGCAGCGGATACACGGCCTGGATCGAGGAGACCAGCCCCGCCTCGGCGGCGGCCCGGTCCACCAGGTCCTGGGTGAGCCCCAGGTCCTCGCCCGTGGTCCAGCAGCTCTCTATGTACGGCCGCATCGCCCGCAGGTAGCGCACCAGCAGCGGGTACGCCTCCGGGTCCCGGGGGTCGCAGTCGATGCCGCCCTTGGCACCGCCGAGCGGGACGTAGCGGCTCGCGGGGTCGTAGTGCAGGGCCTCCTTCACGGTCATGCCGCGGGCCAGGCCGGTGACCTCCTCCAGGGTGCAACCCGGGCGCATCCGCAGACCGCCGCTGGCGACCCCGCGCACCAGCCGGTCGACGACCAGGAAGCCCTGCCGTCCCGTGAGGTGATCGGTCCAGGTCAGGGACAGCAGGGGGGTGGCCATTCGAGCTCCTTCGCCGTCGGGTCCGCCGTCGGCTTACTGAATCATCGGTCAGTATTACCTTCGCTGGGACCCCTGGGGCCCGGTGATGTCGGAGGGGCCGACCATAATGGAAAGCCTGACCGACTCCACCTGGAGGTACCGTGGCCGGTTTCCGTACCCCGAACTCCGGGCTCCGCGCGCTGCGGCCCGGGGCGTTCGGCGCGGACCCTGATGGTGAGCGCATGGCGCGCATCCGCAGATCGCCCCACTTCAAGGACGGAGTCTTCCAGAACCCCGGGGGCCCCGCGCGGACCCGGCCCTCGGGCTCGACCCTGGACTTCGCGAAGGTCTTCTTCGACAAGGACACCCGGCCCCGCCGCACCCCGAAGGGCACCGTTCCGGTGCACTCCACCACCCTCGCCGACATCGCCCGGCCCCCGGCCACCGGGCTTCGCCTGACCTGGATGGGGCACTCCAGCGTGCTCGCCGAGATCGACGGCCGGCGCGTCCTGTTCGACCCGGTGTGGGGCGCGCGCTGCTCCCCGTTCTCCTTCGCCGGACCCAAGCGGCTGCACCCCGTGCCCATGCCGCTGGCGGCGCTCGGCCCGGTCGACGTCGTGGTCATCTCGCACGACCACTACGACCATCTGGACATGCCCACCATCAAGGCGCTCGCGGGCACGGACACGCTCTTCGCCGTGCCCCTCGGCGTCGGCGCACACCTGGAGCGCTGGGGCGTGTCCGCCGACCGGCTGCGCGAGCTGGACTGGCACGAGGCCACCAGGATCGGCGGCCTCACCCTGAGCGCCACCCCGGCACGGCACTTCTGCGGCCGCGGGCTGCGCAACACCCAGCACACCCTGTGGGCTTCCTGGGTCGTCGCCGGTGAGGAGCACCGCATCTACCACAGCGGCGACACCGGCTACTTCGACGGTTTCAAGGAGACCGGCGCCGAGCACGGGCCGTTCGACGCCACGATGATCCAGGTCGGCGCGTACTCCGGCTTCTGGCCCGACATCCACATGACGCCTGCCCAGGGGATGCAGGCCCACCTTGACCTGCAAGGAGGCAGTCCGGGCGGGGTGCTGCTGCCGATCCACTGGGGCACCTTCAACCTGGCGCCACACGCTTGGGCGGAGCCGGGCGAGTGGATGAAGGACGCGGCTGAGGAGGCCGGCCAGGCGGTGGCGTTCCCGCGGGCGGGCGAGCCGTTCGAGCCGGCGGGGAAACTGCCGGTGGAGGCGTGGTGGCGGGCGGTGTCGCAGCCGATCGCGTGCCCGTGGCGTCGTCCGGAAGTCGTTGATCGTACGGCCGGGACGAACAAGGGACTCGACCTCGCCGGTGAGCGGTGACATCGGAGACGAGCCCCGCGAGATGGCACGGATACTGGGGCGTCCCCGGCTGCAGAGCAGGATCGTTTGCCGCGCGCCTTGGACCGAGCGCCGCATGCGGAGCATGAAGCCACTGCTCAGTGATCCAGGTCCTTGCCGTCCCCGGAAGGCTCACCCGGGTTTGTCGTCCGAACACGCATCGCGGAGCGCTGAGCCGGCCGGAGAACCAGCTCCCCGCCAGGTGGTGCCTCCTGAGCTGTGGTCAGGGCGTCTGACCCGGCTGGCATCCTGCCCGCCTCCAGCATTCCCGTCCGCAGGTCTGCCCCGGCCGACACCCCTCCCACACGTAACCCTCCCTCGACGCCACGGAGCCCCGGCCGAGCAGATCGGCCGGGGCTGCCTTGCGGTCAGATGCCCGCCAGTTCCCGTAGTGAATTCATCGCCGGTCGGAGGCTGTGTCAGGTCGTCTCGCCCTGCACGATGACACCCATGGAGGCCACATAGCCGTTCCAGCCGAAGACGGCCACGGCGCCGTATGAAGAGGAGCCCGGCTCCGGCGAGCGTCCACGGGGCCGCATCGGCGCGGGTGTGAGCGGTAGCCGGCCGGGCCCGTCCGCGAAGGAGTCCGAGCCGCCCGTGGACGGTGCGGACTCGCCAGAGCGCAGCCGGCGTTCAACGCGTGCTCGTGGAGTGCCCTGGAGCTTGACCTGCAGGCGCGAGCACATACTGATCGCCGAAGTGCAGCACGGGAGCGCAGTGTTCGGTTCGGCTGTTGTCCCGGCAGATCGGGGTCAGGCTTCGCGGGAGCCCTCGTACATCGCGTCAATGGCCTGGGCGTACTCGCGCTCCACGACAGGGCGCTTGACCTTGAGGCTCGGGGTGAGTTCGCCGTGCTCGACGTCGAGGTCGCGCGGCAGCACCGAGAATTTCTTGATGGTCTGCCATCGTTGCAGGTCGCCGTTGACCCGCTGGACGAAGCCGTCGATCAGCTCGTGGACCTGCGGTGAGGAGACGACCTCGGCGTAACTGCGGCCGCCGAGGTGGTGGGATGCCGCCCAGGGCATGATGACGGTCTCGTCCAGGGCGATCAGGGCGGTGCAGTAGTTGCGGCCGTTGCCGATGACCAGGATGTTGCTGACAAACGGGCAGATGGCCTTGAAACGGCCCTCGATCTCGGTGGGTGCCACGTACTTGCCGCCCGAGGTCTTGAACACGTCCTTCTTCCGGTCGGTGATCCGGAGGAAGCCGTCCTCGTCCACCTCGCCTATGTCGCCGGTGTGGAACCAGCCGTCGCTCTCCAGGACCTCGGCGGTCTTGTCCGGAAGATTGTGGTAGCCGCGCATGATGCCGGGACCTCTCAGGAGGACTTCGCCATCCTGGGCGATGCGCACCTCGGTGCCGGGCAGGGGTTTGCCCACCGTGCCGACCCGGTAGCCGTCGGCGGGATTGACGGTGCAGGCAGCGCTGGTCTCGGTCAGGCCGTAGCCCTCGAAGACGTGCACGCCGGCGCCGGAGAAGAAGTAGCCGATGTCCGGAGCGAGGGCGGCGCTGCCGGAGACGCTGCCCCGCAGATTGCCTCCGAAAGCCGCGCGGATCTTGCCGTACACCAGCCTGTCCGCGATGGCGTGCTGAACGGCGAGCGGCAGGGGCACCCGGCGCCTCCCGGTCGCCGCTGTGCCCTCCTGCCCGGTCCTGGCGTAGTCGCGGGCGACCTTCGCCGCCCAGAGGAAGATCTTGTACTTGGCGCCGCCCTCGGCTCTCGCTCTGCCGGCGATGCCGTTGTAGACCTTCTCGAAGATCCGCGGCGCGGACGCCATCACGGTGGGCCGGACCTCGGGCAGGTTGGTGACGATACGGTCGACGCGCCCGTCCACCGCCATCACATGACCGGTCCTGACCTGTCCGGCGATCAGCGCCTTCCCGAAGACGTGGGACAGGGGCAGCCACAGGAACTGCACGTCGTCGGAGCGCAGCAGTCCGCTCACCTCTTGGGCGACGCCCTGGTACGACCAGCAGTCGTGAACCAGGCGCACGCCCTTCGGCCGGCCGGTCGTTCCGGAGGTGTAGATGAGGGTGGCGAGGTGCTCCCGCTCGATTCCCCGGACTGCCTGCCCGACCGCGTCCGGGTGCTCTTCCAGGTACACGGCCCCGCGCTTTTCCAGGTCAGCGAGCGACAGTATCTCCAGCCCCTCAACCTTGGGGATGTCCGCCCCGGGGTCGAAGAGGATCGCGTGGCCGAGCTCGGGCAGACGGTCCGCGTGGGCGACCACCTTGGCCAGCTGCGCGGCATCCTCGACGAATATCGCCCGGCTGCCCGAGTCGGAGAGGATGTACACCGTCTCATCGGCATTGGTGCTGGGGTAGACGGCGGTGGCGGCGGCGCCCGCACACATCACACCGAGGTCGGCCAGGATCCACTCCACCCGGGTGGAGGAGGAGATCGCGACCCGCTCTTCGCGCCGCACTCCGAGGGCCAGCAGCCCGGCCGTGATCACCCTGACGCGCTCTGCGGCCTGTGCCCAGGTCAGCGAGCACCACCGCTCGGTGCCGGAAGCACCGTCGCCGGCCGGCGCGGGGTAACGGTAAGCCTCGCCGTGAGGTGTTGCCTCGACTCGTGAGAGAAACAGGTGCGCCACGGAAACGGGGCGGCTTTGAACAAGGGACTGCGCGGAACTCACATTGGCCTCCGGGCCCGGATGCGCCTACTCAAGGACTTGTTAACTGGCTGGTAACTCGCAAGTAGGGTGAGACTAAAGGCAAACGTGCCGGCGCGTAAGGGAGGAAGCGTTGGGGGGAAGCGGTCAATGACCCCTCGGCGCCCTCGCGTACGGGCGCTGGCAAGGGCCGGAGGCAGCGTGCCCGGCATGGCGGTTCGCTGCCGTTGCCGGGACCTCGCGCAGCAGTCGGCGGTGCGGAGGGGCTCATCCCTCCACGAGTTCGCCCATGAGCCGCTCGGCATGGTGGAGCGATACGAGGTGGGTATGTGCCCAGCCGAGGTACCCGCTGTCGTGGAGGCGGACGAGGCCGGGGCGGGCGAGCTGGCGCAGCCTGTCCTCGTCGACCATGCGGAACCCGCCGACCGTCAGAGTCCGGCCACTGCTGTGGTGGCTGAGTTCCAACGGCCTCGGTTCCAGCAAGGCCAAGCGGTCCGGCTCCACGCTGAACGCCTTCGCACGCTCGGTCTCCCGGCGCGATCCCCGAAGGAAGCGGAGCACCTCCTCCAGGTAGGGGGCGTTGCCGCCGTCGGTCTTGAAGAGGCGCTCGCCTCCCGTGGTGCTCCAGCCGGGGAAGGTTGAGATGGTCGGCGACCGACCGCCGGACGTACTCGGACGTGTCGCGGTGCAGCGCGTCCAGTACGGGCAGGGCGGGGGCGAGGTCCGTGATGGGCCGGCGCTTGGGTGGTGTGCGCGTTGAGCAGTTCCTCCACTGCGGGCACGGCACCCTCCTGGTGAGTTCTCTGTCGCCTCACCCGGTCCTTCCGCCCGACGGTGGCCGGGCGGAAGTGACTGCGGCTGTGTCTAGGGGGCTTCTGATGGATCTCCGTAGCGTCACGACGCCCGGCACGCACGCTCCTTCTTCCACGTAGATCCATCAGAAGCCCCCTAGACCTGCGTGCTGTGCAGCACCTCGGCGTGCCGCATGTCGTGGACCTCGCCGATCAGGCCGAAGAAGCCCGCGGCGCCGGGGTCACCGGGCATCTCGCGCGCCGCGCGGGCGGCTGCCTCGGGGGAGGTCCACAGGAGGAAGTCCAGGAAGGAGCCGTCCTCGGACCGGGCGAGGTGGGCACCGAGGAAATCGGCCCCGTAACGCTCACGCAGCAGCGAGACCAGCCCGTCGCGGTGGGCTGCCAGCTCGGTGGGGTCGGTGCTCTCGAACCGTACGTACTCAATGGTCGTGCTCATGGACACTCCTTTGACGTGGGTCACGGATTCGTGCCTCGAAATCCGTGAGGGAAGCTATCACGGATTTCGATGTCTAAAAGCGTTAGTCAGGTAGTTTGGGAGCATGACCCTCAAGAACCTCCACGAGATGCCCTGGATCGGAGAGCACCCGGTGCTGGACCTCGCCAACACCGTTGTGTGCGGCGCCGGACCCGCCCGCGGGGACATCGACTTGCTGGCCGACCCGGAGCTGCGGGCGTCCTGGCGCAGCCGGGCCGCCGACTGGGCATTGGCAAACCTGCCTCTGGAGGAACTGACGGAGCTGCGAGACCCGGTCAGGGCCGTACTCGACGCGGCGGCACGGCAGGCCCGACTGCCCGAGACCGCGCGAACACGACTCAACGACCTCGCCGCTTCGGCCCCAGTCACCTTCCAGGTGGAGAAGGGCGGCCGGCTTGTCGAGCGGGAGGGCGGCGGCCCAGCCGCCGGCGCGGCGGCCCGGCAGGCCCTCGTCCTGGCCGCCGGTCCCGAGCAGGCCAGACTTCAGCGCTGTCCCGCGCCCAGCTGCGGCATGTTCTTCCTGGCCCGCCGGCGCGACCAGGCATGGTGCTCGACCGGCTGCGGCAACAGGGCGCGCTCCGCCCGCCGTCGGCACCAGCACACGGACTGACGCCGGCTTGACCTCGCGCACGCCCTGCCGCGTACCCGCCGGGCATGTGGGCGGTTCAGGCCCTGTGCGCGCGGCCGACGTACTGATAGCAGCGGCCTTCCTCCAGGAACCCACCGACCGGCGACGCCCCACCCGACTCGGCGCCTCCGCCCTGCGCCGCATGCCGGCCGCCGATCTCGCCGACGTGCTGGACGTCCCGCTCAGCCCCGCGGTCCACAGCGCGGCAGCCGCCCTGCACCGCCCAGGCGGCGCCCGACGCGTACTCGCGGCGCTGCGCACGGCCGACGCCGACCGGATCCCGCTCCGCCGCGCACTGCGCGACGTGTCCGTCCCCGTCACCCTGGTGGCCGGTGCGGACGACCCCCTGACGAACCCCGTCCCCCGTCCCGTCCCCACCGTCCCGGGCGCCGGCCACTACCCACAGCTCACCCACCCCGACACGGTGGCCCGCATCCTCGACGAACAGGGTTCCCCCACCACCACGTAACACCGGCTCCCGACCGGCGGACCGCGCCCGCGCGACGGTCACACGGGCCGTCGGGCACCTGAGAAGCGGGCGGGGCCGCACCCCGGCTTCGTCAGGTCCTGCCGCGCGGGGAGTGGACGGTGAGTACACCGTGAGCGGGCAGAACGGTGGCCAAGTCATCCGGTTCACCGCGCAGCGTGGTGTCGAGGAAGGCATGTGAGGCTCCGGCGGTGATACGCGCTCCATCGGTACGGCCCAGTGATCCGACGATCGACCCCACCGGGGGCAGGTAGAGCGGCGCGTCGGTGAACGTGAGGTGTGCCGCGCCGGGGACGGTGAGCCGGTAGCTGGTCGCGGTGCTCAAGGTGAGCACATGTGTGAGGGCGGGGATGTAGTCCGGGTCGATGTCCCGGCGGATGTCCTGGGTGAGTGCCAGGACCGGTTGCGGGAAGGGTTTCGCGTCGGGGTCGTGCGGAAAGCCGTCCAGGTTGATGACGGCGTCGAACCGGCTGTCTTGGCGAGCCGCTTGCAAGGCGGCGCCTCCGCCGAGGGAGTGGCCGGTGACGGCCACTCGGCCGGTGTCCATGCGCCCGCCCACCGGCCCCGGGACCTCACCTCGCGCGACGCGGTCCAACTGGGTGAGGACGAAACTCAGGTCGGCGGCCCGGACCGCTGTCCAGCCGGCCGCCAGCTTCTCGTCCCGGTCGGCGTCGCCCGTGGCGGTGACCTTCGTGGGGATGGTCCGGCCGCCGGCGAGAACGGCGGCGGAGTCGTAGGGGTGATCAAGGGCCGCGACGACATAGCCGTGGCTGGCCAACTCCTGAGCCCATGCCGTGTTCTGAGAACGTACTCCGCCCAGCCCCGGGGAGAACAGCACGACCGGGAAACGTCCGCCTCCCTCTGCCACTGGCGCGTCGACCACCGCGTGGGTACGGGCGCGAGACAGGCCGTCGAGCAGGAAGCCGGGCACGCCGACGTAGTCGGCGAGGGCATTGGAGACGATGCCCGCCTCATGCTCAGTGCGGCCGAGGTACGCGGCGCGTCGCGCGTCCACCGGACTCTTGCGCGCCGGGTACCACAGCTGGACCACGACGGTGCGCCGGTCGTCAGCCTCGGGGGTGGCGTTCTCGGGCCGGTTGGCGTCGGTCCACTCCACCACGCTGGTGCCCACGGCGAAGGAGCCGGACGGCGCGGGAAACGCGGGCGTGGGAAGGGCCCAGGCGGCGGCCGGGCCGATGGCGATCAGGCACAGGCACACCAGCGACGCCGGCAAAGCCACCCACCATCGAGCCCTGCGCGGCGGCCGGCAACTGCGCGCTCGCAGCTCGGCTGCGACGACGAACGGCAAGACGAGTGCGGCGCCCGCCAGGACGGGCACCATCTGCCAGCGCACTGAACCCACCACCAGCGCCGTGCCGGACAACAGCGCCACCAACCCGGCATTGAACGCGACTGGCCGACGCATCCGTCGGGGAAGCCAGCGGGCCGCCACGAGCGCGACGGCACCTACCACCACCACGGTTTCCAGAAGGGACATGTGCAGCCCCGGCAGTGTCTCGGTCACACGGCCATGCTGGCCGCGTGACCGTCCTCCCCGCATCGAGCTCAGGTCGTGACCGAGTGCGACCTGAGGGTGAAGTCACCGTCATCCGAAGGCCGTACGGAAGCGCTCGCGCAGATCACCGAGACGGTCGGCCGGCTCGTTGGCGAAGACCAGCCGTAGATATGTGTCACGCGGGCGGCGGCGAGCCGGCCGGCCGCGGCGGACAGCTCGCGTGCCGCGACGTCCCCGGCGGAGGCCCAGTCGCCGCTGTACCGCTCACCCACCGATTTCCTGGCGAACCGGCTGCAAGCGGCCTCGTAACCCAGGCGAGGACCGGGGGAGTGCGGCCCATGACGGGGGCGCACCGGCTGTCCTGCATGGTGCGGGCGGGCCGTCGTGCATAGGGCCGTCCCATCACGGCGACCCATGGCGGTGCCTTTTCAGCCGGTTCCGGGAGGACGAGCCCCTGGAACCGGCGTGGGGTCACCGTCGCCGTCGGGTGTCGTCCTGGTGCGTTTGTCGATGAAGTAGGCGCCGAAGGTTCCCGCCAGGGCGGCGACGACCACCGCTGAGTACACCGCCAGCAGGACTTCCAGTACCGTGCCGTAGGCCGTGGCCGTGCGGAGCGGCTGTCCGCTGATCGTCATCAGCGCGGTGGCGTGCAGCGTGCTGGCGTAGGAGCCGTGGGCGCCGTCGAGCTCATACAGCAGCTCGCTGGCAGCCAGGATCACGATCAGCGTCACCATGGACAGCCATGCCGCCCGGTCGCCGAGCAACCGCCCGGCCGAGCGCGAGGACCGCACAGTCGAGGAGAGCACCCTGCCGGTGCGGATCAGCCGCAACGACTTCAGCAAGCGGAAGACCCGCAGGAACGGCAGTACCAGGAAAATGACCTGCCACCAGTTCGTACGCAGGAAACGGCCGCGGTGGGACGCCAGAACAAGCCGGGTGGCGAACTCCGCGGCGAAAACCCCCCACAGCACCCAGCCGACCACCGCCAGGGCAGTCGAAGCGGCGCTTTCGGGCGCGACCAGGCGCTCGGCGATGACCACCAGCAGAAACAGCAGCCCAAGGCCGCTCATCACCGGAGTGAGGCGCTCCAGCAGATCGCGCGCCAGTTGGTCACGAAGAGCCGCATCCAGACGTTGCCAACGGCGCCACTCCATACCGAAGTTTCTCCCTGAGAACCCCCATGCCGCCCAGGCAGCACGCGCCACACGGACCCGGCCGCGCGGCCGGCTGCATCTCATATCTTTCCACCCCGCCTGCGCGATGCAGTGCGCCGACGGGCTTTGAATCCGGATTGACCACGCCGGCGCGGGAAGAAGGAGAGCATCGTCGTGGCAACCGCCATCATCTCGGGCCATCAGTTCCCAAGCGTGCGAGCTCGGGAGGCCGGCTCCCTGGTACTACCGTCAGTCGTGCGTGCCGGCGGCATCCCGACTCCCGCCCTTGACGCGTCGGTGCCCCAGCCGGCCAGCAGTCGTAGTGCCTCCGCCGACGGGGAGAACAGGGTTAGGGCGCTTCTGGTGGCTCTTGGCCGGTGTCTCGGAGCCAGATGACGATCGTGGTGACGGTCAGGGTGCCGTTGGTCAGCAAGTTCAGGCCCGGCACTTCCGCCTACCGCCACAGGACGATCACCGCAAGTGGGCCGTAGGCAACCGCGAGGGCGCAGAAGAGCCGTCTCCGTTCAACGGACCAGTGCCGCCGGCCCCGCCCCTTACTGTTGCCACCCAGCGTCCCGGACGCTTTGAGTCGGGCTTCTCGCAGCAGATGAAAGGCGCGTTGATGCGTCCTGTAGCCGGTGAAGGAACCCATCAGTGAACTGCCGAAGGCGACCGAGCCCAGTGATGTCGCCGCGGGCCGGCCGATGGGCGCCGTCCGGCTGACGACGACCGCCGTGGCGTTCCGGAACTGGCCGCACGAGCGCCTGCTGGGCCGCCCGTCCGGTCACGGAGATCGCGGCAGTGTCGTTCGAGGGGCAGCCCCGGTCACAGCCGGGCTTGTGGTGTGCCGGGCCTGGGCGACGGCGTCGTGCAGGAGCTGGGAGAGGCGTTGGTCCGCATCGGGCGCGGTGAGCAGGACGCGCAGGGAGTGTTCGAGGTGGCGGCGGCCTGGGCCGCGCCACCACAGCAGGTCGGCGATGCGAGCCGCCGTCTTCGGCGGACGGGCGTGGGCGAGCCGGCGGGCCCGCTGGTGGCAGGCCGTGCTGTGCCGCTTCAGGCGCCGGGATGCGGGCTGTACGCGGCGGGCGGCGTCCACGACCGTGGCGACCAGCAGTGGTCCGTAGGCGCGGTCGGCGGGGTCGGCGTCGGCGAGGTCGGCGGCCAGCGGCCACAGGGCCTGGCGGGCGGTGTCGCTGACGGCGTCGTTGACCGCGCGGGCGAGGCCGGCGAGTACCGGGTGGGTACCGGGTGGGCTGTCGGTGAAGCGGCCGGTGGCCAGCAGTGATGCGGCCTCCATCAGGCAGGCGCCGTCGTCGGGATGCAGATGCGCGAAGCGGCCCGGCGCGGGAAGACCGTCGGGAATCCCGCCGCGCGGTGGCCCGTACGGCTGGGGGTTGGATGGGGCGGGCATGGGCGGCCTCCGGCTCGGGTCACAGTCCGGTGGTGGCGTGCAGGATCAGGTAGAGGGCGGCGGCGGGCAGTCCGGCTCCGGGGAAGGTGAGGACCCATGCGGCGAAGATGGAACGGGCCACCTGCCAGCGCACGGCCGAGATGCGGCGGGTCGCGCCGGCGCCCAGGATGGACGCGGTGATCGTCTGGGTGGTGGAGATCGGGGCCTCGAAGACGAACGCGGTGGTGTAGAGCACGCCCGCGGCGGCGGACTCGGCGGCGAAGCCGCGCGGCGGATCCAGGCGGACGATGCGCCGGCCCAGGGTGGTGATGATGCGGCGCCCCCCGCTGTAGGTACCGGCGGCCATCGCCGCGGCCACGGCCACGATCACCCACAGGGGCACGGAGAAGTCGTCCTGCCAGCCGGCCGTGACCAGTGCCAGCACGATCACGCCCATGGTCTTCTGCGCGTCCTGCAGCCCGTGGCCCAGGGCCATGCCGGCAGCCGAGACGGTCTGCGCCATGCGGAAGCGGCGGGTCGTGGGGCGGGGGGCAGCACGGCGGAACGCCCACAGGATGGCGGTGTGCAGGAGGTAGCCGAGGGCCACGCCCACCAGCGGGGACAGCAGCATGGGCAGCAGGACCTTGCCCAGGATGCCGGACCAGTGCACGGTCGCGCTGGCGGCGAGGGCGGCGCCGACCAGTCCGCCGATCAGGGCGTGCGAAGAGGAGGTCGGCAGCCCGCGCCACCAGGTGAAGACGTTCCAGCCGATCGCGCCGATGAGCGCACTCATCACCAGCAGCAGGCCCGAGACCCCCTGGGGCGCGCCGACGATGCCGCTGCCGACGGTCTCGGCGACCTCGGTGCCCAGGAAGGCGCCGAAGAAGTTCATCACGGCGGCCATACCCAGCGCGATGCGGGGAGTGAGGGCCTTGGTGGAGATGGACGTGGCGATCGCGTTCGCGGCGTCGTGGAAGCCGTTGGTGTAGTCAAACGTCAGTCCGACGATGATGATCAGCACCACGAGAGTGAGCTCCACGGCCGGATCACCTTTCGCCACGCACAGGACCTATAGGGACCCTCGTCTGTCTTCTCCATCCTGCCGCGAAACAGTGCGCGGAGCCTGGCGCGACACCGTGGGCACCGATCACGACCGGGTGAGTGACAGGGGGTGGCCGTCAGTTCTGCGGGGTGTCGGTGTCGACGTTGGTGGCTGTCGTCCACCCGCCGTGGCCCTGGCGACGGCGCGGGCCACGGCGGCAGCAACGGCTCGATCAACGCAGTCGACAGAGCCTCACGTTGTCCGGATTTCCACATGTCCTTAGAAGTGGGTATGCGCGACGCGCCTGTGGATGGACCCCGTGAGGGGACCTCGCGGCCGCCCGCGCGGTCGGTGCCGGTGTCGTCCTGCCCCGGCCCGGTGCGCCCTTCGAGCCCACGGCGGAGAGCCTGCCGGCGGAGCCGTGGTGGCGTGGGGTGGCGCTTGCTTCGAAGGGCGGCCGTCCGGTGACGGGGGTCCGCGCCGGAGCGGGTATCAAGACCGTCTCGAAGACCGCATCGGACGCAGGAGTCGTGGCCTGGGCCGCCACGGTGAGTGACGATCATGGTCGGGCCGGCAAGGGTGCCGAGGACTCCCAGACGCTCCCGGCGGGCTGACCCGGGGCGCACGACAGGCAGGCGGCGAGTGCCGGGGAGCGCAAGGCTCCCCGGCTGTCGCCGTCTTCCTATGACCGCTGCTGACCAGGTCGGATCGATCTCTTTCGTTCGTGGCCGGATGTGCGGAGGTGCTATCGATCTGCCGTACGAGACCTCATACCAGAGCGGGACGCTCACCGTATGAGTTTGTCAACTGCCCACCGCACATGATGCGCTGGCGACTACTGTCAGTGGCCGTCGGGAAACAGGACGGATCAACGGATCAGGGGAGCGGGGGCCGGTACGTGCAGGCGCAGGGCGGACGAGGGAGTCGACGCGACGGGGATCCCCGCTGCCCGCGTGCCACCGACGCCGGCACGGGTGCGGTCAGCGAGACGGGTGCCGGGGCCGGGTCCGGTGACGCGGTGGCCGCCGCCGGTGTGGATGCCGCCGGGGCCGGTGCGGGCGGCGCCGGGGCTTCCGGCCCGGGCCCGCACGCGGGTCACGGTGGCGCCGGGGCCGCGCGGAAGCGAGGGGAGCCCGGGCGCACGGCCCGGGCGCGCAAGCGGCCGCGCGAACCCGGCCGCACCGCCGCAAGCGCCCCTGGCACCCAGGCCCGACGGACCAGTACGAGGACACCGATGTCTCACCTCCGCGCCCCGGCCGCACGCGCAGACCGCCGTGAGGGCGGGCGGCACGGGCGGCCTGCCGTCCGCACCGCACCCGCGTTGCCCGAGACCCATATACGGCCCCAGCTGCTGCGCCTCGCGGTGCTGCCGCCCGTCGCCGTCGCCCTCAGCGGCTGCGCCGCCGTCCTCTTCACCGTCCGGTCCACCGGCACGCGGCCCGGCCCCACCCTGTGGGTCGTGCTCGGCGGCGCGGTCTTCGTGGCCCTCGTCGGCATCGCCGTCGCCGCGGTCGCCGCCAACCGGGCCGCCCGGTCCGTGCACGACCGCATCGGCGTGCTGCGCCGCAGCACCGCACGGCGTGAGGCCGACCTGCACACCCTCGTCGAGACCCTGCGCCGCGGCGACGGCCCGCCGCAGCTCGCACCGCAGAGCCGGCACGGCGATCCCGCCGAGGACGCCGACGACTTCGACCTCCTCACCGCCGACCTGTCCCGCGCGCACGACGGCGCCGTCACCGCCGTCGTCCAGGCTTCCCAGCTCTCCAGCCAGGCCGGCAGTGAACAGAAGCTCGAAGTGTTCGTCAACCTCGCCCGGCGCCTGCAGTCACTGGTGCACCGCGAGATCTCCATCCTCGACGAGCTGGAGAACGAGATGGAGGACCCCGACCTGCTCAAGGGGCTCTTCCACGTCGACCACCTCGCCACCCGCATCCGCCGCCACGCCGAGAACCTCGCCGTGCTGGGCGGGGCGGTCTCCCGCCGCCAGTGGAGCAACCCGGTCTCCATGACCGAGGTGCTGCGCTCGGCCATCGCCGAGGTCGAGCAGTACTCGCGGGTCAAGCTCGTGCCACCCGTCGACGGACAGCTGCGCGGCCACGCCGTCGCCGACGTCATCCATCTCCTGGCCGAACTCGTGGAGAACGCCACGGTGTTCTCCGCACCGCACACACAGGTGCTGCTGCGCGCCAACCTCGTCACCTCCGGGCTCGCCGTCGAGGTCGAGGACCGTGGACTCGGCATGCCCCTGGAGGAGCAGACGCGGATGAACGCGCTGCTCGCCGATCCCGACCAGGTGAACGTCGCCCGCCTCCTCGCGGACGGCCGGATCGGGTTGTTCGTCGTCTCCCAGCTCGCCCGTCGGCACGGCATCACCGTCCGCCTCCAGACCAACATCTACGGCGGAGTGCAGGCGGTGCTCGTCGTGCCGCAGGCGCTGCTGGGAGCGGAGTCGGGGGCAGGGACTCCCGGGGGCACGGGGCAGCCGGAGGGCGCAGCGGCGGCCGGTCCGGAGCGTCCGGCTGTGCCGGGGCGAAAGGACGGTCAGACCGGCCTGACCGGGCCGGGCGCGCAGTCCGGGCGTCATCGACAGGGGCAGAACGGGCAGGCCGGTGCCGGTGCCGGAGTCGGCGGCGTGTCCGGGGGGCCTGCCCCGGCCGGGGACGGCGTCTTCGGGGTCTCCTCCGTGCCGCTGCCCGCGCCCGGATCAGGGCCAGGGCCGTCGGCCCCGCTCGCCGTATCCGCCGCACCTCAAGGGCACGAGTCCGTACTTCAAGGCCATGAAGCCCTGCCCCGACGGCACGAGTCCGTACCTCAAGGCCACGAAGCCCTGCCCCGACGGCACGAGTCCGTACTTCAAGGCCACGAAGCCCTGCCCCGACGGCACGAGGCCCTGGCCCAAGGACACGGGCAGGAAGCCCGGCCGGGCCCGGGCGGGAGCCCGCAGGGCGGTCGGCCCGCGCCCCTGCCGGTGCGCGGGGCCCGGCGGGAGCGGCCCACCCCGGCCGAGGCGCGTCCCGGCATCACACCCGACGACCGGCGTGTCCTGGCCGAGCACGGGACCGCACCGCCCACCCCGCGCAAGGGCGCCGTGCGCGGCACCATGGGCAAACCCCAACTGCCCCGTCGCCGCGCGCAGGAGCACATCGCGCCCCAGCTGCGCGACGGCCCGACGCCCCGCCAGGACCCCGAACACCTCGTGAGTCATGACCCCGGTCTCATGGCGGCCTTCCAGCGCGGCATCAGCCTCGCCGAGGCCCAACAGCACATGGAGGCCGGCGCCACGGCGTGGTCCGACGTGGAGGTGGCCCATATGGAGGCCGCCGATATGGGGTCCGCCCACATGGAGGCCGCCGACATGGGGTCCGCCCACATGGAGTCCGCAGGCAGGGGATCCGACCGCACGGAGTTCGCCTACACGGACTCCGCCCACACGGACTCCGCCTACACGGACTCCGCCCACACGGACCCCGCACCCAGCGGGTCCGCCCGCAGGGATCCGATGCCCGTTCGGCCGGTTCACCTGGAGGCGCTCCCCTCGGAGCTATCGAACAGGCCGACCCCCGGGGCCCGTCCCCCCGGGGCCCGTTCCGACCCCCGCACGACCACCACCCGGCAGGACGGGAGCGCACCCGCCGGATGACCACCCCTCGTTCCACCCCCACACCCAGCGCTCCCGCAGACCTTCGTACCCCAAGGAGTCGATCCACCATGGCGAGCGATGCGCCGACCGCCCATGTTTCCGACCTCGACTGGCTGATGAGCGGCCTCGTGCAGCGCGTGCCGCACACGACCGCCGCCGTGCTGCTGTCCTGCGACGGGCTCGTCAAGTCCGTTCACGGCCTCGACCCGGACAGCGCCGACCACATGGCAGCGCTGGCCTCCGGCCTGTACTCCCTCGGCCGCAGCGCCGGTGTCCGCTTCGGCGACGGCGGCGACGTGCGGCAGGTCGTCGTCGAACTCGCCTCGACCCTGCTGTTCGTCACCACCGCGGGCTCCGGCACCTGCCTGGCCGTGCTCGCCGGCCGCGAGGCGGACGCGGCCGTGCTGGGCTACGAGATGGCGATGCTGGTCAAGAGCGTCCGTCCCTATCTGGTGACCGCTCCCCGGCAGTCCGTCGAATCCCCGGCGATGAGGCCTTGAGCGTGACGGCGGCCGGTGACGGGCCCTGGCTCGACGACGCGGCCGGGCGGCTGGTGCGCCCGTTCACGGTCAGCAACGGCCGCACCCGTCCCACCGTCGCGCTCGACCTCGTGTCGCAGGTGATGGCCACCGGGGCGACCCCCCTCGGCTATCTCGGCCCCGAGCACGCGCAGGCACTCGAACGGTGCCGGGTACCCGTCGCCGTCGCCGAGGTCGCCGCCCATCTCAAACTGCCGGTGGCCGTCACCAAGGTGCTGCTGGCGGACCTCGTCGACTGCGGGGCGCTGACCACCAAGCCCCCCGCGTTCCACCACAACCCGACGGACCGGGCCCTTCTGGAGGCAGTGCTCGATGGACTACGACGACAGCTCTGACTACACCGACGGACCGGCTCGCGGCGCCGACCCGTTCCCCACCGCGCTGAAGATCCTGGTGGCGGGCGGGTTCGGCGTGGGCAAGACGACCTTCGTCGGCGCGGTCAGCGAGATCGCGCCGCTCAGCACGGAGGAACTGCTCACCACCGTCAGCGCCGCGACCGACAATCTCGACGGCATCGAGAACAAGGTCGAGACGACCGTGGCCATGGACTTCGGCCGCATCACCCTCGACCCGAAACACGTGCTGTACCTGTTCGGCACGCCCGGACAGGAGAGGTTCTGGTTCATGTGGGACGAGTTGTGCGAGGGCGCGCTCGGCGCGGTCATCCTCGCCGACACCCGCAGGCTCCAGGAGTGCTTCGCGGCCGTCGACTTCTTCGAACAGCGCGGCCTCGACTTCATCGTCGCGCTCAACGAGTTCGACGGCGCCTACCGCTACGACCCCGAGGAAGTGCGAGGCGCCCTCGACCTGTCCGAGGACGTGCCCGTCGTGCGCTGCGACGCGCGGATCTCCAGCTCCGGGGTCCAGGCCCTGCTGACCCTGGTGCGTCATCTCATCGCTCACACGCCGGCCCCCGCGACGGGGTACGGCGCCCACATGTGACCCCCTCACACCGCCAGGGAGCCCCTATATGAGGCAAGTCCACAGCCCAGGAGCACGCCCATGACCTACGACCCGCCGCGCCCGGCCGGTCGTCTGCTGCTCACACCCGAGGACAGGGAGGCCCCCGCCCGCACCCGCCGACTGCGCCGACTGGGCCTGGGGGAGCGCCCCGAACCCGCACTCGACGCCTTCGCGCACCGCCTCGCCGAGTTCACCGGGACGCCGTACGCCATGGTCAACCTCCCAGACGAACAGGGGCAGTTCTACGCGGGTCTGCACGTGCCGGCCGTCGCACCGGTGGTGCGCAGCGACGGCACCACCCCGCGCCTGGGCCGTGCCCTGCCCCGTGACCACGGCTTCTGCCCCCATGTGGTGGCGCGCCGCAAGGCCCTCGCCCTGGAGGACGTGGGCGACTTCCCGCGGTTCGCCGGCAACCCGGTGGTGGACGAATTCGGCATCCGCTCCTATCTGGGAGCTCCGCTCGTCGACGGCACGGGACTCGTGCTGGGCACGGTCAGCGTCGCGGACGTCGGGCCGAGGCCGTGGGGGAAGCCGGGCCTGACGGCGATCAAGGAGTACGCCGCGCAGCTCGTCATCGAGCTGGAGGCCCGGGACGGCCTGCCGCCCTACTGAAACCCGCGGGCCCGGCGGGACCCCGAGGGCGTGAAGGAAAGCTGAGGCGCCGCTTAAGAAAACCTCGATGGACCGGCGTGCCGCCGTACGGCAGATTGCAGTGCGATCCCACTCCTCTCCCGGCCCAGGGGTTCCTTCGGCATACCCGGAGCCGGGACTCACCCCCAGGAGCCGTAGCGGTGAAGGCGCTGGTCAAGCAGAAAGCGGAACCCGGGTTGTGGCTCGCGGACGTCCCCGAGCCCATCGTCGGGCCCGGCGACGTACTCATCAAGGTGCTGCGCACCGGAATCTGCGGCACCGACCTGCACATCCGGGCCTGGGACGGCTGGGCGCAGCAGGCGATCAGCACCCCGCTCGTGGTCGGGCACGAGTTCGTCGGCGAGGTCGTCGAGACCGGGCGGGACGTCACCGACATCGCTATCGGCGACCGGGTCAGCGGCGAGGGCCACCTGGTGTGCGGCAAGTGCCGCAACTGCCTGGCCGGACGCCGGCACCTGTGCCGGGCCACCGTGGGGCTCGGGGTGGGACGGGACGGGGCGTTCGCCGAGTACGTCGCGCTGCCCGCCGCCAACGTGTGGGTGCACCGGATCCCCGTCGACCTCGACGTGGCCGCGATCTTCGACCCGTTCGGCAACGCCGTGCACACGGCGCTGTCGTTCCCGCTGGTCGGCGAGGACGTCCTGATCACCGGCGCGGGCCCGATCGGCCTGATGGCCGCCGCCGTGGCCCGGCACGCCGGCGCCCGCAACGTCATGATCACCGACGTCAGCGAGGAGCGGCTGGAGCTGGCCCGCAAGATCGGGGTCAGCCTCGCGCTGGATGTCTCCGGATCCACCATCGCCGACGGCCAGCGCGCCCTCGGACTGCGCGAGGGCTTCGACATCGGCCTGGAGATGTCCGGCCGTCCCGAGGCCATGCGCGACATGATCGCCAATATGACGCACGGTGGCCGGATCGCGATGCTCGGTCTGCCCGCCCAGGAGTTCCCCGTCGACTGGGCCCGCGTCGTCACCTCGATGATCACCATCAAGGGCATCTACGGCCGCGAGATGTTCGAGACCTGGTACGCCATGTCGGTCCTGCTGGAGGCCGGCCTGGACCTCGCGCCCGTCATCACCGGCCGCTACGGCCACCGTGACCACGAGGCGGCGTTCGAGGACGCGGCGAGCGGTCGCGGCGGCAAGGTCATCCTCGACTGGACCGCGTAACCCCCTTTCACCGCAAGCACCCCTGGAGCTCCCGATGTTCGACTCCGTGCGCGACGACCTGCGCGCCACCCTCGACGAGATCCGCGCCGCCGGCCTGCACAAGCCCGAGCGCGTGATCGGCACCCCGCAGTCCGCCACCGTGAACGTGACCGCGGGCGGTCGCCCCGGCGAGGTCCTCAACTTCTGCGCCAACAACTACCTCGGTCTCGCCGACCACCCCGAGGTCGTCGCCGCCGCCCACGAGGCCCTGGACCGCTGGGGCTACGGCATGGCGTCCGTCCGCTTCATCTGCGGCACCCAGGAGGTGCACAAGGAACTCGAGGCACGACTCTCGGCGTTCCTCGGCCAGGAGGACACGATCCTGTACTCCTCCTGCTTCGACGCCAACGGCGGTGTGTTCGAGACGCTGCTCGGCCCGGAGGACGCGGTCATCTCGGACGCGCTCAACCACGCCTCCATCATCGACGGCATCCGCCTGTCCAAGGCCCGCCGCCTCCGGTACGCCAACCGTGACATGGCCGAACTGGAGGCGCGTCTGAAGGAGGCCTCCGACGCGCGCCGCCGCCTGATCGTCACCGACGGCGTCTTCTCCATGGACGGGTACGTGGCCCCGCTGCGTGAGATCTGCGACCTCGCCGACCGCTACGACGCGATGGTCATGGTCGACGACTCCCATGCGGTCGGCTTCGTCGGCCCCGGCGGCCGCGGCACGCCCGAGCTGCACGGCGTCATGGACCGCGTCGACATCATCACCGGCACCCTCGGCAAGGCCCTCGGCGGCGCGTCCGGCGGCTATGTGGCGGCCCGCGCCGAGATCGTCGCCCTGCTGCGCCAGCGCTCCCGGCCCTACCTGTTCTCCAACACCCTGGCCCCGGTGATCGCGGCGGCCTCGCTGAAGGTGCTCGATCTGCTGGAGTCGGCGGACGACCTGCGCGTCCGGCTGGCCGAGAACACGGCCCTCTTCCGCGGCCGTATGACCGACGAGGGCTTCGACGTCCTCCCCGGCGACCACGCCATCGCCCCGGTGATGATCGGCGACGCCGCGGTCGCCGGCCGCATGGCGGAGCTGCTGCTGGAGCGGGGCGTCTACGTCATCGGCTTCTCGTGCCCGGTGGTGCCGCAGGGCCAGGCCCGGATCCGCGTCCAGCTGTCGGCCGCGCACTCCACGGACGACGTCAACCGCGCGGTCGACGCGTTCGTGGCGGCACGCGCCGAGCTGGAGGGCTGACCGGCAGCACGGGGCGAATTTGAGACAATCGATCGCATGATCGAAGCGCGGCGGCTGCACATCCTCCGGGCGGTGGCCGACCACCGTACGGTGACGGCGGCTGCCGCCGCGCTGTACCTCACCCCGTCGGCCGTCTCCCAGCAGCTCGCCGCCCTGGAGCAGGAGACCGGCCACCGGCTCGTCGAGCGCGGCGCGAAGGGCGTACGGCTCACCCCGGCCGGTGAGATCCTGCTCAATCACACCAACGCCGTCCTCGCCCAGCTGGAGCGGGCGGAGGCCGAGCTCGCCGCGTACAGCTCGGGCGCGGCGGGCACCGTCACGGTCGCCTCCTTCGCGACCGGCATCGCCCTGGTCGTCGCGCCCGCCGTGGCCTGTCTCGCCCGGTCGGCGCCCGGGATCCGCATCCGCGTCCAGGACGCCGAGGGCGACGCCAGCCTGCCGATGCTGCTGGACCGGCAGGTCGATGTGGCCGTCGCCGTCGAGTACCGCGGGGCCCCGCCCGCCGACGACCCGCGACTGGCGCACCTGCCGCTGTACGCCGAGCCCTTCGACGCCGTCGTCCCGGTCACCCACCGCCTGGCCGGCGCGGCCGAGGTGCCGCTCGCCGAACTGGCCAAGGACTCCTGGATCGGCCCGTACCCCGGCAACCCCTGCCACGACGTGGTGGTGCTGGCCTGCGAGAGCGCCGGTTTCCAGCCCCGCATGGAGCACTCCTCGGACGATTTCCGCGCGGTCGTCGCCCTCGCCTCGGCCGACGTGGGTGTCGCCCTGGTGCCGCGCTCGGCGCTGCGCGGGATGGACCTCACCGGCGTGGTGGTCCGCCCCGTCGACGGAACGGCCCCCACCCGCCGGGTCTTCGCCGCCGTACGCCGGGGGGCCGAGGAGCATCCCCTCATCCGGCCGGTGCTGGACGCGCTCGGCGAGGCGGCCCAGGGGTGAGGAGTCCGTAACACCGCTGTCTCATATCCGGGATAGCGTCCCGGATATGAGAAGTGAGGAAACGGAGGCACTCGACGCCCGGCTGGGCGCGCGCCTGGCCGAACTACGGACCGCACACGGATGGTCCCTGGGGGAGCTGGCCGACCGCAGCGGGGTGAGCCGGTCCACCCTGTCCCGGGCCGAGCGGGCGGAGATCAGCCCCACCGCCGCACTCCTGAACCGCCTGTGCGCCGTCTACGACCGCACCATGTCCCAGCTCCTCAGCGAGGTCGAGGCCGAACCGCAGGCCGTCGTCCGCTCCACCGGCCAGCCCGTCTGGCGGGACCGGGCCTCCGGCTTCGTACGGCGGTCCGTGTCGCCGCCGCACCCCGCCCTGCGCGGCGAACTCGTCGAGGCCCGCCTCTCACCCGGCGCCGACCTCGCCTACGACCGCCCGCCCGTGACCGGCCTGGAGCAGCACCTCTGGGTCCTGGAGGGCGCCCTGGAGGTGACCACGCAGGGCATCGCACACCGGCTGGACGTTGGTGACTGCCTGCGGATGCGGGTGTGGGGCCCCATCCGGTTCCGCTGCACGACCCCCGAGGGCGTCCGCTATCTGCTGGCGGTGGTGCGGCCGTGATCCGCCTGGACGTACCCCGGCTGCTCGCCCGTCGCGCGGAGCTGGCGGATCTGCTGACCGCCACCGTGAACGGGGGCGCCTCGGTCGGCTTTCTCGCCCCGCTCGGCCACGCACGGGCCCGCGACTGGTGGGGGGAGCGGGCCGCCGAGGTCGCCGCGGGCCGGCTCGCCGTGTGGGCGGCCTGCGACGGGGAACGGGTGCTCGGCACCGTGAGCCTGGCCTTCCCCGGCAAGGCCAACAGCCGGCACCGCGCCGAGCTCGTGAAGCTGATGGTGCACCCGGACGCCCGTGGACGCGGCCTCGCCCGCGGGCTCCTGGCCGCGGCCGAGGCCGCGGCGGCGGCGGCCGGTGTCACCCTCCTGCACCTGGACACCGAGACCGGCAGCCCCGCGGAGCGTCTGTACCGGTCCGCCGGCTGGACGCCGGTCGGAGCGATCCCCGACTACGCGGCGAGCCCCGACGGGGTGCTGAGGCCGACGACGATTTACTACAAGCGGCTACCGGCACCCGCCTCACCAGGTGATGGCCAGTGAGAGCCGATACGGTGCCTGCCATGCCGGATGCCGAAGACGTACGACGGATCGCCCTGTCCCTGCCGGACACGATGGAGAAGATCGCCTGGAGCATGCCCACGTTCCGGGTCGCGGGAAAGATGTTCGCCACACTGCCGGAGGACGAGACCTCCATCGCCGTGCGCTGTCCCAAGGTGGAGCGCGACGAGCTGGTGCTCGCCGAGCCGGGGAAGTTCTGGATCGCCGACCACGAGTCCTCCTTCTCCTGGGTGCGGGCCCGGCTCGACGCCATCGAGGACGAGGGCGAACTGCGCGACATCCTCGCCGACTCGTGGCGTCAGGCGGCCCCGACCCGCCTCCTTGAGGCCCACCCCCGGCTCGGCCTGCCGGTGGTGTGACGCCTCGCGGTCTCACACGCGGACGGCCGCCCCGACGAAGCTCCCGATGCGCTCCCGCAGCGACCGGGCGTCGAGTCCGCGGGCGGCCACGTGCTCCGCGGGCTGCCCGTACCGCCGCAGTTCGCGACGTCCCACGCCCAGCCCGAGGACCCGGTGCGGTACGTCCGACAGCGCGTCGTTCGCGGCGGCCGTCGACGTCCCCGCCAGACAGGGCTCGACGAGGACGACGTCCGTCCCGGCCGCCTCGGTGGCCTGGCGCAGGGCGGTCGCGTCGAAGGGACGGACGGTGGTGGCGTACAGGCCGGGAAACGGATGCGCGATCACCGGCGCGAGTGCGGTATTGTTTCCCTGCGCGTTCGGCCGGGGGAATCCCCAGGTCAGACGGGCAACGGGACGTGGCGCAGCTTGGTAGCGCACTTGACTGGGGGTCAAGGGGTCGCAGGTTCAAATCCTGTCGTCCCGACAGAGTCGACCAGCGGGTCTGCCGATATCGGCAGACCCGCCGGTCGCGTTCGGGGCGGTCGCCGGGCGGGGTCAGCCGCCGCCGTCCACGCCGTTCCGTGGGGGCGGGAAACCTCCGGCTCGTGGCCGTCGAGCCGGCCTCTCGTGCAGCTTGCCCCGGGCGTTCTCGAAGGGCCGGTGGAGGATCACCATCGGGCGGCCGTTCGGTCGTCAAGCCGCATCGGCGAGGGCCTCTCCCGGTCCTCCGCCGACCGCCCGGCGGTCAGATCACGCAGCCCGCATGCGCCAGCGCCTGCTTCAGCAGCACCCCGTGCCCACCCGGCATCTCGCTCTGCACCGCCTCCGAGACGGCCTCCCGCGGGCTGAACCACACCAGGTCGAGCGCGTCCTGCCGGGGCCGGCAGTCGCCCGTCACCGGCACGATGTACGCCAGGGACACCGCGTGCTGGCGGGGGTCGTGGTACGCCGTGACGCCCTGCGTCGGGAAGTACTCAGCGACCGTGAACGGCTGGAGCGACGCCGGGACGCGGGGCAGCGCGACCGGGCCGAGGTCCTTTTCCAGGTGGCGCAGGAGGGCGTCGCGGACGCGTTCATGGTGCAGCACGCGGCCGGAGACCAGCGTCCGGCTGACCGTGCCGTCGGGCCCTATGCGCAGCAGCAGGCCGACGCTGGTGACTTCGCCGCTGTCGTCGACGCGGACCGGGACGGCCTCGACGTACAGGATCGGCATGCGGGCGCGTGTCATCTCCAGTTCGTCGGAGGACAGCCAGCCGGGCGTGGTTTCGGTCATGTCAGACATTGCTTGATCATACTTTCAGCCGTTCGGACTTCCTGGGTAGCCGCTTCAGGAGAACTGTGACCGGCCACACGCCCGTTCAATCGTCCTCCCGGCCCTCGGCCGCCGGCCGGTGGGCCCTGAGGACGTCGTCCCGCCCGGGCTCTCCTGGTTGCCGCGACGGCACCGCCGCGTGTCAGGGTTTCACGGCCACCGCGCCGTACTGCGGCACGAGCACGGCCGAGCCGGGCTCGGCACGCCACTGGCCGCACGAGACCATGCCCGGCTCCAGCAGCTCCAGCCCCTCGAAGAACGCGGCGATGTCCGCGCCGGCGCGGGCGGTGATCGGGGGAGTGGCGTGCTCGTTCCAGAACTTCATGGCCGGGATCTGGCCCGCGCCGCCCAGTTCGTCGTCGAAGGTCGGGTGGGTGAGGACCAGGAAGCTGCCGGGCGGCACCGCGGCCATCACCCGGCGCACGATGTCCCGGGCCTCGGCGGCGTCCAGGACGAAGTTGAGGATGCCCAGCATCATCACGGCGATGGGCCGCGTGAAGTCGAGGGTCTGCCCGGCCCGTTCGAGGATGGCGTCCGGGTCGTGCACATCGGCGTCGATGTAGGAGGTGACGCCGTCGTGGGTGCCGGTCAGCAGTGTGCGGGCGTGCACCAGCACGATCGGGTCGTTGTCGACGTAGACGATGCGTGAGTCGGGCGCGAGGCGCTGGGCGATCTCGTGGGTGTTGTCCGCCGTCGGCAGTCCTGTGCCGATGTCGAGGAACTGCCGCACACCGCGCTCACCGGCGAGGAACGACACGGCCCGGCCGAGGAAGTCCCGGTCGGCGCGGGCGATGTCCCGGATGATCGGGAACATGCCGGCGACCTGCTCGCCGACCTGCTGGTCGACCTCGTAGTTGTCCTTGCCGCCGATCCAGTAGTTCCACACGCGCGCGTTGTGCGCCACACCGGTGTTCAGCCTCGCCGACCCGCCTGAAGGGGTGTGGCCATCGCTCACGACTCGTCCTCTCCTCGCACTCGCACGAACGACCGAAACCGGTCATCGGCGCCATTGTGCCGCTCCGGTGATCACGCTGTCCCGGAAATCGGCGGAGCGGCGACGGAGGTCGGGGTGGGGCAGGGCCGCGGGAGGAGGCGCGCGCCGTGCCGGCCGCTCTAGGTGGGGCTCGCGGCGGGCGACTTCCCGGCCAGGACGTCCTTCAGGCGCTGGGTGCCCTGGCGCACCGCCTGCTGGACGGAATCGTTCTCGTCGCCGTCGAGCCCGCCCGCGGTGACGGTGATCGCGTCGTCGCCGACGCGGACGGCGGCGACGTCCAGGGTCAGGGTGGCCTCGTCGCCGTCGGCCGAGCCCTGCACCGTCACGCGCAGGCCCTGACGGGCGTCGCCGACCTTGGGCAGCGAGGTCTCGATGACCTGGACGGTGCGCTGCTGCCGGCCGTCGGTCACGGTGAACTGGTCGCACTTCTCCGGCAGGGTCGCCATCCAGTTCAAGGAGTCCTGCGGGGCGGTGCGGTCGTAGGAGGCGACCTGGTACAGCAGGCGGGAGTCGCCCTGCCGGAAGCCGCGCAATGCGGACGCGCCCGACGGTCTGCCCAGCAGATCGTCGTCGAAGAGGGAGTCGAGGAGCCGTTGGCAGTCGGCCGACTGGGCCTTGGCGGTGAGGAAGTCGGAGACGTCGACCGTGCCGATGAGCAGGTTGTCGTGCCAGCTCTTCGCCTCCGTGTCCGTCACCTGCGTCCAGGCGTCCTCGATGTCCGCCTCGGTGATCAGCGCGGTCCGGGCGCCGTCCGTGGAGAGCGTGGCGGTGGGGGAGGGGGTCTGCCGCTGCGCTGCGGCCTGGGACGGGGTGACGCCCGGGACGCGCGCGCCGTCCGTCCCGCCGTCGTCCGAGCAGGCTGCGGTGGCGAGCAGCGTGCCCGCCGCCAGGGCGGGGGTGAGAGCGCGGACGAGGCGGGACGGACGAGGGGTCATCGGGTGTGCCTCCTGGGAACGTGACGCGTGCCCTCAGCGCACCACCGCCCGCCACGGCCCACCACCGGCGCCGGACCGTTCGGGTGAGGACCGGACGGCGGGGGACCTCCCACTCCTGGCGCAAGGGCGCGCACGGACTGTTCAATGGAGCTGCACACGCTGCCCGAGCAGAGGAGCCGCCCGTGTCACCCGCCGTCGTGCCGCCCGTCGGCGCGCGCATCCGGCGTGCGCGCCTGGAGCGCGGTACGACTCTGCGTGCGCTGGCCCGGGAGATCGGCGTTTCGGCGAGTCTGGTGTCGCAGATCGAGACCGGGAAGAGCCAGCCGTCCGTCAGCACGCTGTACGCGATCACCACGGCGCTGGGGATCTCCGTGGAGTCCCTCTTCGACGCGGACGAGGGTGCCGGGGAGGGGGTCCGGGAGCCGGTCCGGACGGGCGTCGCGGCGGGTCCCCTCGCCGCCGTCCCCGCCACCGTGCCGCACGCCCTCGCCGGCTTCGCGGCGGATCCCGGGCGGCGGATCGGGCCCCTGGTCGGTGCGGGCGGGCGGGAGACGCTGGAGCTGGACTCGGGGGTCGTGTGGGAGCGTCTCGGGCGGGTCCCGGGCGCGGAGGCCGACTTCCTGCTGGTCACGTACCGGCCCGGTGGCTCCTCATCCGGCTCCGGCGCGCTGATGCGGCACGCCGGAACCGAATACGGCTATCTGACCTCCGGCGAGCTCGTCCTCACCCTCGGTTTCGAGGAGTACGCCGTCCGGCCGGGCGACTCCGTCTGCTTCGAGTCGACGACCCCCCACCGCTACCGCAACGATGGAGAGGTACCGGCTGTGGGCGTCTGGTTCGTGTCCGGCGATGCCGGGTGACAACCTTGTTCAGTGCCACTTGACACCCACCGCACTCGGGCGTTCACTCCGAAGTGGGGGTGGTCGCCATGGCGATCCACACATACGGACCCAACGCCGTCGACTGGGAAGAGCGCATCGACCTGGACCGGCTGCGCGGACAGCGGCTGGCCCGGCTGCACGAGTCGCTGAACCGCTCCGAGCTGGGCGCGGTGCTCAGCTTCGACTTCGCCAACATCCGCTATATGACGGCCACCCACATCGGCACCTGGGCGATGGACAAGCTGATCCGCTTCGCCCTCCTGGTGCGCGACGGCGAACCGGTCGTCTGGGACTTCGGCTCCGCCGCCCGCCACCACCAGATGTACAACCCCTGGCTCGACTACAGCGACGGCAAGGGCGGCCCGCCCACCGGTGCCCGCGCCGGCATCTCCACCCTGCGCGGCGCCTTCCACCCGGACGCCCGGATCGCCGAGGACGTGGCCGCGAAGATCGCCGCCGAGCTGCGCGAGCACGGGCTCGCGGGTGAACTCCTCGGTGTCGACGTCGCCGAGATGCCGGTCCTCGCCGCGCTGCGCGCCGAGGGCGTCGACGTCGTCGACGGGCAGCAGGTCTTCCTCGAGGCCCGCCGGATCAAGACCGGCGACGAGATCGCCCTGCTCACCCAGGCCTGCGCCATGGTCGACGCGGCCTACGAGGAGCTGTACGGGTACCTGCGCCCGGGGGTGCGCGAGAACGAGTGCGTCGGAGTGGTCAGCAAGGTGCTCTACGACCTCGGCAGCGAGTACGTCGAAGGCGTCAACGCCATCTCGGGCGAGCGCTGTTCGCCGCATCCGCACGTCTACAGCGACCGGTTGATCCGTCCCGGCGACCCGGCCTTCTTCGACATCCTGCACAGCCACCTCGGCTACCGCACCTGCTACTACCGCACCTTCGCCGTGGGCAGCGCCTCGCGGGCGCAGCGGGACGCCTACGTGCGCTGCCGTGCCTACATGGACGAGGCGATCGCCCTGGTCCGGCCGGGCGCCACCACCGCCGACATCGTGCGGGTCTGGCCGCGTGCCGAGGAGTTCGGCTTCGCCGACGAGACCGCCGCCTTCGCCCTCCAGTACGGCCACGGCGTCGGCCTGTCGATCTGGGAGAAGCCGATCTTCAGCCGTCTGGTCTCCCTCGACCACCCCGAAGTCCTCGAGGAGGGCATGGTGTTCGCCCTGGAGACGTACTGGCCGGCCGCCGACGGCTGGTCCGCCGCCCGGATCGAGGAGGAACTGGTCGTCACCGCCGACGGCTGCGAGGTCATCACCAAGTTCCCCGCCGAGGACCTGCTGGTGGCCGGGCGCAAGTACTGGACGGTGGGCGGCGAGCTGAACACCCAGCGCGAGGCGCAGTCCCACCTCAACACCCAGGACCGCTGATGGACGCCACCGCCCTCCTCGACCGGTACGAGCGGATGAACGTCATCCGCCGCACGGAGAAGGCCGCCCACGACCTGTTCCTGCGAGGTCTCGTGAAGGGCACCACGCATCTGGCCGCCGGGCAGGAGGCGATCGCCGTGGGCGCGAGTGCCGCACTGCGTCCGGACGACTATGTGTTCGCCACCTACAGGGGTCACCACCACGCCCTGGCCCGGGGTGCCACGCCCGAGGAGTGCCTCGCCGAGCTGATGAGCCGGGCGACCGGGCTGTGCAAGGCCAAGGGCGGCTCCATGCACCTGACCAAGGCGGCCACCCACATGCTCGGCTCGTACGCCATCGTCGGCTCCCATCTGCCGATGGCGGTGGGGGCGGCCTGGTCGGCCCGGCTGCGCGGCACCGAGCAACTCGCGGTCGCCTTCTTCGGCGACGGCGCTACCAACATCGGTGCCTTCCACGAATCGCTCAACCTGGCCGCGGTGTGGAAACTGCCGGTGCTGTTCGTGTGCGAGAACAACCTGTACATGGAGTACACGCCGATCGCCGACGTCACGGCCGTGGCCCGCCCCGCCGCCGACCGGGCCCCCGCCCACGGCATCCCGGGCGAGGTCATCGACGGCAACGACGTCGAGGCGGTCGAGGAGGCGGTGGGGCGGCTCGCGCGGCGGGCCCGGGCCGGAGACGGGCCCGCCGTGCTGGAGGCCGAGACCTACCGTCACTTCGGGCACAGCCGCGCCGACCCGGCGGCGTACCGCCCGGCCGAGGAGGTCGAACGCTGGCTGAAGCACGACCCGCTGGACCTCGCGCGGGGGCGTCTGGCCGAACTGGGGGTGGGCGAGGAGACGGTCGCCGAGGCCGACGAGCGGGCCCGGGCCGTGGTGGAGCGGGCCGTGGCGGCGGCGAAGGCCGCGCCGCCGCCCGATCCGCGGGAGGCACTGACCGATGTGTGGGCGGACGGAGGTGCCGCATGGCGGACGTGATCACCTACCGGGACGCGGTCGCCGAAGGCATCGCGCGCGAGATGCGGCGGGACGCCTCGGTGGTGTGCCTCGGTGAGGACATCGGCGCGGCCGGCGGGGTGTTCAAGACGACCACGGGGCTGCACGCGGAGTTCGGGCCCGAGCGGGTGTGGGACACGCCCATCTCCGAACAGGCCATCGTGGGCGCGGCGATGGGCGCGGCGATGACCGGGATGCGGCCCGTCGTGGAGATCATGTTCTCCGACTTCCTGGCCTGCTGCTGGGACTACCTCGCCAACGAGATCCCCAAGGTCCGCTACATGACCGGCGGCCAGGTGACCGTGCCTCTCGTCGTACGCACCGCCAACGGCGGCGGGCTCGGTTTCGGCGCCCAGCACTCCCAGTCCACCGAGAACTGGGCGCTGACCGTCCCAGGACTGAGGATCGCGGCACCGGCCACACCCGCCGACGTCGTCGGCATGATGGCGGCGGCGATCCGCAGCGACGACCCGGTGGTCTTCTTCGAGCACAAGGGGCTGCTCGCGAGCAAGGGCCCACCGGCCCCGCCCGATCATGTCGTCGAACTGGGCCGGGCCTCGATCGTCCGGGAGGGCGGCGACGTCACGCTCGTCGCGCTCGCCTCCATGGTGCCCCTGGCCTTGAAGGCCGCCGACCTGCTGGCGGGGGAGGGGATCGAGGCCGACGTCGTCGACCTGCGCTGTCTGGTCCCCCTGGACGCCCCGACCGTCCTGGCCTCGTTGGGCAAGACCTCGCGGCTCGTCATCGTCGAGGAGAACCCGTACCAGGGCGGCTGGGGCGCCACCGTCGTCTCGGTCGTCGCCGACGAGGGGTTCGGCCTGCTGGACGCGCCCGTGCGCCGGGTGGCGGGGGAGTGCGTCCCGCTGCCCTTCGCGGACGCGCTGGAGGAGCAGGTCATCCCCACCGTCGACAAGGTCGTCACGGAGGTCCGCAGGCTCGCCGCGTACTGAGTCGCACACCCGCCGTCGAACACCCCATGGGAGGAAGCGCGATGACCACCAGGACACTGCTGCGCTCCGGTCACGTGATCTCGATGGACCCGGACATCGGGGACCTGCCCCAGGGGGACGTCCTGGTCGAGGACGGCAGGATCGCGGCCGTCGAACCCGAGATCAGCGCCGACGCCGAGGTCCTCGACATGACCGGGCACCTCGTGATCCCCGGCTTCGTCGACACCCACCGCCACACCTGGGAGGCCCCCATCCGGGGCGTCGCCCCCGACGCCACCCTCGACGACTACTTCGTCGACATCCTCGACACCTTCGCCCCCCTGTACACCCCCGAGGACGTCTACGCCGGCAACCTCGCCGGCGCGCTGGAGTGCCTCAACGCCGGCATCACCACCCTCGTCGACTGGTCGCACATCAACAACACCCCCGAGCACCCGGACGCGGCGATCCAGGGCCTGGCGGAGTCCGGCATCCGGGCGCGGTACGCGTACGGCAGCGCCAACACCTCCCTCGCGGACTACTGGTTCGAGAGCCGGATCGCCCTTCCGGCGGACGACGTACGGCGGATCCGGTCGACGCACTTCGCGTCCGACGACGGCCTGCTGACCATGGGCCTCGCCACCCGCGGCCCCGGTTTCTGCGTCGACGAGGTCGTCACCGCCGAGTGGGCCATGGCGCGCGAACTGGGTCTCCCCATCACGGTGCACGTGGCCATGGGGCGGCTCGCCGGCCGCTTCGGCATGGTCAGGCGGCTGCACGGCCTGGGACTCCTCGGCCCCGACACCACCTATGTCCACAGCTGCTACCTCAGCGGCGAGGAGTGGCGGATGGTCGCCGACAGCGGCGGCACGGTCTCGATCGCGCCCCAGGTGGAACTCCAGATGGGGCACGGCTGGCCACCGGTGATGCAGGCGATCGAGCACGGTCTGCGGCCGTCGCTCAGCATCGACGTCGTCACCACCGTGCCGGGCGACATGTTCACCCAGATCCGCGCGGCCTTCGGCGCCGAACGCGCCCGCGTCAACGCCGACTGCTGGCAGGCCAACATGCCGGTGCCCGACACCATGCTGACAGCACGTCAGATGCTGGAGATCGCCACGATCAACGGCGCCCACGTCGCCGGGCTGGAGGACCGCACCGGCTCCCTCACCCCAGGCAAGCGCGCCGACATCGTCGCGATCGACGCCACCGCACCGAACGTCGCCCCGGTGCACGACGCCGTCGCCGCGGTGACGCTGTGCGCCGACGTCTCCAACGTGGACACCGTCCTCGTCGACGGCGTGCTCCGCAAGCGCGACGGCAGGCTCCTCGGTGACACCGCACGCGCCCTGCGGCTCGTCGGCGAGTCCCGTGACCGGCTCCTCGCGGCGAAGGAGGCCAAGGCAGCGAAGGCACCGGCATGACGAACCACCTGGTGCGCCACGCCGCCGACCTGCCCGAGCCGCCCTACGACCGGCACGGTCACCGGCGCCGGGCGCTGGTCGGCGAGGAGGACGGCAGCGTCCACACCGGCTTCGGCCTCTGCGACCTGCTCCCGGACGGCCGGGTGCCCGCGCACGTGCACTCGTACGAGGAGGCCTTCCACGTCCTCGACGGAGCCGTGGTGCTCGACGTGCCGGACGGCTCGTACCTGCTGGAGGCGGGCGACTACGGCCTGCTGCCGACCGGTGTCCCGCACGCCTGGCGCGGGGCCGGGAGCACCGCGGGCCGCTGGGCGGACATGCTGGCCCCGGTGCCGCGCGCCCGCTACGGACACGACACGCAGGCCGTACCCGACCTGCCCGCGCGCCGGCCGGCCCGGGTGGACGTGCGCGACCCGCGCACCCGTTCCTTCGGCCACTTCGAACCCGACCAGATGGATCCCGGCAAGCAGTCGCAGGACCTGCTGGCGGTCACGGCGAGTATGCGGACCGCGCTGCTGGTCTACAGCGGGATCACGGTGAAGATGATGATCGACCCCGATCTGGGCGCGGTCGCCTCGACGATGTTCATGGTGCAGTACGCCCCCGACGGGGTCATCGGCACCCACGACCACCCCTTCGAGGAGACCTATCTGATCCTGGAGGGCCTGGCGGAGGCCACCCTCGACGGCGAGCGGTACCGGCTGGAGCCCGGCGATGTGGCCTGGGCGGGCGCCGGCTGCGTGCACGGTTTCGGCAACGCGGGGCGGGGGCCGCTGCGCTGGCTGGAGACACAGGCGCCGCAACCGCCGTCACGGCACTCGTACCGGTTCACACGGGACTGGGACTACCTGCGCGCGGCACTGGAGGAGAAGTCATGAGTAGTGTGCTCGTCGTCGGCGGAACATCCGGGATCGGGCTGGAGATCGCCCGGGCGCGGGCCGGGCAGGGCGACGACGTCGTTCTCACCAGCCGCGACACCCAGCGGGCCGAAACGGTCGCGAAGGAGGTCGGCGCCCGTGGACTGGCCGTCGACCTGGCCCGGCCGATGGAGATCGCGGCGGCCCTGTCCGGCATGGGCCGCGTCGACCACCTGGTGATCGCGGGCGTCTCCCGGGACGACAACAAGGTGACCGCGTACGACATCGACGCGGCCCTGCGCCTGGTCACCCTCAAGCTCGTCGGCTACACGGAGGTCGTGCACACACTGCGCGGCCGGCTGCACGACGACAGCGCCATCGTGCTCTTCGGCGGCCAGGCCAAGGAGCGCCCCTACCCGGGAGCGACGACGGTGGCGACGGTCAACGCCGGGGTGCGGGGCCTGATGCACTCCCTCGCCGTCGAGCTCGCCCCCGTCCGGGTCAACGCCGTGCATCCCGGAGTCGTGGGCGACAGCCCGTACTGGCAGGCCAAAGAGGAGAAGGTGCTCACCGCGCTGCGCACCGAGACACCCACCGGGCGGCTCGCCACGATGGCGGACGTGGTCGACGCGGTGGACTTCCTGCTGCGCAACCGGTCCGTCAACGCGGTGGAACTGGCCGTGGACGGGGGCTGGCTGCTCGGGTGAGGGGGGTGCCGGTCATCGGGCGCGGCCGAGCGTGTCCTCGGCGACCTCCTTGTCCACCGCCGCCCGAACCAGCGCGGCGGCGAGGACGGCCGGGTCGGTGTCCCCGGCCAGTGCTACCAGACGCTTCGGCTCCTTCGGCAGGTTCAGCCGCTCGGCGCCCTGGAGGGCCTTGGCGTCCAGGTAGGGGGCCGCCTCCGGCCAGACGCCCTGCGCCTCGCGCAGGAAGATGTCGGCTCCGGCCGGGCCCATGCCCGGGAACTCCTGGAGAAGGCGGCGCAGTTCGGGCACCTCGCCGTCCGCCTCCGCGCGCAGCCGCCGCAGATCGCCGCCCCACCGGTCGTTCAGCAGCTCCGCCGCGTCGCCGAGCTGGGTGGCCGTGCGTTCGTCGTAGCGCCGGTAGCCGCCCCGGCCCAGCGCGTCGACCCGCTCCTGCCAGGCGGCCCGCGCCATACGCCGCGGATCGCGCAGCCCCGCCCCGTGCAGGGCACGGGCGGTGGCCAGCGCGATCGAGCCGCGGATGCGGGCACTGAGCAGATGGGACAGCACCAGCAGCCGGTAGAGCGGCTGCGGTGTGTCCTTCAGCCGGATGCCCGCCTCCTCGGCGTACGTCCGGCCGTGCGCGCCGACCAGTTCCCGTACGACGCGCTCCTGGCGGCCCATGGCCTATCCCTTCAGCGGGTCGTGCCCGATCGTCATCAGCCGGTGCCGACGGCGGGTGTCCTCGGCCGTCACCTCGGGCTCCGGCTCGTTCTCCAGGTCCACCTGTTCGGTGACCGTGTCCACGACCTTCCGCATCACACGCAGGTCGTCCTCGGTCAGGTCGGTGCGCCGCTTCTGGAGGATGGCCAGGACGTGCTGCCCGGTGGGGGAGCCCGCCTGGTCGGGCAGCGGCTCGGTGGCCTCGTCGGCGTCGCGGACCCGCAGCCAGGCCGCGAGTTCCTGCGAGGTCATGTTCACCACGCGGTGGAAGTCCTCCCACAGCGCGTCGAGTTCGAGGGCGTCGGTCATCGCCTGCCCCTTCCGTAGATACGTCGGATACCGGGTGCCGTCCTGCCGCGGATCAGCGGGGGAAGTTCTCGGCGTCGAACATCCACCGCTGCTTCTCCAGCTCCGCGGTGATGCCGATCAGCAGGTCCTGGGTGACCGGGTCCGCCTGCTCGGTCGTGTCGATACGCTCGCGCAGACGGCCCACGGCTTCCTGCAGCGTGTCCACCATCACCCGCACGGCGTCCGAGTCGCGCACCCAGCCCTCCGCCGGGGAGGGCAGCGTGAACGCCTTGGCGACGGTCTCCGGGCGGCCGTCCGGCGGGACGCCCAGCGCGGCCGACCGCTCCGCCACGGTGTCGGCGAAGTCCCGCGCGGTCGTGACCACCTCGTCCAGTTGGAGGTGGATGGACCGGAACCGCGGTCCGACGACGTTCCAGTGCGCCTGCTTCCCGACCAGCGAGAGCCCGAGCAGATCCACCAGCGTGTCCTGGAGTGCCTCGCAGGAGACCTTGCGGGCGTCGTCGGGCAGTGTGCTTCGCACAGCCGTCATAGGGCACTTCTCCTTCTCGCGTCGTTCCTCGTCCCCCGGAGCAGTGCGTCGCGCTCCTCCTCGCCGGTGCCGCCCCATACGCCCGAGGCCTGACCGCTGCCCAGTGCGAAGCTCAGGCACTGGTCGGTCACCGGGCAGCGCGCGCAGATCCGCTTCGCGGCGCTCGTATCGCGCAAGGCGGGGCCGGCGGTACCGACGGGAAAGAACAGCTCGGGGTCCTCGTCCACGCAGGCAGCGCTCCGCAACCACTCCATGACGGCGCGGGTGCCCCGGGCGCACTGGTGCAAACGTGACGCATGGAGGGCGTCCGGCCTGCGATATGACCTGCGGGAAACCCTGGGAGGCGCGGAATCTTCACAGGCGGCGGAGTGAAGGTCTATAGTCCGAAACTAGCAGTGCTAATTAATGCGCGGTGTGAGGAGCCTCTCGTGCGTCCCGTCCACTTCGCGGCCGCCCGCCGCACCCCCATCGGCAAACTGCGGGGATCCCTCTCCTCGGTACGGCCGGACGACCTCGCCGCGACCGTCGTCCGGGCCCTGGTCGCCGGCGCGCCCGCGCTGGACCCGGCCCGCGTCGACGACGTCTACTGGGGCGCCGCCAACCAGGCCGGCGAGGACAACCGCAACGTCGCCCGCATGGCCGCCCTGCTCGCAGGCCTGCCCGACTCCGTGCCCGGCGCCACCGTCAACCGCCTGTGCGCCTCGGGCCTGGAGGCCGTGACCACGGCGGCCCGCACCATCGCCGCCGGCGAGGCCGACATCGTGATCGCGGGTGGCTCCGAGTCGATGAGCCGCGCCCCCTTCGTCCTGCCCCGCCCCGACGACGCCCTGCCGCACCGCATGGAAACCGTCGACACCCGCCTCGGCTGGCGCCTGGTCAACCCGGCGATGCGTGACCTGCACGGCCTGCTGGCCATGGGCGAGACGGCCGAGGAGGTAGCCACGCGGTACGGCATCCCGCGCGAACGCCAGGACGATTTCGCGCTGCGCAGCCACCAACGGGCCGCCCTGGCCCGCAAGAACGGACACTTCGACGACGAACTCCTGCCCGTCGAACGCCCCGACGGCGTGGTCGTCGACACCGACGAATGCGTCCGCGAGGACACCTCGCACGAGAAGCTGTCCCGGCTGAAGCCCGTCTTCCGCGACGGCGGCACGGTCACCGCGGGCAACGCCTCGCCGATGAACGACGGCGCCGCCGGTCTCCTCCTCGTCAGCGAGGACGCCCTGAACGAGCTGGGCCTGGAGTCCCTGGGCCGCTACGTCGCGGGCGCCTCCGCCGGAGTCCATCCCGACGTCATGGGCATCGGCCCCGTCCCCGCCACCCGCAAGGTCCTGACCCGCGCCGGCTGGAGCGTCGGCGACCTGGAGGAGGCCGAGTTCAACGAGGCATTCGCCGCCCAGGCCCTGGCCTGCGTGGACCAGCTCGGCATCGACCCCGACCTGGTCAACCCCAGCGGCGGCGCCATCGCCCTCGGCCATCCCCTGGGCTGCTCCGGCGCCCGCATCCTGACGACGCTGCTGCACCGGATGCGGCGCACGGGGGCGGGGCGAGGCCTGGCCACGATGTGCGTCGGGGTGGGGCAGGGGAGCGCGGTCCTCGTCGAGCGGTCCTAGCGAACGGCCGGGGACGGTCCCCTCGGCCTCGACCTCGACCTCGGCGCGCCCATCAGGCGAGACAGCGCTTACGGGCATCTGTTCGTCGCACATAGCATCAGTGCTCGCATGAACACCATGACGCTCTGGCACATCACCGGCTGGCAGTTCGCCGTCCTCGCCTTCGCGGCCCTGCTCGTCGGCTTCTCGAAGACCGCCGTGAGCGGGGCCAACACGGTCAGTCTCGCCCTCTTCGCGGCGGTGCTGCCCGCTCGTGCCTCCACCGGCGTCCTGCTGCCGATCCTGATCGCCGGAGACCTTCTGGCCGTCGCCACCTACCGGCGGCATGCCCACTGGCCCACGCTGTGGCGGCTGTTCCCGGCGGTCGCCGCGGGCGTCGTCGTCGGCACGGTGTTCCTGGTCTGGGCGGACGACGCGATCGTACGGACCTCGATCGGCGCGATCCTGCTGCTGATGGCGGCCGTGACGGTGTGGCGGCGGCGCACGGCCGACACGGAGGAGGAGCCGGAGTCGGTCACCACCCGCCCGGGCCGGCTCAAGGCCCGGTCCTACGGCGTCCTCGGCGGCTTCACCACCATGGTCGCCAACGCGGGCGGCCCCGTGATGTCGATGTACCTGCTCTCCGCGGGCTTCCGCAAGCTCGGCTTCCTCGGCACATCGGCCTTCTTCTTCCTGATCGTCAACGTCTCCAAGCTGCCCTTCAGCGCGGGCCTCGGCCTGATCGACGGCCGCTCGCTCCTCCTCGATCTGGCGCTCGTGGCGTTCGTCGTGCCCGGCGCGCTGTTCGGCACGTGGGCCGTGCACCGGATCGACCAGCGGCTGTTCGAGCAGCTCGTCATCGTGGCGACCGTCGTGGGCGGCCTGCAACTACTGCTGCGCTGACTCCCGCAGCAGCGCGGGGAGGTCCGCGAAGGAGTCGATCACGTGGTCGGGCGTGCCGTCGGCGGCCCGCAGCGTCTCCGGCTGGAACTTCCCGGTCCGCACGAGCACCCCGGTGATCCCGGCGCGCTGCGCCGCCAGCACGTCGGACTCGACGTCGTCCCCCACCATCACCGTCTCGTCCGCGCCGACGCCCAGCCGGGCGAGCGCCGACGCGAAGAACGCCCGCGCCGGTTTGCCGGTGATCTCCGCCTCCATCCGCGCGGCCCGCTCCAGCCCGGCCAGGAACGCCCCGGAGTCCAGCCGCAGCCCCTCGGACGTACGCCAGTACAGGTTGCGGTGCATCGCCACCAGCCGGGCCCCGCGCTGCAGATGGCCGAACGCCCGGTCGAGCGCCGCGTAGCCGAACTCGGGACCGGCCCCGCCGACCAGGACGACGTCCGGCACGGTCCGGGTGTCACTGGCCTCGACGAGGGTGACACCCTCGAGGTCCTCCGCGATGTCGCCGCTGTTGAGCAGCGCGCACCGGGCGCCGGGACAGCGCTCGGCGAGGTGGGCGGCGGTGGCGGCGGGCGCCGTCAGGATGTCCTCGGCGGACACCGGGAACCCCGCCTCCGCCAGCGTCCCGGCGATCGACGCCCGCGTGCGGGAGGTGGTGTTGGTGACCAGCAGGACGGCCGGCCCTGCCTCCCGGATCTCCCGGAACGCCGCCACGGTCCCGGGCAGCGGGCGCCACGACACGGTGAGCACCCCGTCGATGTCCACGAGCACGGCACGCACGGACTCCATGCCAGGACGATAGCCACCCGGAGCCGTGTTCGCCGGTCGGCGTCCGGTCGGGAGGTGGGCGGGACGGGGCACGCGCGGAGCACCGTCCCGCCGACGGCCGGTTGGGACCCGTCCTGTCGGCGGCCGGTTGGGACCCGTCCTGTCGGCGGCCGGTTGGGACCCGTCCTGTCGGCGGCCGGTTGGGACCCGTCCTGTCGGCGGCCGGTTGGGACCCGTCCTGTCGGCGGCCGGTTGGCACCCGTCCTGTCGGCGGCCGGTTGGCACCCG
>NZ_JBEOSZ010000025.1:87597-109052 GCF_040303285.1 Streptomyces sp. NPDC096046 | reverse complement strand
TCTCCCAGACGGAGGCGCCGGTGGTCGAGTAGCGGGCGTGTCCGACCGCGATGTGACCCTGGAGCGAGCCGAGGGAGGTTTCGTCGAAGACCTGGCGCAACTCCTCTGTCCTGTAACGGACTTCCGGCGACCGTGTAACAGTCGGCCGACGGAGTTCTTACCTTCCTCTCATCTATTGAGCACCTGATCACCCCTCGGCATACTGCGTATTCCGGGGGGCGTACGGGCATGCGTACGAGACCACCCCCGGCCGGGTGAACAGGGAATTCACCCGGTTCTTCGGCAAGGGGGAAACTTGCGCAGACAAGTGAAAAGGGCGTGCGCGGCCACGGTCGCCACAGCGGCAGCCGTGGCCCTCGCGGCGGGCATGACCAGTCCGGCGTCGGCCGACGGCGGACGGACGGCCGCCGCCTCCAAGCCGGCCTCGCTCACCGCCAAGCACCACATCACGCTGATCACCGGCGACCGGGTCTCCTTGGACGCCAAGGGCCGCGTGGTCGGCCTGGAGCGGGCCAAGGGCCGTGAGGACATACCCGTCCAGGTCCGCAAGATCGACGGTCACACCCTCGTGATCCCGGCCGACGCGGCCCGTCTGGTCGCCACCGGCAAGCTCGACCAGCGTCTCTTCGACGTCACCGAGCTCAACAAGTCCACGACCCGCAAGGCCCAGAAGAAGGGCCTGAAGGTCATCGTCGGTTACCGCGGCAGCGCCGCGGACACCAAGGCCGACGTCCGTGACGCGGGCACCGTGAGCCACACGCTGAAGACCCTGAACGCCGACGCGGTCCAGACGCCGCAGGGGGACACCCCCGAGCTGTGGGACGCCGTCACCAACGGCGACAAAACGGCCGCCGGTATCGCGCACGTCTGGCTCGACGGCGTCCGCAAGGCCAGCCTCGACAAGTCCGTCCCGCAGATCGGCGCACCCAAGGCGTGGTCCGCCGGCTACGACGGCAAGGGCGTCAAGATCGCCGTCCTGGACACCGGTGTCGACGGCACGCACGCCGACCTCAAGGGTCAGGTCGTCGACGCCAAGAACTTCTCCGCCGCGCCCGACACCACCGACAAGGTCGGCCACGGCACCCACGTCGCCGCCATCGCGGCCGGCACCGGCGCGAAGTCCGGCGGCAAGTACAAGGGTGTCGCGCCCGGCGCCAAGATCCTCAACGGCAAGGTGCTCGACGACGCCGGATTCGGCAACGACTCCGAGATCGTCGCCGGCATGGAGTGGGCCGCCGCGCAGGGTGCCGACGTCATCAACATGAGCCTGGGTGGCCTGGACACGCCTGCGATCGACCCGATGGAAGCGGCGGTGAACAAGCTCTCCGAGGAGAAGGGCGTCCTGTTCGCCATCGCGGCCGGCAACGAGGGCGACTTCGGTGAGCAGACCGTCGGCTCCCCGGGCAGCGCCGCCGCGGCCCTGACCGTCGGCGCGGTCGACGACAAGGACAAGCTGGCCGACTTCTCCAGCCGCGGCCCCGGCATGGACGGCGCTCTCAAGCCCGACGTGACCGCGCCCGGTGTGGACATCACCGCGGCCTCCGCCCCGGGCAACCTGATAGCCCAGGACGTCGGCGAGAAGCCGGCCGGCTACATGACCATCTCCGGTACGTCGATGGCGACCCCGCACGTGGCGGGCGCGGCGGCGATCCTGAAGCAGCAGCACCCCGAGTGGAAGTACCCCGAGCTGAAGGGCGCTCTCACCGGCTCCACCAAGGGCGGCACGTACACGCCGTTCCAGCAGGGTTCGGGCCGGATCCAGGTCGACAAGGCCGTCAAGCAGACCGTCATCGCCGAGCCGGTGTCGGTGAGCTTCGGCATCCAGCAGTGGCCGCACACCGACGACAAGCCGGTCACCAAGCAGCTGACGTACCGCAACCTCGGTACCAAGGACGTCACGCTGAAGCTGGCGTCGACCGCCACCGACCCGAAGGGCCAGGCCGCCCCGGCCGGCTTCTTCAAGCTCGGCGCCACCTCGGTGACGGTCCCGGCGGGCGGCAAGGCCTCCGTCCCCTTCACCGTCAACACCAAGCTGGGCGGCACGCTCGACGGCGCGTACTCCTCGTACGTGACGGCGACGGGCGGCGGCCAGACGGTGCGCACGGCGGCGGCGGTGCAGCGCGAGGTCGAGTCGTACGACGTCACGCTGAAGGTGCTGAACCGCGACGGCCGGCCGGCGAAGAACTACAGCGCCGACCTCAGCGGCATCGCGGGCCTGGGCGAGGGCAAGTGGGTCATGCCCTACGACGCGGACGGCACGGTCACCACGCGGCTGCCCAAGGGCACCTACGTCCTCAACGGCAGCGTCTACGTGGGCGACGACCCCGAGGAGTTCGCGGGCGTCGACTGGCTCGCGCAGCCCAAGCTGAACGTCACCAAGAACACGACGGTCACGCTGGACGCCCGCAAGGCCAAGAAGGTGGACATCACCGTCCCGGCGACCGGCGTCAAGTCGGAGTTCGCCTCGGCCGACTACACGGTGACGGCCGGTGACTCCAGCTACGGCTTCGGCTGGTGGCTGGACTCCTTCACCGAGATCCGCAGCGCCCACGTCGGCCCGAAGATCACCGACGGTTCGGTGACCCAGCAGTGGGACGGCCACTGGAGCAAGGGCGCCAACGAGGAGTACAACACCGTCGCCGGCGGCCCGGTCAAGCAGCTCGCCACCGGTTTCACCAAGCACTACAAGGCCGGTGAGCTGGCCACGGTGAAGGTCGGCCTCGGCGCCCCGACGTCCGGCAAGAAGGGCGCGGTCAACGCGGTCGGCTGGATGCCCTGGAGCACCGGCGCCTCCTCGATCGGCATCCAGCAGTCCCTGCCCGGCACCCGGAAGCTGCACCTGTCCGCCCAGGGCGGTGTGCAGTGGCAGCTGGAGTTCTCCCAGTACGGCGGGGTGGACCCGGACGGCTTCCCGATCGACGAGGCCGCCTACTCGATGGGTCAGCAGAAGTACGCGGCCGGCAAGAGCTACTCCGAGACCGTCAACACGGCCGTCTTCGGGCCGCGGCTCACCGCCGACTTCGGCGTCTTCCGCGAGGGCAACGAGATCTTCGGCTCCCTGCCGCTGTTCGCCGATGGCAAGGGCAACGTGGGCTACTCGAAGTTCTCGTCGGTCAACACGACGCTGTACCGCAACGGCACCAAGGTGGGCAGCAACGACGACCCGCTGTTCGGCGACAAGCAGTTCAAGGTCCCGGCCGGTGACGCCGAGTACAAGCTGACGACGTCGGTCAAGCGCAGCGTCAAGGTCGCGGCGGCCTCCACCCGCATCGACGCGAGCTGGACGTTCCGCTCGAAGAAGACCTCCGACCTCAAGCAGCTGCCCGCCTCCACGGCCCGCTTCCACGCGGCCACCGGCCTGGACAGCAAGGTCCCGGCGGGCAAGCGGGTCACCGTTCCGGTCACGGTCGAGGGCGCGGCCAAGGGCGGCAACCTGAAGTCGCTGTCGGTGTACGTGTCGTACGACTACGGCAAGACCTGGAAGAAGCTCGCCGTCAAGCAGGGCAAGGTCTCCTTCAAGAACCCGGCGAAGGGGAAGGCCATCTCCTTCCACGCAAAGATCGCCGACAAGAAGGGCAACAAGTCGACGATCTCGATCTACAACGCGTACTACGGCAAGTAGGCCGTAGGGCCCGTCTGTGAGCGGCCCGCCGGGAGCCTCGGCTTCCGGCGGGCCGCTCCGCGTCTACGGGGCCGGGCTCTCGGTCCCCGCCCGGGCCGCGTCCGCCCCCCAGCTCGCCAGCAGGCGCAGGGCGTCCGCCGACGGTGTGCCCGGCTCCGCGTGGTACGTGATCAGGGACTGCTCGGCGTCGTCGATCAGGCGGAACGTCTCGAAGGACAGCGTCAGGTCGCCGACGAGCGGGTGCCGCATCCGCTTGACGCCGTAGCTCTTCTCCTTGACGTCGTGGGCGGCCCACAGGCGGCGGAACTCCTCGCTCTTCACGGAGAGTTCGCCCACCAGCGCCGACAGCCGCGGGTCCTCCGGGTGGCAGCCCGCGTCCATGCGCAGGTAGCCGACCATGTCGGCCGCCTTCTGCTCCCACTCCAGGTACAGCTCGCGGTACTCCGGCCGGAGGAACACCATCCGCGCCCAGTTCCGCTCCTGCGCGGGCATCTGCGCCCAGTCGCCGAAGAGGGCCGACGCCATCCGGTTCCAGGCCAGGATGTCCGAGCGGCGACCGACGATGTACGCCGGGACGCCGTCGATCGAGTCCAGCAGATGCCGCAGCGCCGGCCGCACCTGCGGGCTGCGCGCCACCGCCTTCTTCTTGTGCTGCTTCGGCTTCGCCAGATGCGTCAGGTGCGCGTGCTCGGCGTCACTCAGCCGCAGAGCGCGCGCGATCGAGTCCAGCACCTCCGCCGAGACGTTGCGGCCGTTGCCCTGCTCCAGCCGCGTGTAGTACGCCACGGACACCCCGGCCAGCTGCGCCAGCTCCTCCCGGCGCAGTCCGGGCACCCGCCGCCGCCCGAAGTCGGGCAGGCCCACCTCCTCGGGCTTCAGCCGGGCCCGCCGGGTGCGCAGGAACTCACTGAGCTCGGCGCGCCGGTCCAGGCCGCCGCCAGGCGTCTGTGCGGGTTCGGGCTGTTCGTCCATGCCGTCCAGTATTCACGGTCGTACGCACACGAGCCTGACCCCGCCAGTGGTACGCACCGTGTGCGTACGCAAAAGCGTGGTCTGGGTGAGTACCCGCGGATCGGGCAGGCTGGTGATCGTGCCCGGTCAGAAGATCCAGAAGGCGGCCGGGCGCACGACCCCCGCTAGGAGAACCCCGGCATGACCACTGTTGCTGCGTACGCCGCTCCCGCTCCCAAGGCTCCGCTGGAGCGCACCACCATCGAGCGCCGCGAGGTCGGCGAGTTCGACGTCCTGATCGACATCGAGTTCGCCGGCATCTGTCACTCCGACATCCACCAGGCCCAGGAGGGCTGGGGTGAGGCGATCTTCCCGATGGTCCCCGGCCACGAGATCGCCGGTGTCGTCTCCGCGGTCGGCGAGGGCGTCACGAAGTTCGCCGTCGGCGACCGCGTGGGCGTGGGCTGCATGGTCGACTCCTGCCGCGAGTGCGAGAACTGCAAGGCCGGCCGTGAGCAGTACTGCGTGCAGGGCAACGTCCCGACGTACAACGGCATCGGCAAGGACGGCGAGCCCACCTACGGCGGCTACTCGGAGAACGTCGTCGTCGACGAGAACTTCGTCGTCCGCATCCCCGACGGCCTGTCGCTCGACGTCGCGGCCCCGCTGCTGTGCGCCGGCATCACCCTCTACTCCCCGCTCAAGCGCTTCGGCGCCGGCCCCGGCAAGAAGGTCGCGATCGTCGGCCTGGGCGGCCTCGGCCACATGGGCGTGAAGATCGCCCACGCGCTGGGCGCCGAGGTGACCGTACTGTCGCAGTCCCTGCGCAAGCAGGAGGACGGCCTGCGGCTGGGCGCCGACCACTACTACGCCACCAGCGACCCGAAGACCTTCGAGGAACTGGCCGGCACGTTCGACCTCATCGTGTCCACGGTGTCCGCGCCGCTGGACTTCAACGCCTACCTGTCGCTGCTGAGGACCGAGGGCACGCTGGCGAACGTCGGCGCCCCCGAGGAGCCGGTCTCGCTCAACCTCTTCTCGGTGATCGGCGGCGGCAAGACCCTCGCCGGCTCCATGATCGGCGGCATCGCCGAGACCCAGGAGATGCTGGACTTCTGCGCCGAGCACGGCCTCGGCGCCGAGATCGAGGTCATCAGCGGTGACCGGATCAACGAGGCGTACGAGCGGGTCCAGGCCAGCGACGTGCGCTACCGGTTCGTGATCGACACGGCGACGATCTGAGGCCCTGCTCCGCGTGGGCCGCCTTGAGCGCCCCGCCGCGCGCCGGGGCGCGTCCTCCTCCCCGTGAGGCAGTCCTGAGCGCCCCGGCCACATGCCTGGGCGCTCAGGGCATCCCCGGTGCACGACGGGGCGCACGCGGGGTACACGTGGGGGAGTGCACCAGAGGGGTTCGCCGGGTACGTCAGGGGAGGCCCACCATGACCGTGCAGCTGAACCACACCATCGTCGCCGCACACGACAAGCGTGCTTCCGCCCGCTTCCTCGCCGATCTCCTGGGCCTCGACGTGAGTCCGCCCTACGGCCCGTTCCTCCCGGTCGAGATCCCCAACGGCGTCACGCTCGACTTCATGGACAGCTCCGAAGCCATCTCGCCGCAGCACTACGCCTTCCTCGTCTCGGAGGACGAGTTCGACGAGATCCTGGGTCGCATCCAGAAGGCCGGCCTGACGTACTGGGCGGACCCGTTCCACAGCCGGCCCGGCGAGATCAACCACAACGACGGCGGCCGCGGAGCCTACTTCAACGACCCCGACGGCCACCGCCTGGAGATCATCACGCGGCCCTACGGCAGCGGCGGCTGAGCCCGCGCACCCCCGCTCGTCACCTCGTCGTGCCGCCGCGCGTCATACCGGCCCGGTCCCGGACATGACCGGGCCGCACGTCTACGACCTCGCCGCCCTGGCCGTGGGTGTGGGAGCCCCGGCCGGACCCGCTGGTTCGGTCGGACACGGTCGGCCCGTCCGGCCGGTCCTGGTCCTCGAAGGTCCACACCGCGTGGGTTCCCGGGCCGACCACGAGGGCCGAGTGACCGATCCGCTCCACGTGCCGGACGGGCACCGACCGGTTCAGCGACATCTCGACCCGCTTGAGGCCCACCTGGTCCAGGGGCACGGCGTCGAACCGGATCGTGGTGCCGCCGCCCTTCGCTACGACGGCCCCGCCCGGCAGGGACCGGACGGCGAACCCGCCGGCCTTCAGCAGCGGCACCGTACCGGCGAGATCGTGTGCGGTCACCGCGAGCCGGACGCCGGTCACGTCCCGCATCAGGTGGTCGCGGTAGGCGTCGGACAGATACCGTTCCCGGCCCACGTCACCGGGGTGGGAGGCGGGCTCGGTGTTGCCGCGCGGGTCGGCGAAGTACTCCGGCCGGTACTCCATCCCCCAGGCGCCGAAGAGGTCGTACCGGTCGGCGGTGAAGACCGCGTCGAACCAGGGCACGGGGACGCCGTCGCCGAAGTCGCGCGTCTGCCGGAACTCGACCGGGTCGCTGACCCCTGCCTTCCGCAGCCGCTCGATCACCGTGGCCAGGTCACCGGCGCGCTCGGTGGACACGCCCAGGCCGGCGGCACCGAGGGTGCCGTCCTTGCCGGGCACGTCGTCCACCCCGAACAACTCGAAGTAGGTCTCGCGTCCCATCAGATAGCGGCCGGTCCACGTCTGCCCGCCGGAACCGGTGGTGGTGCGGACCTGGAAGTCGGCGAAGTCGCGCAGATAGGAGGAGTGCTCGACGGCGTCCGCGGTCGCCCGGTCGAGCACTCCGTAGGCGTGGTTGTAGAACAGCAGTTGCCGCCCCGTCGACGTCCCGTCCCCCTCGGCCCGTGCCGTGTTCACCCCGCCCAGGACCGCCCCCGCGAGGGCCAGCGCGACGACCATGGTCAGCTGTAACGCTCGTCTGAGAACCATGTGGGGGAGCGTAGAGCGGGAGGAAACGCTTCCGCTGCGGATCGCACCCCTTGCGGGGTCAGCCCTTGGTCATCGGGGAGGCCGGTGGTGGTGTCGGTGGAGACGCCACCGGGGGTTCCTGCCCGCCCTGGTCGAGCCGGAACGGCGGGTACTGATCCGTCAGCAGCGCCGCGTAGGCCGTCACCCGGGCCGTCCAGCGGGCCAGGCCGATCAGGAAGTCGAAGAGGTGCCGCGGGTAACGGGCGGTGAAGAGCAGGACGACGACGGCGACCAGGGAGAGGAAGGGCAGCAGCCCACCCCGCCAGCCGTCATGCCTGTCCCAGCCGCCCCCGGTGAACAGCGCGACGACGATGTACTGCGGGATCGCCAGCAGCCACCACTTCACCAGGACCAGTCCGCGGGACAGCCGCTCCGGGTAGGCGACGTCGAAGTGCGCCGGGTAGTCGGGCACGTCGGCGAGAGTGAACGGCGGGTACCGGTCGGTGCCGAGCGCGGTGTGCGCGTAGTAGCCGACCCGCCAGTTCCAGCGCAGTACACCGACGTTGAAGTCGAAGAGCGCCCGCGGGTAGCGGGCGGTGAACAGGATGGCGAAGAAGGCGATCACGGTCACGACGGCGAACGCGATCCACAGGAACAGCAGCACGATGTAGTGCGGAAGGGCGAGCAGCCACTTCACCAGCCACATCCACCGGGACAGGCGGGGATCGACGGACGCCTCCAGACGCACGGGTGACGCGGCGACAGGAATCATGGGCGGCTTCCTCCTCGCCCGCAGACTCGCAAGCGAGGAGGAGTCCCGCGACCGGGGCGGGCCGTTCGCGTGTCAGACGCCTTCGGAGGCCATCACGACGGGACGGCGCCGCCGGAGTCCGGTTCGTCGGTCTCCGGTCCGCCGGGTCCCGGTTCGCCCGCCGGAACGGCGAGCTGCTCGCGCGTGTAGTTCCACACCACCGCGATCAGCGCGGCCACGGGCACGGCGAGCAGGCTGCCCACGATGCCGGCCAGGTTGCCGCCCAGGGTCACCGCCAGCAGCACGACCGCCGCGTGCAGGCCGAGGCCACGACTCTGGATCATGGGCTGGAAGACGTTGCCCTCCAGCTGCTGCACCACGACGATGATCGCCAGCACGATCAGCGCGTCCGTCAGGCCGTTGGAGACGAGCGCGATGAGCACCGCCACGAAACCGGCGAACAGGGCGCCGATGATCGGCACGAACGCCGAGACGAAGGTCAGCACCGCCAGCGGAAGCACCAGCGGCACGCCCAGGATCCACAGCCCCAGACCGATCAGGACGGCGTCGAGCAGGCCGACGGCCGCCTGGCACCGCACGAAGGAGCTCAGGGTGTCCCAGCCGCGGGCGCACACCGTCGGCACGTCGGTGGCGAGCCGGCCGGGCAGCTGACGGGACAGCCACGGCAGGAACCGGGGACCGTCCTTGAGGAAGAAGAACATCAGGAAGAGCGCGAGGACGGCGGTGACGACGCCGTTCACCACGGTGCTCACCCCGGTGACGACGGCGCCCACCATGCTGCCGAAGCCCTCCTGGGCGCGGGAGACCGCGCTGTCGAAGGCCCTGTCGATCTGCGCGTCCCCGATGTTCAACGGCGGACCGGCGGCCCACTCGCGCAGCCGCTCGATGCCCTCCACGACACCGTCGGTCAGCTCCTCGGACTGGGAGGCCACCGGCACGGCGATCAGCGCCACGACACCGGCGGCGACCAGCAGGAACAGCACGGTCACGACCGACGCCGCCAGCGCGGCCGGCCATCCGCGCCGACGCAGGAACCGGGCCGCGGGCCAGGTCAGGGTGGTCAGCAGCAGCCCGACCACGAGCGGCCACACCACCGGCCACATGCGGCCCAGCAGCCACAACGCCACGGCCGACATGGCGAACACCAGCAGCAACTGGACGGAGACCCGCGCGGTTATCCGCAACGCGGCACGGGACTTCTCGGTACTCAGGGGCGCAGTCACGCAGGCACCCTATGGGCTGACAGCCCGCCCGGGGCAGCCAGGCCCCCGAGGAACGAGCCCGTCAGCGGACCGTGCACGCGCTGAAGACGTACAGGACCGGTCGTTGGCCGGAGAACCTGGCGACCGACTCTGCTCCGGGTCGAAGACCACGCGCACGACCTCCGTGTGACCGGTCAGGCCGAGCAGACCTCCTCGTACGTGGGATTCTCGGTGTGGCCGCCCTGGTAGCCGACGAGGGTCGTCCAGACACCTGCCGGGAGCTGCCAGAAGGTGCGCTCGGCGCCCCAGAAGCAGCCCAGGCCGAAGTCGGCGGTCCGCAGGCCCTCGGGGTAGGGGCCGAGCAGCGGGTTGCCGAGGACGGTATGGCGGTCGGGGACCGTGAACACCGGCTCCGGGCGGCCGGGCAGCGCCTGCTCGGGAGTCGGCAGCTGAGGCGTACGGCTGTGCGGGAACATGCGGTCTCCAATCGGGGCGACGGCCCTGTCGACGCGCCGGGACGCCCCGGAATTCCGGTGGGGTCCCGGCGCGGACGGGGCTCAGTGCGGCAGGTTCGCCGGGCTGCCGCCGTTCGCCTCGTAGCCCGCCACCGCGAGCGCCCGGTACACCGCGAACTCCGCCGCCGGGTCGGCGGACAGCGTCCAGGGCAGGGCGCCCACATGGCCGTCGATGTGTATCAGCTGGTTCATGGCCTCCGACCAGCGCTCACCGCGGACCAGGAAGAACACCAGCATGTGCCGCACGTGGGCGAGCATCGGGTCGTCGGGGCGGGCCGAGTGCACCGCGTGCAGCGCGCCGTGAACCGCCTTCGTGACGACCTCGCTCTGCCAGAAGTTCGCGACCAGGGTCACCTCGGGGAGGTGCTCGAAGACCGCGAAGAGGGGCATCGCCGACAGGAGGGAGCCCCGGGGGGACCGGGCCGCCGCGGCCTCGGCGAACGCGTACGCCTCGGCGCGCGAGCCGTGCCACTTCTCGCACCAGTAGTGCAGCGCGGCCAGGTGCGCTCCCATGTGGGCCGGGGCGCGGTCCAGGATCTTCAGCCAGATCTGCTCGAAGTCCTTCTGGGAGTAGCCGAGACCGCGGGCCACCGACAGCTCGACGATGTACGGGATCGGGTCACCGGGGGCGAGCAGCGCCGCCTCGCCGCACGCCGTCCTCGCCTCCTCCATGATGATCCGGAACTCGTCCGTCCCCGGGGTCGCCGTCCGCCACGCCTGCTGCACCAGGAACTCGGCGTGCACCGCCGCACCGCCCGCGTCCTTGGGCGCCTCGGCGCGCCACACCCGCAGCCACTGCCCGCCGGGCGCCTCGCCCACCCCGCCGGGGCGCCGGGCGAGCTCCAGCGAGGCCGCACCCGCGAAGGCCTGCACGCGCTGCCAGCGCCGCTCGCCCTCCGTCTCGGTGCCCGCCAGGAGCTGCTGTGCCGCTCGGTAGTCCTGGGTGCGCTGCACCACGTCCAGGACGTCCAGCAGGTCCTGGTCGGGGCCGGGCATGCGGATGTCGAGCTCCTCCTCCAGGACGAAGCCGTAGTTCGCCGGGTCCGCCGCGTCCGGATGGTCGGGCGAGACCAGTCCTACCGCACCGCGCCTGCGCCGCAGGAAGGGGAGCAGCACGAAGCCCAGCATGACCAGCGCGATCAGGACCCAGAGAATCTCCATACGACAAGCGAACCAGACGGCGCCGACAATTGGCCAACCTGCTCCCGGAACCTGTGGAAAACCCCGGCTCGCCCCGTCCCCCGGCGCTCGTCGCGTCGGCGCACTACCCTCGGTGCTCATGAGCGACAGGCACATCAGTCAGCACTTCGAGACGCTCGCGATCCACGCGGGCAACACCGCCGACCCCCTGACGGGCGCGGTCGTCCCGCCGATCTACCAGGTCTCCACCTACAAGCAGGACGGTGTCGGCGGGCTGCGCGGCGGCTACGAGTACAGCCGCAGCGCCAATCCCACCAGGACCGCGCTGGAGGAGAACCTCGCCGCCCTGGAGGGCGGCCGCCGCGGTCTCGCGTTCGCGTCCGGGCTGGCGGCCGAGGACTGCCTGCTGCGTACGCTGCTCACCCCGGGCGATCACGTGGTCATCCCGAACGACGCGTACGGCGGCACGTTCCGCCTGTTCGCCAAGGTCGTCGCCCGCTGGGGCGTGGAGTGGTCGGTCGCCGACACCAGCGACCCGGCCGCCGTCCGGGCCGCCCTCACCCCGAAGACCAAGGTCGTCTGGGTGGAGACCCCCTCCAACCCGCTGCTCGGCATCACCGACATCGCCGCCGTCGCCCAGGTCGCCCGGGACGCGGGCGCCCGCCTCGTCGTCGACAACACCTTCGCCACGCCCTACCTCCAGCAGCCGCTGTCGCTGGGCGCGGACATCGTCGTGCACTCGCTGACGAAGTACATGGGCGGTCACTCCGACGTCGTCGGCGGCGCCCTGATCACCGCCGACGCCGCTCTGGGCGAGGAGCTGGCCTTCCACCAGAACGCGATGGGCGCGGTCGCCGGGCCGTTCGACTCCTGGCTGGTGCTGCGCGGCACCAAGACCCTCTCCGTGCGCATGGACCGGCACAGCGAGAACGCGGTCAAGGTCGCCGACATGCTCACCCGGCACGCGCGCGTGAGCAGCGTGCTGTACCCGGGCCTGCCGGAGCACCCGGGGCACGAGGTCGCCGCCAAGCAGATGAAGTCGTTCGGCGGCATGGTCTCCTTCCGCGTCGAGGGCGGCGAGGAGGCGGCCGTCGAGGTCTGCAACCGGGCCGAGATCTTCACGCTGGGCGAGTCCCTGGGCGGCGTCGAGTCCCTGATCGAGCACCCCGGCCGCATGACGCACGCCTCCGTGGCCGGTTCGGCGCTGGAGGTCCCGGCCGACCTGGTGCGTCTGTCGGTGGGCATCGAGAACGCCGACGACCTGCTGGAGGACCTCCAGCAGGCGCTGGGCTAGGACCTGCTGTCCGGATCGGACCGGCTGTGAGGCTCGGCCGCTGTCAGCCGGCCCGAGCCCCGCGACGCCGGGATGATCCGGACGACAGGCCCCGGCAGGCCCTCGGCGGGATCACCAGCCGGTGAGGGGTGGAGTCGTGTCGGACGGCGGCTCCACCCACGGGCGGGCCGTCAGCGCCCACACGGTGAACGCCACCGCGGACGCGAAGAGCAGCAGCCACAGGACGCGGCGGGCGAGTGTCCTGCGCCGCAGGATGCGGGCGCCCCGGCGCACCGCCTCCGGGTGGATCTCCGGCGGCAGGGGCCGTGGCGCCTGCTCCAGCAGCCGCCGTACGGCCGCGTCGCGGTCGTTCTCCCTCATCGCGCCCTCCGGTCGCCGGCCGTTCTCATGACGGCACCGCCTTCGCGGCCGTCACCGCGGGGGCCGGGCCCCGCTGCCGGTGCAGCAGGGTCGAGGCCGCCCGGTGGCAGATCGCGCGTACGCGCTGCGGGGACAGGCCGAGCAGGGCCGCCGTCTGCTCCTCGGCGACGCCCTCGTGGAGCCTGAGCACCAGGATCAGCCGTTCCTGCGGGGTCAGCGGCGCCAGCGGGCTCGCGGGATGCGGCCGGGAGCGGCCGACTCCGACGACGTGGCGCCACGCGCCGCGTGCGAAGCGGGTGGCCAGGTGCGAGCGGGTGTGGTCGTAGGGGTCCTCGCCGCGCAGCCGGTCCCAGCGCGCGTACGTGTGAGCCAGTGACAGCGTCAGCAGGCGCCGCGCGCGGGGGTTGTCGTCCGGGGCCTCCGCGGTGAGCAGCGTGGCGGCGTGCAGCAGCCGCCCGGCCGCGCCCGCGACGAACGCCTCGAACTCCCGGGCGCGACGGGCGGCCCGGGACGCATGCCGCTCCAGCACCGCGCCTCCCGCCTGACGGCGACCTGAGCGTGCGGACCCCGGTCGCACAGGAACGGGGACCCGGTCTCATATCAGGCCAGGGAGGGCCCCGGGGTCAAGAGCCGCGCACGGCTCGGGCGGCGCCACGCGCGCGTGGTGTCCCGGCCGTCGTGCCGAAGCCGTACGAGTGAGTGCCGTGCGGTACTCAGGTCGCCGGCTGCGCCTCCGGGCCCGGCATCCCCTGCGCCGCCATCCGGGAGGACAGCGCGGTGTTGAAGCGCGTGAGGAGGTCGCAGAACGCCTCGCGCTCCTCCGGCTGCCAGTCGTGGGTGAGCTCGGCCATCAACTGCCTCCGTGAGGAGCGCACTTCCTCCAGGCGGGCCTGCCCGCGCGGGGACAGCTGCAGCACCACCGCGCGCCCGTCCTCGGGGTGGGAGGTGCGCTTGACCAGACCGGTGTCCACGAGCGGAGCCACCTGCCGGGTGACCGTCGACGAGTCGATCCCCATGCTCGCGGCGAGCGCCTTGACGCCCATCGGCCCTTCCTTGTCGAGGCGGTTGAGCAGCAGATACGCGGCGCGGTCCATGGAATTGCGCACCTGCCCGACGCCGCCGAGCCGGGTCTGTTCGGCACGGCGGGCGAACAGCGCCACCTCGTGCTGCAGCGTGTCGAGAAGACCGGTGTCACCGACGGTCGTCATGTCCATCGACATTTCAGGTGTTGTGGGCATGGCCGGGGGCTCACTTCGTGGAGGGCTGGCAGATTGGGGGACAGGGTACGCGGCCGGAAGGCGGGCCGTACCGGCGCTGCGCAAAGCGGGTCTCGGAGGTTGGTCACAACGGTAGTGGCCGCCTGTGAACTGCGATGCTGGAGTCATGAGCTACAGCACGGCTGACTCCTTTCGGCCCGTCACCCTCGACGACGTGCGCGGCGCGCAGAAGATGCTCTCGGGTGTGGCACGGGTGACGGCGATGGAGGGCAGCAGGCACCTGTCCCAGATGGTCGGTTCGCCGGTGCACCTCAAGTGCGAGAACCTCCAGCGGACGGGCTCGTTCAAACTGCGCGGCGCGTACGTCCGGATCGCCGGTCTCCTGCCCGAGGAGCGCGCCGCCGGTGTCGTGGCCGCGAGCGCCGGCAACCACGCGCAGGGGGTCGCCCTGGCGTCCTCCCTGCTCGGGGTGCGCTCCACGGTCTTCATGCCGAACGGCGCCCCGCTGCCCAAGGTCAGCGCCACCCGGGACTACGGGGCCGAGGTGCGGCTGCACGGCCAGGTGGTCGACGAGACGCTGGCCGCCGCCCAGGAGTACGCGGCGGAGACGGGTGCGGTGTTCATCCACCCCTTCGACCATCCCGACGTCATCGCAGGCCAGGGCACGGTCGGCCTGGAGATTTTGGAGCAGTGCCCCGAGGCGCGCACGATCCTGGTCGGGATCGGCGGCGGCGGGCTGGCCGCCGGTATCGCGGTGGCGGTGAAGGCCGTACGGCCGGACGTGCGGATCGTGGGTGTGCAGGCGGCGGGCGCGGCGGCCTACCCGCCCTCGCTGGCGGCGGGGCGGCCGGTGACGGTCGAGAACCCGGCGACGATGGCCGACGGCATCAAGGTCGGGCGGCCCGGCGACGTGCCGTTCGGGATCGTCGACGAGCTGGTCGACGAGGTGCGCACGGTCAGCGAGGACGAACTGTCCGCCGCGCTGCTGCTGTGCCTGGAACGGGCCAAGCTGGTGGTGGAGCCGGCGGGGGCGAGCCCGGTCGCGGCGCTGCTGAGCGATCCGGGCACCTTCGAGGGCCCGGTCGTGGCGGTGCTGTCCGGCGGCAACGTCGATCCCGTGCTCATGGAGCGGGTGCTGCGGCACGGCATGGCCGCGCAGGGCCGCTATCTCGCGGTCCGGCTGCGGCTGACAGACCGGCCCGGGGCTCTCGCCACTCTTCTGGGCGTGTTGTCAGTGGTCGACGCTAACGTCCTCGACGTGAGCCATGTGCGGACCGACCCACGGCTCGGGCTCACGGAGGCGGAGGTCGAGCTGCACCTGGAGACGAAGGGACCGGCGCACTGTGCCGAGGTGGGGCAGGCGCTGCGCGAGGCGGGCTACACGGTCATCGGCTGAGCGCCCCTGGAGCCGGCCCAAGATCCTTTCGTCTCACGCAGGGCAACGCGCTTGAACGCGTTGTGAGACGCGATACATCGCGTTATGCTGCGTCGGTGGAAAGCCTAGCCGGACGCCGGTCCGGTCATCTACGAAGACGTGGAGACTCATATGCCAGGCGCCATCTACGCCGAAGGGCTGGTCAAGACCTTCGGTGACGTCAAGGCCTTGGACGGCGTCGACCTCGACGTGCCCGAAGGCACGGTCCTCGGCCTGCTCGGGCCGAACGGCGCGGGAAAGACGACGACCGTCCGCTGCCTGACCACCCTGCTGCGGCCCGACAGCGGACGCGCGGTCGTCGCGGGCATCGACGTGCTCAAAGAGCCCGACGCGGTCCGCCGCTCCATCGGCCTGTCCGGCCAGTTCGCGGCCGTCGACGAATACCTCACCGGCCGGGAGAACCTCCAGATGGTCGGCCGGCTCTACCAGATGCGGGCGAAGGCGGCGAAGGAGCGCGCGGCCGAACTGCTGGAGCAGTTCCACCTCGCGGACGCCGCCGACCGCCCCGCCAAGACCTACTCGGGCGGCATGCGCCGCCGCCTCGACCTCGCCGCGGCCCTGGTCGTCTCACCCCCCGTCATGTTCATGGACGAGCCGACGACCGGCCTCGACCCCCGCAACCGCCAGCAGTTGTGGGAGGTCATCAAGCAACTGGTCTCGGGCGGCACCACGCTGCTGCTCACCACGCAGTACCTGGAGGAGGCCGACCACCTGGCCCACGACATCGCGGTGGTCGACCACGGCAAGGTCATCGCCCAGGGCACCTCCGACCAGCTCAAGGCCCGCACCGGCGGCGAGCGCGTCGAGGTCGTCGTCCACGAGCGCGAGCACATCCAGGCCGCCGCCGAGGTCCTCGCCGGCTTCGGCAAGGGCGAGACCAAGGTCGAAGACCACATGCGCAAGCTCACCGCGCCCGTGACCGGTGGCGCCAAGCTCCTCGCCGAGGTCATCCGCGAACTGGACACGCGCGGCATCGAGATCGACGACATCGGCCTGCGCAGGCCCACCCTCGACGACGTCTTCCTGTCCCTGACGGGACACGTGGCCGAGATCAAGGACCAGGAGAACGACAAGGAGGCCGCCCAGTGAGCGCCGTCGCCGACACCGTGCGGGTCGCCCCGGCCGCGAACCCGGTCAGCCAGTCGATCCGGGACTCGCTGGTCCCGAATCCTGCTCGCGCGTATCGACAGGATCCCTCTCGCCGCACCTCCGCAACCGGCGGACCGACGCATGGAAGGAGCAGGTGAAGTGAGCGCCATCAACGATTCCGCGGTCATCGCCCGCAGGAACTTGATTCGCATGGGCCGGATTCCCGAGATGCTCATTTTCGGGCTGATCCAGCCGATCATGTTCGTGGTGCTGTTCACCTACGTGTTCGGTGGCTCCATCCAGGTCGGCTCGTCCACCTCCACCCAGGCCTACCGCGAGTTCTTGATGGCCGGCATCTTCGCTCAAACTGTCACCTTCGCTACGGCGGGAGCGGGTGCGGGCATCGCCGACGACATGCACAAGGGCCTCATCGACCGCTTCCGCTCCCTGCCGATGGCACGTGGTGCGGTGCTGACCGGACGCACCCTCGCCGACCTGGTGCAGACGGCACTCACCCTCGTCGTCCTGGCGGTCGTCGCCCTGATCGTCGGCTGGCGCACGCACGAGAACATCGGCAAGGTGCTCGTCGGCTTCGGGCTGCTCCTGCTTCTCGGTTACGCGTTCTCCTGGATCGGCGCACTCATCGGCCTGTCCGTGCGGACTCCTGAAGCAGCGACCTCGGGCGGCCTGATCTGGCTGTTCCCGCTGACGTTCATCTCGAACGCCTTCGTGGACGCGAACCAGATGCCCACCTTCCTGCGGCACATCGCGGAGTGGAACCCGTTCAGCGCCACGGTGCAGGCATGCCGCGAATTGTTCGGCAACCTTCCCCCGGGCTTCCAGACACCCGACGCCTGGCCCATGCAGCACCCCGTCTGGGCCTCGCTGATCTGGTCGGTCGTGATCGTCCTGGTGTTCCGCACGCTCGCGGTCCGGAAGTATCGCCGGGCGACCGGTTGACGGTTTCCGGATGCTCTTCGTCAGGGTCGGCCAGGTGGCGGCAGGCTCGCTTCTGAGTGCGGAACCATGGATCGACTGCAACGAACAGGTGTCGCGCCGCTGCTCGCCACGGTCGCGGCCGCCGACTGGAGGAATGAAGAGTGAGCGCCCTTCCCCCCGCCCCGCAAGCGGTCGTCTTCGACTGTGACGGACTCCTGGTCGACACCGAGGTCTGCTGGACCAGGGCCGAGACCAAGATCTTCGCCGCCCATGGCCACGACTTCGGCCCGGAGCAGAAGGCCCTGGTCATCGGCCGTACGCTGCAGGGCGCGGGCGAGGCGATGGCCGAGTACTTCGGCAGGCCCGGAGCCGGCCGCGAGCTCGCCGCCGAACTGCTCGGCTTGGTACGCGAGGAGCTGGCAAAGGGGGCCGACGCGCTCCCCGGCGCCGCCGAACTCGTCAAGCGCTGTGCCGCGGCCCTTCCGGTGGCGGTCGCCAGCAACTCCCCCCGGGAACTGCTCGACACCGCGCTCACCTCGTCCGGCCTCGCCGACTACTTCCCCGTGTCCTTCGCGGCCGACGAGGTGATCACGGCCAAGCCGGCCCCCGACCTCTATCTGGTGGCGTGCGAGGCGCTGGGCGCCCTCCCGGGCCGCTCGGTCGCCTTCGAGGACTCCGCCACCGGCATCGCGTCGGCCCGGGCGGCGGGCCTCTACGTCGTCACCGTGCCCTCCCTGGCGGGCGCCGCGCTGGACCACGACTGGCTGGCCTCCTCACTCGCCGACGCCGAACTCGTCCGCTGGGCGGAAGAACTGGGCGACGGTGTCCGGCAGTGACGATCCGCTGATCTGCCTGTGCGCGCGGGTGCCGGAGAGCGAGATCGTGGCGACGATCCGGGCGGGCCACCGCGACGCGGCGGCGGTGCGTGACGAGACGGGCGCCGGATCCGGCTGCGGGGACTACGTGGTGGAGGTCGACACGCGCTGCGGGTCCGCCTCGTACCGGCACCCTTCTCGGCAGCCGCGGCGCCCTCCGGCTGATCGTCGCCCTGGGCTTCCTGGCTCCGCTGGCCATGTGGACGAGCTCCATCCGCGGCCGCAGACCTGGACTGAGACACTTCCCACCCGTCGGCCCCGTCCGGCATCCGGCCGTGGCCTACGGGGCCGACTCCGCCGGCAGCCCGGACTCGGCTCATCCCGAACACCGGGCGGCGAACGAGGCATCTTGACGGCGGGCCTGCTGGTCATGTCCCCGCTCCGGTCGGCCGGACCGGATCACGCGGCGACGGCGAACTCGGCAGGGAGGCCGGCTCGTCGCAGACAGTCGCCGTCGGACGCCTGGCCCATGCAGCACCCGTCTGGGCCTCGCTGACCCACTCGATCCTGATCCTGGTGGGGCCCTGGCGGTGCGCAGGTACCGTTCGGCGACAGCATGAGAATGCCCCCGGTGCCGCACAGCGGCACCGGGGGCAGACCAAGGCTCGGAGGGGGGTGGGTCAGCCCTCGTACGGCTCGGCCTTGAGGATCTTCACCAGGGCCTTCTTGCCGTTCGGCAGCTCGTACTCCGCGTCCTCGCCGACCTTGTGGCCGATCACGCCGGTGCCCAGCGGGGACTGCGGCGAGTACGTCTCGATGTCGGAGCTCGCGTACTCGCGGGAGGCGAGCAGGAACGTCAGCGTGTCGTCCTCGTCGCCGTCGAAGGCGATCGTGACGACCATGCCGGGAGCCACCCCGCCGTTCGCCGCGGGCGCCTCGCCGACCTTGGCGTTCTCGAGGAGCTGGGTGAGCTGGCGCACACGGAGCTCCTGCTTGCCCTGCTCCTCCTTGGCCGCGTGGTACCCGCCGTTCTCACGCAGGTCGCCCTCTTCGCGCGCTGCGGCGATCTTCGCGGAGATCTCCGCCCGCGCGGGACCAGTAAGGTGCTCAAGCTCAGCCTTGAGCTTGTTGTACGCCTCCTGGGTCAGCCAGGTGACGTTCTCGCTGGTCTGGGTCACAGGTGCTCCTCGTAGGTACTGGGAATACAAAGCATCGCCCTACACAGAAGAATGTTCCTTCACGGAAGGGCGAAACCACGAGCCTAACAATTCAGGAGCCCAAGGGGGAGGACATAAGCGACCAGAATCACGTCAATGCAGGTCAGGCCGTACGTATTCCAGGTGACGCGCGCTGTGGTCAGCCGGCGTGGCAGCCCAGCAGCTGGGCCGTCGTCCCCGGGGAGGTCGTACGGAGTGTGACGACCTTGTCGATGCGGGTGTCGTCCCCGTCGAAGCGGAAGTCGGCCCGGCCCACCTCGGCCCCGTTCTCGGCCTGCGAGCGCACGGTGCAGTAGCCGTCGGCGCCGGCGTCCTTGCGGACCTCCAGATGCACCCGCACCGACTCCTTGCCCGGCTCGAAGCTGATCACCTCGGCGCTGATCTCGTTCTGGGCGACGTAGTGGTAACCGAACCAGCCGACGAGCCCCAGCAGCGCCACCGCGAGCACGGCCCCCACGACCTTGAGCGTGCGGTCGGCGCGCTCGTCCGAGGAACGGCCGTATCGGCCCTCGGGCAGTCGCGTGCTCGCCGTACTCATGATCGTCCTCCAGACCGGGCCGGGACGAAGGTCCCGGAAGGGGCTCCAGGGCCGGGCCCCGGAATTATTCGCCCCCCGATTCGGTCACTATAGAAGCCGCTGATTGCGCCGACGCACACAGGGCGCCGACTTACTGAGGATTGAGTCTTGACTGACCAGTTGCGACTGATGGCCGTTCACGCCCACCCCGACGACGAGTCGAGCAAGGGCGCCGCGACCATGGCGAAGTACGTGTCCGAGGGGGTGGACGTGCTGGTCGTGACCTGCACGGGCGGGGAACGCGGCTCCATCCTCAATCCCAAGCTCCAGGGCGACGCGTACATCGAGGAGCACATTCACGAGGTGCGCAAGAAGGAGATGGACGAGGCCCGGGAGATCCTGGGGGTCAAGCAGGAGTGGCTCGGCTTCGTCGACTCCGGGCTGCCCGAGGGTGACCCGCTGCCGCCGCTGCCGGAGGGCTGCTTCGCCCTGGAGGACGTGGACCACGCGGCCGGGGAGCTGGTGCGCAAGATCCGCGCCTTCCGCCCCCAGGTGATCACCACCTATGACGAGAACGGCGGCTATCCGCACCCCGACCACATCATGACCCACAAGATCTCCATGGTGGCGTTCGAGTCGGCGGCGGACACCGAGAAGTACCCGGAGGCGGAGTACGGCCCCGCCTACCAGCCGCAGAAGCTCTACTACAACCAGGGCTTCAACCGCCCGCGCACCGAGGCCCTGCACCAGGCGATGCTCGACCGCGGCCTGGAGTCCCCCTACGGGGACTGGCTCAAGCGCTGGGAGGAGTTCGGCATGAAGCAGCGCACGCTCACCACGCATATCCCATGCGCCGAGTTCTTCGAGATCCGCGACAAGGCGCTCATCGCCCACGCCACCCAGATCGACCCGGACGGCGGCTGGTTCAAGGTCCCGATGGAGATCCAGAAAGAGGTCTGGCCGACGGAGGAGTACGAGCTGGCGAAGGCCCTCGTCGATACCTCCCTCCCCGAGGACGACCTCTTTGCGGGCATCCGCGACAATGCCTGACATGAGCGCAAGCGCAAGCCTGGCAATGACGCACCTCGTCTCCTTCGCCAAGGAGGTCGACGAGGACAAGGTCACCCCCGGCGTCCTCGGCTTCATCGTCTTCGCGGCGATGGCCGTGGCGGTGTGGGCCCTGATGAAGTCCATGAGCCGGCACATGAACCGGGTCGACTTCACCCAGGTCCCCGACTCCAGGGCCGACCAGCCGGAACCCTCCCAGGCGGACCCGGCGGACCCGGCGGGGAAGGACACGGAGACCGCGGAAGCCGAGCCCTCCGGCCAGGGCGGCAAGAAGCAAGGCTGACCCCCTGGAGCGGCGCCACCCGTCGGTTCCCGGCACCACACGCCACCGACGGGCGCGCCGCGCGCAGCCGAAGAGCGCCGCCGACGGGCACCCGTCCGCAGGGAGGGGCGCCGCC